>JANNRQ010000165.1:0-16941 GCA_031401495.1 Gemmatimonadota bacterium
AGAGATTCAACAGGGCATCGTCGAGATCAAGGCGTCCGCCCGTGAAGTCGGCAGCCGCACCAAGATCGCGGTGTTCTCCAAGGACGAGTCCATCGATCCGGTGGGCGCGTGCGTCGGCCTCAAGGGCTCGCGCGTGCAGGCTGTGGTCACCGAGCTCGGCGGCGAACGCATCGACATCGTGCCGTGGTCGCCGGATCCGGAGCGCTTCGCCAAGCTGGCGCTTGCGCCGGCCCGCGTTGCGCGCGTGTTCAGCGATCCGGCCACCAAGACCATTCAGGCCGTGGTGGACGAGGATCAGCTTTCGCTCGCGATCGGCCGCAACGGACAGAACGTCCGGCTCGCGTCCGAACTCACCGCGTGGAAGATCGATCTGTACTCCAGCCGCGAATGGCTGGAGCGCGGCGCCGAGGGCGGCATTTTCGCGCCGCTCCCCGGCGACGAAGCCGCCGACGTCCGACTCTCCGAGATCGAAGGCATGGCGCCGGCCACCGTCGCGATCCTCGAAGAGGGCGGCTACAAGACGCTCAACGACATCATCAATCTCGAGCGCGAGGACTTCATCAAGCTGCCCGGGATTACGCTGGACGACGCGGACCGACTGATGGGCATCATCAACGAACTCACCGAAGAAGGCGAAGAAAGCGCTTCCGCGGGCGAGGAGAAAGCGGAAAGCGCGCCGGCGACCGAGAAGCAGGGGTAAGTGGACGAAGCAGTGACGCGCCAAGTGCTGCGATTGGTCGGTCTGGGCGTACGATCGCGCGGCGCAGTGATTGGCGTGGAACGGGTGCGCGAAGCAGCGCAGCGCGGGAAGGTGGCGCTGGCCATCATCGCGAAAGACGCATCGAAGCACAGTTTGTCGAAGGTGGTTCCATTGCTGGCGGCGCGCCACGTGCGCGTCCTCAGCGTGGCGAAGGCGATGGACCTCGGCCACGCAGTCGGCCGGGAACAGACGGCGGCAGTAGCAATTGTTGATCCACAACTCGCACAGGGCATTCGCGAGTTGACTGATTCGGCTCCGGAAAAGAGCCAGGGAGATCGGACGGCTTGAGCAAGAAGGTCAGCGACATGGCGGTCGAGTTTAGCATTCCCACTGACGAAGTGATGGCCCTGCTTCGCCTGATGGATGTGGCCGTCCGTGGCCCGGCCAGTGTCTTGCCCGACGATCAAGTCGCCCGCATTCGGCTCCGCTGGGAGCGTGAGAAGCGCCATCGCGCCGAGAAAGTTGTGCCGGCCGCGCCCGCGCGCCGCAAGAAGTCGGTGGCACCCGAAACCCCGGCGGTGGCTGCGCCGGTCGCCGAAGCACCCGCCGAGGCGGCGAAGCCTGCCAAAGCCAAGGCGACCAAGCCAGCCAAGACCGCGAACGCCAAGGCCGCGCCGATCGAGGAGGCCGCACCGGCGATCCGTCGGCGCAAGAAGGCGGACATCCCGGTCGCGCCGCCCGTGGAGGAAGTCACTGAGGAGCCAGCGACGGAAAGCGCCGCGCCCGCGGCAACTCCGTTGGCAGCGGACGACATCGAACTGCCGACTGCCCCGGAAGCGCCCGCGCCGCGCATGCCGCCGCCGCGCGTTGTCCCGCCGCAAGTCACGCATAGCGCGGGCGGCACGGCGGCGTCCGATCGCCCGCGTCCGCGCCCCATCACGCCGGGCGCGCCACGGCCACGCCCGGCGGCGAGCAGCGGCGGCAGCTATGGTCCGCCGCGCCCGGTCGCGTCGGCCACCCCGGGTGGCGCGTCCAGCACAGCCCGCCGCGACGAGCGCAAGCCGTCCGGCCCGGGCGGAGCGCCCAGTGCGCCATCCATGGATCGCGGTCGTCGTCGCAAGGGCAAGCGCGGGCCCGGTGATCAGGAAGCGGTTGACGCCAACGTGTCCAAGACGCTCGCTGCCATGCGCGGCGGGCCGCAGCGCCGTTCGGCCAGCGACATGCGCGGCGAAGTCCGCGAGCAGCGCGCGGCCGGCGCGGCAGAGGCGGCAGAGCGCGAGAAGAAGATCATCCGCGTCAACGAGTTCATCACGGTCTCCGAGCTAGCGCAAATCCTCAAGCTGCCGGCCACGGAGATTGTGGGCTTCGCGTTCAAGAACATGGGGCTGATGATCACGATCAACCAGCGACTCGATTTCGATCAGATCGAACTCATCGCCGGCGAATTCGACTTCCAGGCGGTCCGTGAGGACGAGTACCAGGCGGAAGACGCGCTCACCGTGGTGGCCGACAGCGCCGAGGACCTCAAGTCACGTCCGCCCATCGTCACGATCATGGGTCACGTTGACCACGGCAAGACGTCGCTGCTGGACTTCGTGCGCAAGGCCAACGTCGTCGCGGGCGAGGCCGGCGGCATCACGCAGCACATCGGTGCGTATCACGTCACGCTCAAGAATGGCAAGTCGATCACGTTCCTCGACACGCCTGGTCACGAAGCCTTCACAGCCATGCGTGCGCGTGGGGCGCAGGTCACAGATATCGTGGTGCTCGTCGTGGCCGCGGACGATTCGATCATGCCGCAGACGATCGAAGCCATCTCGCACGCCAAGAACGCCGGCGTGCCGATCGTCGTTGCCGTGAACAAAGTGGACCTGCCGCAGGCGAACGCCGGCAAGGTGAAGCAGGATCTCCTGACGCACGGCGTTGTGCTCGAAGAATTCGGCGGCACGGTGTTGTCCGCCGAGATCTCCGCCAAGAAGGGCACCAACATCGACGCGCTGCTCGATGGCATCGTGCTCCAGGCCGAGTTGCTCGATCGCAAAGCCAATCCCGATCGTCGAGCGTCGGGCACTGTCATCGAGGCACAGTTGGACGCCGGCAAGGGTCCCGTCGCCACCGTACTCGTCCAGAACGGAACGCTGCGCGTCGGTGATGACTTCATCGCCGGCATGTTCCCGGGCCGCGTGCGCGCGCTCATGGACGAGCGCGGCAAGCCGGTGAAAGAGGCCGGCCCCGGTATTCCGGTGCAGGTGCAAGGTGCCGAAGGCGTGCCGATGGCGGGCGATCAGCTGCTCGTCGTCGAAGAGGCGAGCTCGTCCCGCGAGATCGCGCAGCGTCGTCAGCGTCTCGATCGCGAAGCCAAAAGCCGCCGTGGCGGTCGCGGCGTGTCGCTCGAAGACTTCATGGCGCGGACGGCGCCGGATCAGGGACGCACGCTCCAGATCGTCATCAAGGCGGACCAGGGTGGTCCGGCCGAAGCGCTAGCGGATTCGCTCGAGAAGTTGTCCACCGCTGAAGTGAAGGTGGAGATCATCCATCGCGGTGTCGGCGCTATCACCGAGACGGACGTCAATCTCGCGAAGGCGGCCAAGAACGCGATCATCATCGGCTTCCACGT
Organism: Gemmatimonadota bacterium; assembly: GCA_031401495.1. Classification (GTDB taxonomy): domain Bacteria; phylum Gemmatimonadota; class Gemmatimonadetes; order Gemmatimonadales; family Gemmatimonadaceae; genus DASPMP01. Next base: position 3,318 of record JANNRQ010000165.1, read on the forward strand.
GCGTCCCGACAACAACGCGCGTGCGGCGGCCGAGCGCGAAGGCGTTGATATCAAGCTCTATCGCATCATCTACGAAGCGGTCAACGAAGTGCGCCAGGCGCTGGAAGGCATGCTGCGGCCCGAGCAGCGCGAGGTCGTTGTTGGAGAGGCGCAGGTCCGGGAGGTCTTCAAGATCTCCAAGATCGGCGCCATCGCCGGCTGCATCGTGCGCAGCGGCATCATGAACCGGCAGTCCAAGGTTCGCGTCGTGCGCGACGGCGTCGAGGTGTACCAGGGCAACATTTCGTCGCTCAAGCGCTTCAAGGACGACGTGCGCGAGGTGAAGGAGGGCTTCGAGTGCGGCATTGGTGTCGAGAACTTCAACGACATCAAGGTGAACGACATCATCGAGTGCTTCCGCACCGAGCAGATAGCGCGCACGCTGACCGGCGCACCGGCCGCCTGACCAGGGCGGCGGCGCACCGGCGCCGCCATCGCACACATGCCGCCACACCATCGTCGCGCCGACCGGGTCGCTGAAGCGATTCGCGAAAACGTCGCGACGTTTCTCACTAGCGGCGCCAAGGATCCGCGCCTCGTTGCGCAAATCACCGTGACGGCGGTGGACGTCACGCAGGACCTGCGTCACGCCAAGATCTTCGTCAGCATGATCGGCACGGACGCCGAGAGAACGTCCACGCTGGACGCGCTGCAGGGCATGAAAGGCCACCTCCGAACCAGATTGTCCAAAGCGATGAGCCTGCGCGTCGCGCCCGAGGTGTCGTTCAAGATGGACGAGACCGTGGCGCGTGCCGCGCGGATCGAGTCGCTCCTGGCCGAAGTCCGTGAAAAGACGCCCGATGACGGAGACGCGCGGTCCTGACGGAGTGCTTCTCGTCGACAAACCGGCGGGACTCAGCTCACACGACGTGGTGGACCGCGTGCGCCGCAGGCTCGGCGCCAAGCGCATCGGACATGGTGGAACGCTCGATCCGTTTGCCACAGGCCTCCTCACGCTCTTGGTGGGGCGCGCCACGCGCCTCCTCCCGCACCTCGCACATGATCCCAAGGTGTATCGGGCGACCATTCGCTTCGGCGTCGCTACCACGACGGACGACGCCACCGGCGAGCCGCTCGGTCAGGCGCCGGTTCCGTCCCCGTCCGCCGTTGACGATGCTATGGCGGCAATGACCGGACATTTGTTGCAGCGACCCCCGGCGTTCTCGGCCAAGCAAGTCGGTGGCGTTCGCGCCTATAAGGCGGCGCGTCGCGGGCGACCGCTCGAACTAGAGCCTGTGTCGGTGCGCGTCCACAGCTGGCGCGTGATTGCGCGGGACGGCGCCAACCTCGACGTCGAGATCTCCTGCGGACCCGGCACCTACGTGCGGGCGCTCGCGCGTGATCTCGGTGAGGCGTCATCTTCGGCCGCGCACCTTGCTGCGCTGCGTCGCGTCCGGAGTGGTCCGTTCGTTGTGGAGAGCGCCCAGTCACTCGAAGCGGTCGAGTCGGAAGGGCCGCGCATGCTGCCGCCCGCCGCGGCGGTCGCGCACCTGCCGCAGCAGCAACTCGACGATCTCGACGCGCGCCGGATTGTGCACGGTCAGATGGTTTCGGCCAGTGTGGACGGGCCGTGCGCTGCGCTGATTCACCACGCCGAGTTGTTGGCCGTGGGCGCGCGCGAAGCGAACAACTGGCGTCCCCGTGTGGTGCTGCGCGATGCCTGAGCGCTGGAGCACGCTCCCACGCGGACGAGGCGAGTCCGTCGTGACAGTCGGCACGTTCGACGGTGTCCATCGTGGGCATCACCTTGTTCTGGAGCGGACGGCGGATGCCGCCCGCGACGCCGAGTTGGCGAGTGTCGCGATCACGTTTGATCCGCATCCTTTGGACGTGGTGAATCCGTCCGCCGCGCCACCGCTCCTGACGCTGCACGATGAGCGCCTCGAGTTACTGGCGCAGACCACGCTCGACTACGTGGCCGTGCTGCCGTTCACGCCGGAACTGGCCGCCAAGTCCCCGGAGGAGTTCGTGCGCGAGGTGCTCATCGAGCGATTCGCCATGAAGTCGCTGTACATCGGCCACGACCATGGATTCGGTCGCGGACGAGCGGGCGACGTCGAGTCACTGCGCATGATTGGTAGTCGCCTTGGCTTTCCGGTGACCGCCATTGACGCGGTACGCGGGTCAGACGGCATGCCGATTTCGTCAACAGGCATTCGGCGCGCGCTGGCGCACGGCGACTTGGCGCGCGCGCATGACGGGCTTGGCCGGCGCTATTCGTTCTCTGGCGCGGTGGGTCGCGGCGAGGGCAGGGGCAAGGACCTCGGCTTTCCGACGCTGAACGTCGAAGTCGCCTCGCGACGAAAACTGTTGCCGCCGCACGGGGTCTACGCCGTGCAGCTCAGCTCCCCGCGGGGCGCATTCGGCGGGATGATGAATCTCGGGCCACGCCCCACGTTTGGTGACGATCGCGTCGGGCTCGAAGTGCATGCCTTTGACGCAACGGGCGACTGGTATGGCGTGCACGTGAAGGTCGAGTTCGTCGGCCGACTCCGCGAAACGAGGAAGTTCTCCGGCCCGGATGCCCTCGTGGCCCAGCTCAGGAAGGACGCCACTGACGCCCGCGCGCTCTTGGCCCAGCCGTCGCGTGTTCGTTGACCCTGATACCGCGTCCGGCTAACCTAAGAGACTGCAGGACAACTACTTCCTCCAATAGCAGCACATGCCGAAACTGAAGTGGCGGCTGTTGACAATCGTAGCCGCCTTGGCCGCGTCGATTGGGTTCCTCTTTCCGCGCGACGTGACCGTCAATCGTCGCGGCGAAGACGGGCTCTTGCACGAGGTCACGGAGCGTCGTGTTCCGTTGAAGCGAGGGCTCGACCTTCAGGGCGGAATGCACCTCGCACTCGAGGTGGACGAGTCCAAGCAGGCGGTAGCCGACAAGACAGATGCGATGGAGCGCGCGCTCAAGACCGTCCGCTCGCGTATCGATGGATTCGGCGTCTCCGAGCCAGTCATTGCTCGGCAGGGCGACCGGATCATCGTTGAGCTGCCCGGCATCACGGACAAGGAGCGCGCCATCGCGGTGGTTCGCGACCAGGCGTTCCTCGAGTTCCAGATCACCGACAAGACGCAAGCCCTCGAACGCGTCCTGCCGCGCCTCGACGCCATCGTCCGTGAGCGCAAACTCACGACCGCCAGCGGACGGCCAGTGGCGGCGGCTCCGGCACCGGCGCGCGGACTTCAGGACCTGCTCAAGACCGCCGACACGACGAAGGGTGGAGCCAGTCGTGACACCACCAAAGCCGACACCGCTGCGGCTGGTGGCGCGTTCTCGAATCTGATTCAGCAAGGGCAGGGCATGCCGGGCGAATACCTCGTCAAGGCGGCTGACATCGCCACGCTGACCCGTTTTCTCGAGGACTCGGCCGTGAAAGCCGCCTTGCCGCCGGCCAAGGAAGTTCTGTGGGGCACGGACTCCAGTGTCGTTGGCAGTACGTGGTACAAGGCCATCTACGTCGTGGACCAGCGCGCCATCATCACCGGTGAGTTCCTGACCGATGCACGGCCGAACACGTCGCCGCTCGAAGGAACGCTCGTGCAGTTCACCCTCAACAACGTTGGCGGGCGACGGTTCCGCAGCGAAACCGGCAAGCACATCGGCGACTACATGGCCATCGTCCTGGACGGCCGCGTCATGGGCCGCCCACCGGTGATTCAGGGCGCCATCAGCACCAACGGGCAGATCACCATGGGCGGCAAGGATCTCGCGGCCGCCCAGGATCTCGCGCTCGTGCTTCGGGCCGGCGCGTTGCCGGTGCCGCTCCGTGTGGCGGAAATCCGCAGCATCGGTCCAAGCCTCGGTGAGGACTCGATTGCCAAGGGCATGCGGGCCGGCCTGCTCGGTATCGGTTTGGTCATCGTTATCATGATTGGCTACTACCGTTTCTCCGGCGTCCTTTCCGTGGTCGGGCTGATCTTCTACGCGATCACCACGCTGGCGTTCCTTGCGGCGTTCGACGCGACGCTCACGCTGCCGGGCATCGCGGGCTTCATTCTGTCGATCGGCATGGCCGTGGACGCGAACTTCCTCCAGTTCGAACGAATCCGCGAAGAGTTGAATCGCGGCAAGACGGTGCGCACGGCCGTCGATGAAGGCTTCAAGAACTCGTGGGCGGCCATCATTGACACCCACGTCACCACGGCGCTCACCGGCGCCGTGCTGTACCAGTACGGAACCGGCGCAGTGCAGGGCTTCGCGGTCACGCTCGTCGCCGGTGTCGTGTCTTCCATCCTGAGTTCGGTCTTCGTCGTGCGGACGCTGTTCCTCTTCTGGCTGTCCCGTTCGCGCGGCAATCAAACCCTGAGCATCTGATGCTGCGGATTCTTCACGACACCAAGATTGACTTCATCAAGCGGTGGCGCCTCGTTGGCGCCATCATCGCCGTGTTTCTGGCTCCGGCGCTGGTGATGACCATCATTTCGATGTTCTCCGGCGGCATTGACAAGGCCTTCAAGCTGGGCATCGAGTTCACCGGCGGCGCGGTCGTTCAGGTCGAGTTCAAGCAGGATGTCGGCATCGCCGACGTCCGCCAAACCGTGACGACGCTGTATGCCAGTGCCGAGGTGCAGAACTTCGGTTCTCCGCGTGAACTGGTCATCCGCGCCCAGGGGCGCGAGTCGGGACAGGTTGAGTCCCCCGAAGCCGTGGCCGACGCTATTCGCGGCGCGCTGCGCGACCGCTTCACCGAATCCGCGTTCACCGTCGTGCGTTGGGAAGGCATCGGTCCACGGGTTGGCGCCGAACTCAGGCGCAACGCTGTCATCGCGATGCTCATTTCGTTTGCGGTGACGCTCCTGTATTTGGCGTGGCGTTTCGACGTTCGGCTCGGCGTTGCGGCCGTCGCGGCCAACGTGCACGACATCATCGCGACGTTCGCGTTCATCAAGTACATGCAGATCGAGATGACGCTCTTTGTGGTCGGTGGCATCCTGACTGTGATCGGTTACTCGCTGGCCGACAAGGTCGTGGTCTTCGACCGCGTGCGCGAATTGCTGCGCAAAGGCCTGCGCATGGCCCTGACGGACACGCTCAATCTCGCCATCAACGAAACGCTGCCGCGGACGGTGATGACCGGCTCGACCGTCATCGCGTGCCTCATCTCGCTGATCGCGCTGGGCGGCGAAGTGCTGCGGCCGTTTGCGCTGGTGCTCCTCTTCGGTATCGTCGTCGGAACGTTCAGCTCCATCTATGTCGCGTCGCCGTTTCTGCTGCTGATCGAGCACAAGTGGCCGCGTCATGACGGGCATGAGACGAAGGGCATGGCGCGCGCCTTGGCCGAGGAAAAGAAGAAGGACGACAAGGCTGGCATGGCGGCGCGGTAGCGCACGGCGTATGGCCACGTTCGTGGACAGCCATGTCCACCTCGCAGACGCGGCCTTCGAGCAGGACAGGGAAGCAGTGATTGAGCGCGCGCGCCTCGCCGGTGCGCGCGCTCTTGTTTGTATCGGCGAGTCCATCGCCGCCGCGGAGCGGGCGCGCGCGATTGCGTCTGCTCACCCCGGGTTTGTGCATTTCACGGCGGGCGTGCACCCGCACGACGCCGCGGAGTTCGACGCTGCGCGCGACGCGGCCGCCATCCGCGAGGCCGTGACCCACGGCGCCGTCGCCATCGGCGAGTGCGGACTGGACTACCACTCTGACCACTCGCCCCGGGACCGGCAGCGCGCGGCGTTCGAGGCGCAGATCGGCATCGCGCAGGGTTCCGGTCGCCCGCTGGTCGTTCACACCCGCGAGGCGGTCGACGACACGCGCGCGATGGTCGAAGACGCCGGGAAGCTCGGCGTCCGCGGAGTGCTCCACTGCTTCACGGGGCCGCGCGAACTCGCCGTCACCGCGCTCGACGCCGGCTGGCACCTTTCGTTCAGCGGCGTCGTGACGTTCAAGAAATGGGCGGATGACGCGCTGCTGCGGCTGCCGCCGGCGGATCGCCTGCTCGTCGAGTCCGACGCGCCGTACCTGTCGCCGGTTCCGCATCGTGGCGCGCGCAACGAGCCGGCGTGGGTGAGTCTCACGCTGGCCAAGGTCGCTGCCGCTCGAGGCGTTCCAGCCGAGGACCTCGGCCGAGTTACCTGCGAAAACGCCGCTCGCTTCTTCGGTATCTCTCTCGCTTAGAGTTCACCAGTTCCCGCTCACCAGTTCCCAGTCCCTGCCCATCATGAAGACCATCAAGACCGACGCAGCCCCGACCGCCATTGGCCCATACTCGCAGGCCATTGTCGCGAACGGATTCGTGTTTTGCGCCGGCCAGATCGCCATTGATCCGGCCAACGGCCAAATCGTCACCGGCGATGTGAAGGCGCAGACCGAACGCGTCCTCGCCAACCTCGGCGCCGTGCTGTCCGCCGCCGGCGCTTCATGGTCCCATGTGGTGAAGACGACGGTCTTCCTCCAGGACTTCAACGATTTTGCGGTCGTGAACGAGATCTATGGACGCGTGCTCGGCGACGCGCGTCCGGCGCGGTCAACAGTGCAGGTCGCCATGTTGCCGCGCGGTGTCGCCATCGAAATCGACGCCATCGCCGCCGTAACATAGGAACACGCACCACGCACGAAGCACCACGCACGAAGCACCACGCACGACGCACCAAGCACCGGAGTCCAATGTCCACCAACATGACACGCCAAGAGCTCTTCAGGCTGACATCGTTTGCGCGATGCGCCGGTTGAGCCGCCAAACTGGGTCCGGGTGACCTGGCGAAGGCCCTGGAAGGATTGCCGCACCATCACGATCCGCGCCTGATTGTCGGGCACGAGACGATGGATGACGCGGGGGTCTTTGTGGTGTCCGACGATCTCGCGCTCGTGCAAACGGTGGACTTTTTCGCCCCGATCGTGGACGACCCCTATCTCTTCGGGCAGGTCGCCGCTGCCAATGCCCTCTCCGACGTGTTTGCGATGGGCGGAGAGCCGATGACCGCGCTCAACATCGTCGGCTTTCCGTCGGGCAAGCTGCCGCTTGATGTGCTTCGCGAGATCCTGCGCGGCAGCCAGGACAAAGTGCACGAAGCCGGGGCGCTCGTCGTCGGCGGACACACGATCATCGACGAGGAACTCAAGTTTGGCTTGTCCGTCACCGGCCGCGCGCATCCCAAGCGCCTGCTCACCAACGCGGGCGCGATCGCGGGCGACCGGCTGATCCTCACGAAGCCGATCGGCACGGCGCTGCTCGCCACGCTCGCGAAAAAGGGCGAATTGCCAGATGCCGAAATGCGGTCGCTCGCTGACAGCATGACCTCGCTCAACGCCAAGGCCAGCCGCGCGGCGCTCGAAGTGGGTGCCCGCTGCGCCACGGACATCACCGGCTTCGGACTACTCGGTCACGCGTCGCACATTGCCCGCGCCAGCAAGGTCACGATTCGCATCTCGGTGCAGCGGGTGCCGGTGCTGCCGGGCGCGCGCGAGGCGGCGGAACGCGGGGTTCGCACCGGCGGCGCTGACCGCAACTTGAACTACCTCGAGCCGATGGTGAACTGGGGCACGGCGACCGACGTCGATCGCGTCCTCATGATCGATCCGCAGACGTCCGGCGGGTTGTTCGTCGCTGTGACGCCGGCCAAGGTGGCTCAATACCTTTCCCTCGTTCCCGGCGCTGTTGAAATCGGCGAGGTCGTGTCAGCCGGCGCGACAGCACTCGAGCTCGTGTGATTTGGGGGTGGATGGAGCCTGGTGGCTTTCCTGGTCTTCAAAACCAGTGCGACCTGACGACGTCGGGTTGGGTGGGTTCGATTCCCATACACTCCCGCCACCGAGCGGTGTAGCAGTGTTCATGAAACGCAGCCTTCTGTGGGCGTCGATGGCGATCTTCGGCGGAGTTTCCGGGGCGGCGTTCGCGCAGCGTCCTGATAGCACACGCTTTCCGGTGACCGCAGCTCCAGCCGACAGTGAACGCGTCTTCGAACGCAAGCCGCCGATCTCCGCGCGCCGCGCGTTCCTGTCTTCACTCGTGCTGCCAGGGTACGGCCAGTCGTTCCTGGGCCGCAAGCGCTCAGGCGCGATGATGCTCGCGCTCGAGGCGATCTCCATAGCGATGGTGCGCGAGTCGGCGCTCGGCGTTCGCGAGGCCCGCCGCAACGCAGCGGACAGTGTCATCGTGTCCTACGTCGACGCCGCCGGCCTCCCGAAGGTGACCTACGCGCCTGGCTTCCCGACGTCGCTGATCAAGACGCGGAAGGAACATGTCGAGGACTGGATGGCTCTCCTCATTGCCAACCACCTCTTCTCGGCGGCTGACGCGCTGGTCGCCGCCGTGCTTTGGGATCTTCCTGCCGAGGTCGCGGTGGGCGGTAGCAGGCGTACGACCAACTTCGGCCTGCGCGTTCGCTTCTAGCGCTTCTTCGGGTGGGCGACCGACGACTTCACGACTTCGTCGCCGTTCGCCCAATGGCACAGGTCGATCTTCTCGGGCGATACGCGCAGAAACGACGGCGTATCCATCCACGCACCCGCGTTTCCATACACGCCCGCTCCAACCTGCTCCAGCGCGGCGACATGCGAGTGAGCGAACAGCACCAGCTCAGGCGCCGACGGTCCCGCGAGCATCTCTTGCGCGACTTTCTTGAGACCGGCGCCGCCGTCGCGCGGCTGGTAATTCCGGCTGGTGTTGGACGAACCCGCCGCCAGCGCCGAGCCCCAGTCGGGGTGCATCAAGTGACGGAACAGCGCGATCGAGACGGGACTGCGCAGCACGGCGCGCAGCTTGCGATAGCCGCTGTCCTCCGCGTCGCGTAGACCGTCACCGTGATCGATACGGGTCTTCCAGCCAGCCAATTCGCCGTCCCACGCGCCGACGCGGTAGTCCAGCCCGACGTCATCGCGCAGGATCTCGCCGCCCCAGCAGTCGTGGTTGCCCGCGATCATGAGGATCGGCACGCCGGAGTCGCGCAATTCCGAGAGAACGCCGAGTACGCGAAACGCCTTTCGCGGCATCACGTGGCGCCACTCGAACCAGAACTCGAAAAGGTCGCCGTTGATCACCAGTGAGCCGGCGCGTCCGCGCAGGTGGCGCAGGAACGCCAGCAGCGACTGCTCTGCATCGCGCGTTGCAAAGCCCAGATGCGCGTCCGAGATGACGTAGGCCGGAGCAGGGAGCACGGCCACATACTATCGCCGGCTGCGTGCATTACAAAGGCCGCTTACGTTGTTCGATAGTGAGCCTCTCACACGAGCTGGAGTTGCGGGTCCGCTATGCGGAGTCCGATCAGATGGGTGTGGAGTATCACGCCCACTACCTCGTGTGGTGTGAAATGGGGCGAACCGAGCTCATCCGATCCGTGATTGGACGCAGTTACGCCGACTTGGAACGTGAGGGCTACGGCCTTGCCGTTTCCGACCTGTCCATCCGGTACCACGGCGCCGCGCGCTACGACAACCGCATTCACGTCCGAACGACGATCACCGACGTGCGATCCAGATCGGTGACGTTCGAATACCTCGTTTCCAATGCGGAGACGGGCGACCGCCTTGCCTCGGCCAGCACCACGTTGATTGCGATCGACAAGAGCGGGAAGCCGGTCTCGATGCCGGCTGAGCTGCGTCGACAGATGAGCGGCGGCTAGCGGTGCCACTGCGACGCGCGCGAGCTGCGTTGACCGCGATTGGCGCCGTGCTTGCGGGAGCGGCATGCGCTCCGCATGTGCCTCCGCTCACGGGGACTGCGGTGGTTCGGGCGATCCCGGCGACTACGCTGCCGCCCGGGCATCAGGTCGTGGTCTTCAATTGGACCCTCGAGGATCCGGACATGTTCAGCCGCGGCGAGGGTGCGGTGCGTTCGGCATCGCCGGACAGCGCGCGCCTGGACTTCTTTCTCGGCGGCGGCATGGGCTCGGGCGCGGCAGTTCTGGTCGGCGACCAACTGCGTCTCGCGCCGGGAGCGGAGCGGGTGAGAGGGATGCTCATGCCGTCGGCGCCGCTGCTCTGGGCCGTCGCAGGTCGCGCCGCTCCGCCGGCGTTGCCCGACACGATGATTCGCGTTGACGGCGACACGCTTCGCGTTGACATTGGGAATCCGCTCGAGTGGCGGCTCACGTTTGCGAAGGATTCGCTGCGCCGGGTCGAACGTGTGAGCGGGAAGCACATCGTGGAGTGGGTGTCGCGCGCCTCGGACGGCCGTGTTCGCTATCGCAATGAATCGACTCGTCGCCAACTGGACATTGTCATCACCAAAGTCGAACGGACCAGGATTGATGTGTCGGCGTGGACGCTTGAGTAGGACCGCGGTGCGGCTCGCGCTGCTGTTCGCCACGCAGGCGCTGGCCGCGTGCAGCGTGCGCTACGGCTTTTCCGAGGGCGCCTTTCCGTCGCACGTGAAAACGATGGCCATCCTGCCGTTCGATAACAAAACGGTGTCGTCTGAGCTCCAGAACGAGTTGTTCGACACGATGCGGAGCGAGCTTCGGCAACGGCTGGGAGTCCGTGACGCGGCACAGGACAAGGCCGACGCTCTGGTTCGCGGCACAATCACAGGGTACGACGTCGACGTCCCGGTGGCGTTCAGTGCCGATCCGCGCCAGGCAACCAGTGCGCGGCGTCGGCTTCAGATTACCATTGACGTTGAGATCATCGACCAGACCACCGGAAAGACGCTGTGGCAGCGAAAGGGCCTGCGCGCCGAAGGCGACTACGCTGAGCGCGCCGAACCGGACGGCCGCAAACGAGCCATCGAGAAGATCGTGAACGACATCGTGGAAGGGGCGCAGTCGCAGTGGTGAACAGGCGCGGTGCTACCAAGCTGGGGTGCCTCGTCCAGTTGATGCTGCTCGCGGCAGTCGGCTACTTCGGCGCGGGGGCAGGCGAGGTCTACCTGCGCTATCTCAAGTTCAAGGACGCCGTCGCTCAGGAAATGCGATTTCGCTCGCGCAAGACGATCCCAGAGATTCGTCAGCGGATCCGGTTCCTCGCCGACTCGCTTGCGATGCCGGAGGAAGCCGGCATCGCACTCGTGAAGAAGACTGCGAAGGAAACGACGGTCGAGGTCCACTGGGACGAGACCATCATCCTTCCCGGGTACCGTAAAGAAGTGCACTTCGAAGTGAAGGCCGCGGGAACCGTTTGAGCGCTCTGCGCCGCCCGTCCGATAAGGTGATGTCGTGGGATCAGGCGCGCGCGTGGCGGGCTGCACAGCGCGGGAAAGTCGTCTTCACCAATGGCGTCTTTGACTTGCTGCATCCCGGCCACGTGGACCTGCTCCATGCCGCGCGCGCCGAAGGTGACGTGATGTTGGTGGCAGTGAATAGCGATGCGAGCGTGAAGCGGCTCAAGGGTGACTCGCGTCCGGTGCGGAATGAAGCAGAACGCGCGCTGGTCCTGGCCGCCGTCGGCGCAGTGGATGCTGTTGTTGTGTTCGAGCAGGACACGCCGCTGGAGCTCATTCGGGTGATCGGGCCGGACGTGCTCGTGAAGGGTGGCGACTATACGGAAGCGACTGTGGTCGGCGCGCCAGAGGTTCGCGCGCGCGGCGGCCGCATCGTGATCGTGCCGCTCACGCCGGGTCACTCAACTACCGCAATCGTGGAGAAACTTCGTGGCCAGTGAAATTCCGGTGCGCTCCGGTCGCGCAGCCGATGCAATGCGTCCCGTCACGCTCGAGAAGGGCGCCGCTCCCTATGCGGAGGGTTCGTGCCTCGTCGCATTCGGTAATACGCGCGTTCTGTGCGCGGCTAGCGTCGAAGACGGCGTGCCCGGGTGGCGCAAAGGGCAGGGTCTTGGCTGGTTGACGGCCGAGTACTCGATGTTGCCGCGGTCCACACAGACGCGCACCAATCGTGAGCGCTCGCAGATTGGCGGCCGGACGCAGGAGATCCAGCGTTTGATCGGCCGCAGCGTTCGCGCGATGCTCGACGACTTCAAGTTCGGCGAGTTCACCGTCAAGCTTGACTGCGATGTGCTGCAGGCGGACGGTGGAACGCGCACCGCGTCGATCACCGGCGCCTGCGTGGCGACGGCGATGGCGTTCGAATGGATGCTGAAGACGGGACGCGTGAAAAACTCGCCCATGAAACGGCGCGTGGCCGCTGTGAGCGTTGGCCTGATCGGCGGCACTCCGCGTCTCGATCTCGACTATCCGGAAGACGTGGTGGCCGACGTGGACATGAACGTCGTGATGAGCAGCGAGGGCCAGTTCGTGGAGGTGCAGGGCACCGGTGAACACGGCACGTTCTCGCGCGCACAGATGGATTCGCTGATGGACCTCGCCACGAAAGGACTCAAGGACCTCGAGGTAGCGCAGCGGCGCGCGCTCGGCGTCTGAACCGCACGATCCTGCTGGCGACGCGCAGCGCGGGAAAGCTGCGCGAGTTGCGCGCGATGCTGACCGGCGCCGGCGTGGAGGTCATCGATTTGGTGGGGGCGGGAATCGCCGAGAGCGACGAGGAGGATGCGCTCGAGGTACATGCGACATTTGAAGCCAATGCGTTGGCGAAAGCGGATCACTTCTACCGTGTATCGGGGCTGCCGACGATCGCGGACGATTCCGGGCTGGAAGTGGAAGCGCTCGGCGGTGAGCCTGGTGTTCGCAGCAAACGGTGGAGCGATCGTCCGGAGCTGACTGGTCAGGCGCTCGACGACGAAAACAACCGGCTGCTGTTGAGCAAGTTGCAGCAATTCACGGCGCCGGACGATCGCGCAGCGCGCTATGTGTGCGCCGCGGCGTTTCGAGAGGGCGCGCATCGTGCGGTGGAGCGCGGTGAGACGGCTGGACGGATCATACGGAGCGCGAAAGGTGACGGCGGCTTCGGATACGATCCATATTTTCAGTCGTCTGAATTGGGCAAGACGTTTGCTGAGGTGTCGATGGAGGAAAAGGCGCGTGTGAGCCATCGCGCGCGCGCGTTTTCGAAGTTGTTGCGGCACATGCAGAAGAATGCGCCCATGCGTTGACCCGCATTTCACGCTCGGCTACATTCTTGAGCCTCAACGGGGCGTAGCGTAGCCTGGTATCGCGCCTGCTTTGGGAGCAGGAGGTCCCCGGTTCAAATCCGGGCGCCCCGACTCCAACGGACTGAAGCGCCAGTAGCTCAGGTGGATAGAGCAACAGCCTTCTAAGCTGTGGGTCGGGGGTTCGAGTCCCTCCTGGCGCACTCGCGAAGTACCGAATGACGGGCCATTAGCTCAATTGGTTAGAGCAACTGACTCTTAATCAGTAGGTTCTAGGTTCGATTCCTAGATGGCCCATGATGTAGATTGCGTGCAGGAAGTTGGCAGGAAATGCAGGAGCAGGGCGACGGCGGGACGCCCCCGAGCGGGGGCTTTTTTTTCCGCAGAGTTGTCGGCGCGAAGCAAGGATTTCTCCTCTGAAAATCGCCGAGGCGGAGAGTCGCAAAGAAAAGTGGTGTCAGCACTTGACGATCGCTGAACACCCGGGTATTGTTGGAGGCTGTCGCCCAAAGGCGACGCTTTTAGAGCTGATTGAAAATCGATGTGGGAAAGACGAATGTGCGAGGCAACCTGGTGATCCGATGCCTGGAGTGGCGTCGGGGAAGGTTTGACTCAAAACAAACGTGATTCGGACGCGCTGTCGTAACGCTTAGCACAAGCGACAGCGTTAGGACAGCAGTTCGATCGAGCTAATTGAATTCTTCTATTGGA
>JANNRQ010000166.1:0-27630 GCA_031401495.1 Gemmatimonadota bacterium
CGGGTGTGCAGGTGAGCGAAGTGTATTCCGGGATCGCGGGTGAGCATGTGCAGGCGATGATCAGCAAGGGCATCGTCGCGGTGAGCGGAGATGAGATCGGCAAGTCGGACGTGGACCGCGCCAACGAAGTCGCGCGGGCCCAGGCAATTCCTGCGGAGCGCGAATTGCTGCACGCGATTCCGCAGGAGTACGCCGTAGACAAGAATGCCGGCATTCGGGATCCGATCGGCATGTCGGGCACGCGGCTCGAGACGGAGATGTACCTGGTGACGATCGGCAGTTCGCCGGCATTGAACCTCCGCAAGTCAGTCGAGCGGGCGGGGTACTCCGTGCGCGAACTGGTCCTGGAACCGTTGGCGAGTGCGCTCGCGACGCTGACCGAGGACGAGAAGGAGCTGGGTGTCGCGCTCGTGGAAATGGGTGCGGGCACGACCGACCTCGCGCTCTTTCATGAGGGCAAGATCCGGCACCTCGGCACGATCGCGTTCGGCGGCAACAACGTGACCAGCGACATCGTGCACGGGTTGGGCGTGACCCAGGGCGATGCGGAACGTTTGAAGGAGCGCTACGGTTGCGCATACGAACCGCTCGTGGATCCGGCTGACGTCATTCAGTTGCCGAGCACCGTGGCGCAGGGCGACCGGCAGATTCCGCGTGAACTCCTGGCGCACATCATCCACCAGCGGATGGATGAAATCTTCGACCTCGTGCAGAGCGAGATCGGACGCGCGGGCTACTCGGGCAAGCTGAGCGCGGGTGTTGTGCTGACCGGCGGCGCGGCGGCGATGCAGGGCTGCGCCGAGCTTGCGGGCGATGTCTTCGGATCCGGCGTTCGCGTCGGCGTGCCGACCGAGAATCTCAGCGGACTGTCCGATTCAGTCGAGGCGCCCCGCTTTGCGACGGTCGTCGGCCTCGCGCAATACGGCGCGAGTCGGATCGCGCTGGGCGCGGGCGGGCTTGGCCGCAAGACACGCGTTGGTAGCGGCGTTGGCGGCATCGTTGAGCGCGTGAAGACCTACCTCCAGGATTTCTGGTAGTCTGTCATCCCGAGCGCAGCGAAGGATCTGCATGTCGTACAACTGACTTGGATGCGGATTCGTCGGATTGACTGCGCGGATTGCCGAAATTGATTGCGGAACGGCAACGGCGAAACTGACTCTTGCTCTTGGATTCGTCGGAATAGCGGCTCGGATCGAACGGATCAACGCGACGGGCAACTACCTGCGGTCGCGAAGCATGGGGTTCCGCGTGCCGTTCATCCGTCGAATCCGGGTCGTTGATCCACGGAATCGAAAACCCCAAGATCAGTTTCTTAAGTTGTCGTTCCGCAAATCCGCGCCGTATCCGGGCTGTCATCCGCGCCGATCCGAAAACAAGTCAGTTGTAGTTGTCGGAAGTGCGGATCCCTCGCTGTGCTCAGGACGACAAAAGAAAAGGTCAAAAACGTGACGCCCCACACCGGAATGTGGATAAGTAGACCGTACCCTTTCCCTTGCCACATCGTCACTTACGGGGGTACTCCACAGAGAAGTTCGTGGTATATTCTGCAAGTTTTTAGACGGCTCCCCCCACGCCAACTTTCCTCCTCAAGCGGAATCGGGAGTGTCCTCAGAGATGATCTTCGAGTTCGAAGAAAGCGCGACACAGAACGCGCGCATGAAAGTCGTCGGCGTCGGCGGCGGCGGCGGCAACGCCGTCAACCGCATGATCGAGGAGCACCTCGAGGGCGTCGAGTTCATTTCGGTGAACACGGACTCGCAGGCGCTCCTGAATTCGAAGTCCGACATCAAGATCCAGATCGGCAAGAAGCTCACCCGCGGACTCGGCGCTGGTGCGCGGCCTGAAATCGGCCGCCAGGCGATCGAAGAGAGTCGCGACGAGGTCTCTCGGGCGCTTCAGGGCGCCGACATGGTCTTCGTCACGTGCGGCATGGGCGGCGGTACCGGCACAGGTGCGGCGCCGGTCGTCTGCCAGCTGGCTCGCGACATGGGTGCGCTCACGGTCGGTATCGTCACCAAGCCGTTCCTGTTCGAAGGCCGCAAGCGGATGCGTCAGGCGGACCAGGGCATCCAGGACATGCGCAAGAACGTGGACACGCTGATTGTCGTGCCCAACGAGCGCCTCCTCGCGGTCGTCGGCAAGGGCATTCCATTCCAGGACGCGCTCAAGAAGGCGGACGAAGTGCTGCTGCACGCGACGCAGGGCATCTCGTCGCTGGTCAGCGTCACGGGCCTCGTGAACGTGGACTTCGCCGACGTGCGCACCGTGATGCAGAATGGCGGCTCGGCGCTCATGGGCACCGGCATCGGACGTGGCGACAACCGCGCGATGGAAGCCGCGCAGCAGGCGATCAGTTCGCCGCTGCTCGACAACGTGAGCGTGTCCGGCGCGACCGGCGTCCTGGTGAACATCACCGGCGGTGCGGACCTGACGCTGGGCGAAGTGCATCAGATCAACGAGATCATTCACGACGCGGTGGGCGACGAGGCCGAGATCATTTTCGGCGCCGTACACGAGCCCGCCATGCAGGGTGAAATTCGCGTGACGGTCATCGCCACGGGCTTCGATCGGGCGGTGCAGCCGGGGTATATTTCTCCGTCAGAATCGGCGTCGCTGACGGCGTCGAAGCCGGGTGTAATCCCGTTCCCGGCAAACCGGCCCATGCGTCCCTCGGGCGCGGTTGGCGGCAGGCCGAGCGGCGCGTCACAGCCCGCGCAGCCTCGTCCGCAGACGGGTGAGCGGAGCAGTGGGTCGAACGATCTCAGCGACATGGAGATCCCGACCTTCATTCGGAGACAAATGGATTGAGGTCCTTCGATCGGACTCGCGCCATCGCCTACGGCGCGATGGCGCTTTTTTTTGTCGGGTCGGTCGCGATTACGAATCCGCTGCCGCGGAAGTCGGAGCTGCCCTTCCTGGCGACACGGCTCCAGGCGCAAGCGCCCTCGCGCTCAATTCGCGAGCGGTTTGACACACTGGGTGCGCGGGAGAATCTGGTTCAGGTGCTGGGCCGAGCCGGTTTGCCAGCGCGCGAAGCGCGGTTGGCTCTGGCCAACAAGTTGCTCGAGCCCCGAGGAATCAAGGTCGGGATGCCGGTGCACACGCGCAGCGCGCTGCGCGATTCGATGCCGACGGAAATCATGTTGGGCCTCGCGATCGACCGCATCCTGCACCTCCGTCGCGGCGCGAATGGCTGGACGGGCGAGATCGAGAACCTGCCGTGGACCGCTGACACGATCGTGGTTGCTGGCAAGATCACCACGCACTTGACCGCGGCGGTCGAGAAGGCCGCTCTCAGCCAGCTCGGATCCCGCCAGCGTGAGCAGCTGACCTACGCGCTCGCCGATCTCTACGAATTCCGCGTCGACATGAGCAGGGACCTACGCGTCGGCGACTCGTTCATGGTCGTTGCGGAGCGGGAAACGGGGCCGCAGGGCGCTGTTCGCGTTGGGAAGGTCGTTGCCGCGTCGATGACGGTGTCGACGCTGTCGAAGAAGCCGATCGATGCCATTCCGTTCAAGAGCGCCGGTTCGAGCAGTGAATTCTTCGACGGCGAGGGCCATCCGCTGCGCTGCTGCTTCCTGCGCGCGCCGCTCGAGTTCCGCCGAATCTCCGGCAATTTCGGAAACCGTCGCCACCCAATCCTCGGCACCATGCGCAGGCACGAGGGCACGGACTACGCGGCCGCGGCCGGCACGCCGGTGCGCGCGATTGGCGACGGCGTGGTGATCAAGGCGGGCTGGACGAACGGATACGGCAACACATTGGAGATTCGTCACCCGAACGGCTTCGTGACCCGCTACGGGCACCTGCAGGGATTTGCGAAGGGCGTCAGGTCGGGTTTGCGCGTCGCGGTCACGAGAACGGTCGCCTACGTGGGATCGACCGGACTCAGCACCGGGCCGCATCTGCACTTCGAGGTCTTGGTGAACGGCACGCAGCGAAACCCGCGCACCGCGCTGGGAAGCCAGAGCACCAAGCCGATCCCGGCATCCGAGCGCAGGGCGTTCGCCGTCGCGCGTGACGCGGCGCAAGCCCTCCTTCGCGAGCCGATGCGGTTCGCGGCCGCCGACACCTCCAGCGCGAGACGCGGCACTCAGCAATAGCTGAGTTGCTGCGCGCGGACGCCCCAGTGACGGACGCGCGCCTCGCATGAGCGCCTGGATCATCGCCGTTGTCGCCGGCGTCGCGGTGGCGCTGGTGCAGTACGTGCGCGGCGCACCCACGGCGGCACAAAGGCTCGGCCTCGGCGCCCTGCGCGCGCTTGCCGTGGCCGGCGCCGTGGCGCTCGTGCTCAACGCGCCGCTCACGCCCCCAACTGTCGTCAGGCCCGCCGTGTTCCTGGACGCGTCGCGCAGCATGACGCGCGGGGACTCGGCGGTGTGGCACGTCGCGTGGGACACTGTGAACGCGCTCGCCCCGGACTCACTCTGGGCGTTCGGCGACTCCGTCTATCCCACGAAACGCGGAGACCGCCCGACCGGGAATTCGTCGCACTCGCGTCCCGTTGTGGAGCGCGCGATGGCCACCGGAAGGCCCGCGATTCTGGTCACGGATGGCGAACTGCGGGACTCGAGCGCGCTCGATGCGCTGGTGAGCGGCTCGCGCGTGGTCGTGGTGCCACGGGCGCCACAGCGCGACCTGGCAGTCATGTCGCTCGATGCGCCGCGCGCGGCCGTACAGGACGACTCGCTTGCCCTCCGCATCATCCTTGGCGCGGCGGCACTCGGCGCCTCTGCCGGAACGATGACGGTCTTGCTGGAGAACGAGGTCCTTGGGCGCTGGCCGTTCGACTCGGTGTCGGCGTGGGGTGAGCGCCAGATCGACGTTCGCGTGAAGGCAGCCGGGCAGGGTTCCGCAGTGCTCAAGGTGGCGTTGAGCAGCACCGGAGACGTGGAACCCGGCAACGACACCTTGGGCGCCTCGGTGGAGTTGTCGCGCGCCGCCAGCGCGGTGTTCGTGTCGACGTCACCGGATCAGGACGCGCGCTTCGCGATTGCCGTGCTGCGTGGCGCGCTGTCGCTGCCCACGCGCGGCTTCCTGCGCGTTGCGCCGGGTCGCTGGCGCCACGAGGGCAGCCTGACGCCGGTGACCGAGGTCGAGGTCAGGCAGGCCGTCAGAGATGCGCCGGTCGCCATCCTGCACGGCGACACGGCGATCTTCGGCCCGCCACAGCTCGCGACCGCAGGGCCGCTGGCGCTCATCGTGCCGGCAGAGAGCGAGGATGGCGAGTGGTACGCCATTGCAACGCCGCCGTCCCCACTGAGTTCGTCGCTGGCGGCACTGCCGCTCGACAGCCTGCCGCCCATGCAGGCGGGCGTGCCGTTTGTCGGTGAGTGGGTGGCGCTTGAGGCCCGCCGCGGACGCGAGGAGGTCCGTCGCGCGGTGGTCACCGGGCGCGACACGCCGCGCCGGGTGGCCGTGATCAGCGCGTCAGGACTGTGGCGCTGGCGGTTTCGCGGTGGCGCGAGCGCCGACGCGTACGCGGCCCTGTGGGGCGGGATCTTCGACTGGCTGGCCGCGGAGCGCGCCGACAAGCGCGGCGCGGTGCCGGATGAGCGTCTCGTTCGTGCGGGCGATCAGATCCGCTGGCGGCGAGGGTCGTCGTCGGACTCTGTGGTTCGCGTCGTGGTGCAACGCCGCCGCGCGACCCGGGCCGACACGATCGTGCTGCGCTTTGCTCCAGGCGTTGCTGCGATCGAGACGCCCGGGCTCGACGCGGGCACGTACGACGTGACGGTGCCGAACGGTCGCGCGACACTGGTCGTGAACGCGCCCACCGAACTGCTACCGGCGCGGCCGACGCTGGAGTCGGGAGGTGTCGGCCGTCGGTCTGCGGCGGACGCCGGCGGCGGGGCCAGGTTAGCGGGCTGGTTCTACGCGCTCGTCATCGCCCTCCTGTGTCTCGAGTGGTTCGGTCGCCGTCGCGCGGGATTGCGCTGATACATTCCCGTCATGAGCCGCATCGTATCCCGCCAAGGCGACGTTCCAAAGCGATCGCTGTGGGAGCGAATCAAGGATCTCGCCAAGCGCGATCTGGGCGCCATGGCGCGCGGCGGGCTGGATGGCTCGCTCGAGGGCCTCGAGGAATTGTTGATCGGCGCGGATTTTGGCGTGCCGGTGACGTTGCGCTTGATCGCCGAGGTGGAGCGGCAGGCGAAACGCGGTGAGCTGAAGAGCGACGACGCCCTGCGGAATGCGCTGCGCTCCGGCGTCGAATCAGCGCTTCGCGCTGGCAACAGCAATGCCGCGTTCGTGGATCTCAGCGCCACGCCGACCGTCGTGCTGGTCGTCGGCGTGAACGGTGCGGGCAAGACGACGTTCATTGGAAAGCTGAGTTCGCGCCTGCGCGGGCAAGGGAAGACCGTCATGCTCGCAGCCGCGGACACGTTCCGCGCGGGTGCGGTGGACCAACTCCGGGTGTGGGCGGATCGCACCGGCGCGGAATTCATTGGCGCTGGCGCAGGTGCGGACCCCGCGTCGGTGGCGTTTCAGGCGATCGACGCAGCTGAGGCGCGCAAAGTCGACGTCGTGATCGTTGACACCGCAGGTCGGTTGCACACGAGCGCGGGCCTGATGGAGGAACTCAAGAAAGTCGCGCGCGTCATCACGAAGCGACTGCCGGGCGCGCCGCACGAGACGCTGTTGGTGCTCGACGGTACGATCGGCCAGAACGCGGTGCAGCAAGCCAAGGAATTCTCGGCCGCGGTCCCTGTGAGTGGCGTCGTCGTGACGAAGCTCGATGGCTCGGCGCGCGGTGGCGTCGTCGTCGCCGTTCACGAAGCGATCAACGTTCCCGTGAAGTTCGTCGGCGTCGGCGAGCAGGCCGGAGACCTCGAGTTGTTTGATGCCGGCGCCTATGCCCGGAAGGTTCTGGGCGAGTGAGATGCCGGGCGCCAAACCGCGGCTCCTTCTTGAAACGCCCATCAACTACCTGAAGGGCGTAGGGCCAGTGCGCGCGGAAGCATTCCGCCGCATCGGGATCATCACTGCGGGCGACTTGTTGTTCCACATCCCGCACCGATACGAAGACGCCAGCACGATCACGCCGATCGCGAAACTTCAGACCGGCATGAGCGCGACGGTGATCGGCAAGGTGATGTCGAAGGGCGTGATACCGACGCGCCGCGGTCTGCGGATCTTTCAGGCGGTGCTCCAGGATGCCTCTGGGATGATCGAGGCCGCGTGGCCGGGCCAGCCGTTTCTCGATCGCGTGATCCAGAAGGGCGACACGCTGCTCGCGTCCGGAACGGTGCGGTTCTACCACGGGCGACAACTCGCGCCGCGCGAGTTCATCAACCTCGGTGACGACGAGGGCGCGACGGACCAGGGGCGCGTGCTGTCGGTGTACCCGGCGACCGAAGGCCTGTCGTTCAAGGTCATCCGGTCGATTATCGCGACGCATTTGGACGGGCTGCTGCCGCTGGTTGACGAGTACTTGCCGGCCGACGTGCTGGCCCTCGGCGCGGTGCCGCCGATTCGCGATGCGCTACGCATGGTGCACAAGCCGGAGACGCTCGCCGAGGCGTTGCGTGGACGCGAGCGGCTCGCGTACGAGGAGTTGTTCTTCGTTCATGTGCTGCACCAGCGCGCGCGTACGCTGGCACGCACGACGCGGAAGGGAATCCGGTTCGAAAACAAGCGCGACCTCACCACGCGGTTGCGCGAGTCGCTGCCGTTCCAGCTCACGGGCGCGCAGGTGCGAGCGTCGAAAGAAATTGTGACCGACATGGCAAGCGATGCGCGGATGCATCGGTTGCTTCAGGGCGAAGTCGGCAGCGGCAAGACCGTCGTCGCGCTATTCGCGATGCTGATGGCGGTCGAGAATGGATTTCAGGCCGCGCTCATGGCGCCGACGGAGCTGCTCGCCGAGCAACACGCGCGGACGTTTGTCGACCTGCTCAAACCGCTTGGCATGCAGCCAGTGGTGGTGACCGGGAGCCTGAAGTCCAAGGAGCGCCGCGCCGCAGCGGAGAAGCTCGAATCGGCCGCGCCGCTGATCGCGATCGGCACGCACGCGCTGGTGCAGGACGGAACCAAGTTCGGTCGGCTCGGGCTTGCGGTCGTGGACGAACAGCACCGCTTCGGTGTGGAGCAGCGCAAGCAGTTGGGCGCCAAGGGCGACGGACCGGACATGCTGCTGATGTCGGCGACGCCGATTCCGCGCTCGCTGGCGCTCACGCTCTATGGCGATCTGGACCTCAGCATCCTCGACGAGCGCCCCGCAGGGCGAAAGCCGGTGGTCAGTGCGCTGCGCCCCGAGTCCGGCCGTGACAAAGTGATGGCGTTCGTCGACCGGCAGGTGGAAGCAGGTCGGCAAGCGTACATCGTCTACCCGGTCATCGAAGAGTCCGAGAAGATGGATCTCAAGGCCGCGACGACGATGTTCGAGATCCTGAGCGAGGGCGTCTTCGCGAAACGGAAAGTCGCGTTGCTGCACGGAAAGGTTCCGACGGACGAGCGCGACCAGATCATGCGCGACTTCCGCGACGGCAAGGTACAAATCTTGGTCGCGACCACGGTGATCGAAGTCGGAATTGATGTCGCCAACGCCACGGTCATGATCGTGGAGCACCCGGAGCGGTTCGGCCTGTCCCAGCTGCACCAGTTGCGCGGGCGGGTGGGGCGGGGGGCCGAGGAGTCGTTCTGCATCCTGCTCGGGGACGTGGGTCCGGACTCGCACAGTCGGCTCGAGCTGTTCGTCGGGACTGAGGACGGGTTCGAGATCGCCCGCCACGACCTGCGACTGCGCGGCATGGGGGACCTCTTCGGGGAGCGCCAGAGCGGGGTGCCGACGTTCAAGGTGGCTGACCCGCTGCGGGACGAGGCGCTCAACGAGCGGGCGCGGGAAGCGGCAGAGAAGCTCCTCGCCACCGACGCGGAGCTCAGGCTCAAGGCCCACGAGCCGCTCCGGCGGGTAATGAACGCGCGGTACCGCCGCGCGATCGAGCTATTCAGGGTTGGTTAGTGTCATTCCGAGCGAAGCGAGGAATCTGAAGTTGAAACCCGCAGATCCCTCGCGACGCTCGGGATGGCAACATTCCCATTATCGCGATACGACGGTTAGCTTCGGGCGGTTCACGCCTCAGAGACCCATGTCGCTCAGAAACACCAGTCTCGCCGATCTCGCCCAGCACGTGGGCAAGTCCACCACCGTCCACGCGTGGGTCACGCACCTGCGCTCGTCGGGCAAGGTGGCGTTCGCCGATCTGCGCGACGGCCGCGGAGTGTCGCAGGCGGTGTTCGTGAAGAACGCACTCTCGCCCGAGCTGTGGGACCGTTACGGCAAGTTGACGCTGGAGACGGCGGTCGCGATCACCGGCGACGTGAAGGCGAACGCCAAGGCGGCTGGCGGGTTCGAGATCGGCGTGACGGACCTGGTCATCGTCGGCGACAGCCCGGTGGACTACCCGATCCAGCCGAAGGAGCACGGTGTTGACTTCTTGCTCGACCGCCGGCACCTCTGGCTCCGCAGCCCCAAGCAGCGCGCGATTTTCGTGGTCCGAAACGAGCTGGAGCAGGCAATCCACGACTTCTTCTACGAGCGCGGGTTCCTTCGCACGGACACCCCGATTCTGACCGCGGCAATCGGTGAGCGCAGCGGGCTGTTCTCGACGCAGTACTTCGAAGAAGGGAACGCGTACCTGGCGCAGACGGGGCAGTTGTACGGCGAAGCTGCGGCCGCGGCGTTCGGGCTGATCTACACGTTCGGGCCCACGTTCCGCGCCGAGAAGTCCAAGACGCGCCGGCATCTCACGGAATTCTGGATGATCGAGCCGGAGATGGCGTGGTACGACCAGGACGACAACATGACGCTGCAGGAGGCGTTCATCACGCACATGGTGCAGCGGGTGATGACGCGCTGCGCGGATGCGCTGAAGACGCTCGAGCGCGACGTGACGAAGCTGGAGACGATCAAGCCGCCCTTCCCGCGGATCGAGTACACGAAGGCCGTGGAGACCCTCCAGTCGAAGGGGAGCGCGATCAAATGGGGCGACGACCTCGGCGCGGAGGACGAAGCGCTGCTCGTAGCCGACTACGACCGCCCGGTGTTCGTGATGAACTACCCGAAGGAGGCGAAGGCCTTCTACATGAAGGAGAACCCGGCTGACCCGCGCACGGTGCTCTGCTCGGACTGCCTGGCGCCGGAGGGGTACGGGGAGATCATCGGGGGTTCACAGCGCGAGGACGACCACGACAAGCTGGTCGCGCGCATCAAGCACGAGGGGCTCGACCTCGCCACCTACGATTGGTACCTCGAATTGCGAAAGTACGGCACGTTCACCCACTCGGGTTTTGGGCTTGGGCTCGAGCGGACGGTCGCGTGGATTTGCGGGCTGCAACACATCCGGGAAGCGTCACTGTTTCCGAGGATGATGTACCGCTTGAAACCCTAGTACTGAGGACTGACACTCAGTGCAGAGTTTCCCCCAGCTGTAGGCTGGGAGGGCTGCAGGTGATGGGCGGGTACCCCGGTGAGCACTGTAGGGGACCGGTGATTGAGTGACTACACGCGCCGGGGTCCCGCTCAGAATCACCTAAGTGTTGCTCGCGCGACTCTTCACAGCCTTGCGAAGGCCGAACAGCATGCGGCGGACCTGGACCGCGTTCGTGCTCAGGCGGTCGAAGTCTTGCTTCGGCAGAAAACCGAGGTCGTGAGTGAGCAGGAGGTGGTACTCCAACTCCGTGGCGGAGCCGATGGCCTGATCGGCGTAGCGCGCGAGTTCGGCGGCGGTGCTGCGGCCGCAACCCTCCGCGATGTTCGCTGGAATCGACTGGGCTGCGCGATTCAGCTGGGACTTGGCGCCGGGATCGACGCGCTTCTGCTTGCCGAGGGTCCGATGCACATCGAGGGCGAGGTCGTGGCTCTTGGTCCAGACGTCGAGCTTGCGAAAGTCTTGCATGTGAGTGGGGTGAAGGTGCCCAACGATACGGGCGCCTTTCCAAACACCATCACCGCCGTCACTCGGAACGTGGCGTTCCATTGCAGTTGCCGAGATACCCGCCCAACACCTACGGCCCTTCCAGCCCACGGCTGCAGTTGTTCAGCTCTCAGTACGCTTCACTTCATCCCAAAGCGAGTCGAGGACGGCCAGGCCCGCTTCCGCCACGACGATTCCTCTCTCCTTCGCCAGGCGCTCGATCCCCGCAAAGCGCGTCTCGAACTTCCGGTTCGCTCGGTCCAGCGCGAGGGCAGGGTGCACTCCCGCTTTCCTCGCCAGGTTCACAACCGCGAACAGCAGGTCCCCCACCTCGCCCATGAGTGCCTCACGGTCATCCGCTTTCAATTCAGCTTCAACCTCAGCGAGTTCCTCTCGGACCTTCTCGAGCGGCCCCGCTGTGGTCGGCCAATCGAACCCCACCCCCGCCGCCCGGTCCTGCAGCCGGTGGGCGCGGTGCAGCGACGGTAGCCCCGCCGGCAGTCCCTCGCTCAGCGACTCCCGCTTCTTCGCCTTCATCGCCTCCCATGGCTCGCGCACCCCGTCGCCGTACAGGTGCGGGTGCCGGCCTTTCATCTTGGTCACGAAGCCGGCCGCGACGTCGTGCAGCGAGAATGCTCCCCGTTCCTCCGCGATTACCGAGTGGAACAGGATCTGGAGCCACAGGTCGCCGAGTTCCTCGCGCAGCTTGGCATCGTCGCCCGCCTGGAGTGCTTCGTCCACCTCGTGCGCTTCCTCGATCAGGTACGGCCGCAGCGACTCGTGCGTCTGCGCATGATCCCAGTCGCAGCGTTTCCTGAGGTCGCGCATCAGCGCGAGGGTGTCTTCGAGCGTCGGTTTCACGGGCGCAGCTCTGCTTTGGCGGGGAGTCTTTCCGGACCGTAAATTACCGCGAATGCTAAGCCTGACCTCGCGCGCCTGGGTCGAGATCGACCTCGGCGCGCTCGTGCGTAACGGGGAACGGTACGCGAAAGCGGCCGGGGTCCCGATTCTGCCGATGGTCAAGGCAGACGCCTATGGGTTGGGTGCGCTGCGCGTTGCGCAGGCGCTCATGGCGATCAAGCCGTGGGGCTTCGGCGTCGCGACCATCGACGAGGGTCAGGAACTGCGCACGGCGGGAATCGAGCTGCCGATCCTCGTGTTCTCACCGGTGCTGATGCGTCAGTTCGACGACCTGCGCAGCGCAAACCTGCGCCCGGTGCTTGGCGACATCCGCGCGATCGTGGCGTGGGCGCCGCTGGGCCTTCCGTGGCACCTCGCGATCGACACCGGCATGAACCGGGCCGGCGTTCCCTGGCGCGAAGTGGCTGGACTCAAGCCGCTGCTGGCGTCGAACATCCCTGAGGGCGCGTGCACACACTTTCATTCGGCCCAAATGCGGGACGGATCGCGCGACGAGCAGGAGAAACGCTTCGCGCAGTGCATCGCCGAGCTGCCGGTGCGTCCCGCGATTCTGCACGCGGACAACTCGCCGGCCATTGAACATCGAGCGCCGTCACCGTTCAACCTCGCGAGGCCCGGCATCTTTCTGTACGGGGTGGGCAGCGGGCACGGCGCCCGCATCACGCCTGATCCGGTCGCTGCGGTCCGCGGCCGTGTGGTGGAGATTCGCGCTATCAAAGCCGGCGACACCGTCGGCTACGCCGCCGCGTGGAAGGCGGCGCGCGACAGCCGCATCGCCACGGTTTCGCTTGGGTACGCTGACGGCTACCGCCGTGGACTCGGGAACAAGGCTCAGGTATTGGTCAACGGCCAGCGTACGCCGGTTGTCGGACACGTGACCATGGACATGACGATGCTGGATGTGACTGACCGGAGCTGCGCGGTCGGGGACGTTGTGACGTTCATCGGCCGAGCAGGGGACGCTGCGATCACGGTGCAGGATGTCGCTGACATCGGCGGGTTCTCGCCCTACGAAATTCTCACCGGGCTGCGCGGCCGGCTGCCGCGGCAGTACACGGGCGATCCTGCGTGAGTCGTCGCGCAGCGATCATCGTGCTCGACGGAGTCGGTTGCGGCGCAGCGCCGGACGCGGCCGCGTACGGCGACGTGGGCTCCAACACGCTTGGCAACCTGTCCCGAGCAATTGGCGGTCTGGACCTGCCGCATCTCACGCGGGCCGGACTGGGCAACCTGATTCCGCTCCAGGGTGTTCCACCGACGACGACGCCCACCGCTGCGACCGGCGTTCTCGTCCCGAAATCGCCGGGGAAGGACTCGACGACAGGGCACTGGGAAATCGCCGGCGTCCATCTCGCCAAGGCGTTTCCGACCTATCCCAACGGCTTCCCGCCTGCGGTGCTCAAGGTGTTCTCGAAGCGCACCGGGCGCGCTGTCATCGGGAATGTCGCTGCGAGCGGCACCGGGGTCATTGCGCAATTCGGCGAGGAGCATCAGCGCACGGGCGCGTGGATTGTCTACACCTCGGCGGACTCTGTTTTCCAAATCGCAGCGCACGAAGAAACGGTTGGCCTTCAGGAGCTGTACCGGGCCTGCGAAATCGCGCGTGACATTCTGGTGGCGCCCCACGACGCATCGCGCGTCATCGCCCGACCGTTTGTCGGTGCGCCCGGCAACTACCAGAGAACCTCGCATCGGCGGGATTTTTCGATTCAGCCGCCCGAAACCACCCTGGTGGACGCCCTGGCCGCCGCGGGCGTCGCGCGCCATGGGGTGGGCAAGGTCGACGACCTCTTTGCAGGCCGGAACCTGACCGCCCGTCACAGCGTGGACAACGCCGAAGGGCTGAAGAACATCCTGGCGTGGCTGCGCGACGGTGATGGGTTCCTCTTAGCCAACCTTGTAGATTTTGACCAACTGTTCGGGCACCGTAACGACATATCGGGGTTTAACTTGGCACTGCGTCAGTTCGACGCGGCCCTGCCCGAGCTTGTCTCCGCCATGAAGGAGGAGGACCTGTTGTTTTTGACCGCCGATCACGGGAACGACCCAACGACGCCCTCCACGGACCACGCGCGCGAGTGCGTTCCGATGATGGCGTTCGGCACGCGGGTGCGTCCGGTGTCGATTGGCCGTCGCGACACGTTTTCCGACCTCGGCGCTACCGTCGCCGAGTGGATGGGCCTGGAGTTTCGCGGTCGCGGCCGGTCGTTCCTGTCCGCGGTGGTGTCGTGAAGGCCCCGGCAAAGGTGAGGTCCACGCCTGAGGCCGGGCCGGACCTCGCAACGCTGCGCGACCTGGCGCTGTCGGCAATGGAGCGTGCGTACGCGCCGTACTCGCGGTTCAAGGTCGGGGCCGCGCTGGTCGGCATCGACGGGAGCGTGCATGCGGCGTGCAACGTGGAGAACGCGGCGTTTCCAGCCGGCACGTGCGCTGAACGCGCGGCGATTTCGGCTGCCGTGGCCCACGGCGTCCGTCGTTTTACCAGGATCGTCATCGCGTCCAGCGCCGAGGATCCCACGCCGCCTTGTGGCATGTGCCGTCAGGCGCTCATCGAGTTTTCCCCGGAACTCGAAGTCGTCAGCATCACGCGCAGCGGCAAAGAATCGCATTGGCGGCTGAGTGAGTTGCTGCCCCAGGCGTTCTCACCCCGTTCTCTCGAACATACGACCGAGTAGCGCAATGCCGTCGCATTTTGGATTCGCGCGGGTCAAACCGCTTCTTACGGCTGTCGCCAGCGTTGCTGTGATCGTCGGGTGCGAGCAGAATTTTGAGTCGGGCCTCGCCTGCCCGGCGTTATGTCCGCAGCAGGCGGATTCGTTGCGCGATACGACATTCTTCGCCGTCGACTTCGACACGTCCATCGCCGGATATCCGACGTTGGGCTCCGAGGGTCAGTTGACCCTGACCAACGACCCGGCGATCGACCTGCGCGCGATCATCCGCTTCGACACGCTGCATTCGACGTTCCGCCACCGGGGGACACTCGCGGACAGCGAGATCGTCTCGATTGCATCGGGCGCGTTGAAGATGTTCATCGCGGAAGCGGACACTCTCGGTCCGCCGGTCACATTCCAGCTATTCGACGTCGAAGTGGACTCGACCGAAAACGACACATCCGCCACGGCGCTCACGGCACGGTTCATTCCAGCGAACCTCTTGGGAACGCGCACGGTCCCCGCGGATTCCCTGAAGGCCTCAGTGCTCGTGCCGTTGGACTCAAGCAAGCTGGTGAACAAGATCCGGACGTTGCCGTACGGGCGCCTTCGCGTTGGCGTGAGGATTTCCGCGCCGCAGCCGACGACGGTGCGCATTTCTACGTCCAGTACCGATTCTGCGGCGTTTCTGTTCATTCGTCCCTCAACCGACACGACGGTTGACTCGATCACGGTGAGGCCGTCGTCACGAACGCCTTCGGACGTGCTGATCGCGGCAGAACTTGCCGACTTCCAGTTGATCTCGAGTGCGCCATTGCTGCCGGCGGCCGACGCGATCCGGGTCGGTGGGGTGCCCGGGCAGCGCGCGTACCTGCGGTTCAACATTCCCAGCAAGATCCTCGACAGCAGCGCCGTCGTTCGGGCGTCGTTGATCCTGACCCAGAAGCCGAACTTGGTGTCCGGTGAGCCCAACGACACGGCCGGAGTCGTTCCGTTTGAATTGGGGGCCGGGTCCGCGATCACCGATCTCAAGCGCGCGTTGATCTTCCTGTCTGTCGGTATGGATTCCATGGCCATGGCGCCGAAGGACAGCGGTCCGCGCACGATCGAAATGATCGAGGCGATTCGTCGCTGGCGGTTCACGACTGGCGCGCGGACTCCGCGCGCCATCGCGCTGCGCGCAACGCGTGAGGGCCTAAGCACCTGGCAGGCAGACTTCTTTTCGCACAAGGCGCCGCTCGCGGTGCGACCGCGACTCAAAGTCACGTACATCCCACTGCTCCGGGCGGGCCTGCCATGAGGGCGGTGCGCAGCGCAGTGCTGAGCATGCTCGGCGCACTGGTGCTGGCGCCCGCGTCCGCGCGCTCACAGGGGAATCTGAGCACGCAGGGACTCGGCTTTCCCCCGGGACAGCTGAGCACGAAGGCACTGTCGCTGGGCGGGTCGATCGGTGAGAGTGACGCACTTTCGCCGCTGAATCCGGCGTCGTTGAGCCTGCTGCTGACGTCGTTGATCGCGATGCAGGCAGAGCCCGAATACAGGGAAGTGAAGCTCGGTTCGACGAAGCAGCGCACGTCGGTCGCGCGCTTTCCGTTGTTCATGGGATCGATACCGATTGGCACGCGCTGGGTTGCCGGCGTTTCGGCGTCGACGCTGTTCGATCGCACATGGAGTACCGCGTCGCGCGACACCCAGGTGGTAGGCGCAGACACCATCGGCTCGACAGTGACGCAGGCGAGTGAAGGGTCCGTCGTGGACCTCCGGCTTGCGCTGGCGTACACGATTCGTTCTTGGCTTCGTGTTGGCGTGGGCGCGCATGCGTACAGCGGACAGACCGGACTGCGCGCGATTCACATGTTTGACGACACCGTGCGGTTCGCGAGCGATACGCAGCGCACGAGCGTCGGATACGGCGGCAGCGCGATGTCCTTTGGCGTGCTGATGCTGTGGCCCACACGGGGCACCGTCGGTATGAGTTATCGCCGCGGTGGAACGCTCAACACATACGACGGCACGAAGATCACCAAGGCGAGTTCCGCGCCGGATCACTTCGGCGTGTCGGTGATCTACCTCGGGATCGAGGGCACCACGCTCGCCGCCCGCATCGCAAAGGACGCATGGTCCCGCTCAGCGAGCCTGAGTTCGTCACTCAACGTGTACGAGGGATGGGACACGGGGCTCGGTGTGGACGTGCAGGGTCCCCGGTTTGGATCGGGTGCGATGGCTCTTCGCGCGGGAGCGCGTTGGCGCACGCTCCCGTTCTCGGTGGGGTCCTACGCGATCACCGAGCGCACCTTGAGCGGTGGTCTGGGTCTCCCATTGGCTCGCGGTCGTTCGGAAGTGAGTCTCGGCGTCCTGCGCTCGGCCCGCGAAGGTTCGTCTGGCATTACGGAGAAGGCGTGGACGCTCAGCACGGGATTCTCCCTCCGGCCGTGAGCCGACCGTGGAGCTGACTGCGCCGGCGGTTGATGCTCCCCTGATTCTCGTCGCCGACGACGTTCCCGCGAACGTCGAGCTCTTGGTGGACCAGCTGCACACGTTGGGCTATCGCTCAATCGCCGCGACCACCGCGGCGCACGCACTGCAGTCGTGCTTTGAGCATCGCCCCGACCTCTGCATCTTCGACGTCGCCATGCCGGCGGGGGAGTTGGGCGGTGACGACCGGTCGGCCGGCTTCGAGCTGTGCCGCCGCGTCAAGCGCGATCCCCGCACCGCCCGCATTCCGGTGATCTTCGTGACCGCGCTGAGCGACGCTGCCGATCGCATCAAGGCGATTGAGGCCGGCGGCGACGATTTCCTCACGAAGCCGCACAACCGGCTCGTGCTCGGCGCGCGCATCACGGCGCTGCTCAAGCTCAAAGCGGCCACGGACGCCCTCGAGGAGAGTGCGCGCAAGTTGCGCGAGCTGGAGAAGCTGCGCGACGACCTGATGAAGATGATCGTGCACGATCTCAAGACGCCCCTGAGCTCGGTGCTCGCCACGATGGAGCTGCTGCTCGACGGCGACTTTGGCCCTCTCACGCCGGCGCAACGCACGGCGGTTTCCGACTCGGAAGGCAAGGCAGAGGATCTCCTTGGCCTGATTGACGACCTGCTCGAGGTGCGTCGGATGGAGGAGGCTTCGCTGCTGCTGGAGAAAGTCGCGATTGCTCCCGGCGCGCTTCTCACGGAGGTAGCGCACGAGTGGACGCATCGCTTTCAGCAGGAGGGAAGTACGGTCGCCATCGACGTGGCTGACGACGCTCCCGTGTTTCGTGCGGACCGCGCGCTCATCAAGCGCGTACTCGGCAACTTGATTCAGAACGCGATCACGCATTCGCCGCGAAACGTCGCGATCATCCTGTCAGTGCGTCGCGAAGGCGGTGATGCGTTGTTCACGGTTGCGGACAACGGCCCCGGCGTTCCTCCTGAGTATCAGGAAATCATTTTCCGGAAATTCGAGCAGGTACGCACGCCCAACGCGCCGAAGCTGCGCGGGTCCGGCCTGGGTCTGGCCTTTTGCAAGCTTGCCGTGGAGTCGCACGGAGGCCGCATTTGGGTGCGCAGCGCCGGCGATGGAAAGGGCAGTGCCTTCCACTTCGCGCTGCCGGGCGACCTCGAAACGGCAGACTCGTGAAGCTGTTCGTCGAAACGCACGGCTGTCGCGCCAATCACTACGACAGCGAAGCCGTGCTCGAACTGGCGCGGCGCGGAGGCTATGAGATCGTGGACGACGTCACCGGCGCTGACGTGGCAATCGTCAACACCTGCGCGGTGACCGCAGAGGCTGAGCGCGATGCGCGAAGGGCGGTGCGTCGCGTGGCGCGCCGGAATCAGGGTATTCGCACGGTTGTCATGGGATGCTCCGCGGCGTTGCCAGCGAGCGGAAGCGTGTTGCGCGCGCTGCCGACGGTATCGAGCGTGGTCGCCGGGGCGGAAATGGCGTCAGTCGCTGCTGCGCTTGGGGTGACGCTAACCGCAGGTACGGTGCGGCAACAGACGGTGCGTGCGCAGCTGCGGGTGCAGGACGGGTGCGACGAGCATTGCACGTTCTGCGCGACAACCTTGGCGCGCGGCGCGAGTCGGAGCCGCACCCCAGACGCGGTCGTCGCGGAAGCGCTGGCGCTGGCCGAGCATCATCCGGAGATCGTGATCACCGGTACGCATATCGGGACATACGGTCTGGACATCGGCTCGTCGCTTGGAGTGCTGATGCAACACCTGGTGCGGCAAGTGCCGGATGTGCGGTTCCGGCTTTCGTCGGTTGAAGCCACCGAAGTGGATGACGCGCTGGTGGATCTCATGGCGACCGAGCCGCGTCGGCTTGCGCCGCACCTGCACGCGCCTTTGCAATCCGGTTCTGACACGGTGTTGAGGCGCATGGGTCGACACTGGTACTCGGCCTCGACGTACGCGCGTGCCGTAGAGCGCATCGCTGCGCGGGTGAAGGTGTTGGGGCTTGGAGCCGACGTGATCGTGGGGTTCCCGGGAGAGAGCAATGCGGACTTTGAGGCGACCGAACGCCTCATCCGGGATCTGCCGTTCACCTACCTGCACGTCTTCAGCTATTCGCCGCGCGCGGGAACGGCTGCGCCCCGACTCGGGGCGCCGGTCGCGCACGAAAGCGCTGCGGTGCGGTCTCAACGGCTGCGCGACCTCGCCTCGGAAAAGGCGGGGGATCATGCGCGTCGCCGGAATGGAACGCAGGCGGACGCAATCGTGATTCGCGGCAGCGGCGACGCTCAGGTCATGACAGAGGATTATCTGACCCTTTCGCTGGCTGAGCCGCGCCCACGCGGTGACCGGGTGTCTGTCGCGCTCGCGATGCTGGGTGACGCGCTGATGGCGCATCCGGCGCGCTAGCTTCACTCGAGTCCCGAGTCCCGAGTCCCGAGTGCCAACAGTCTACATCGAGACCTACGGTTGCCAGATGAACGTGAGCGACTCCGAGCTGATGCTCGGCAAGCTCACGGCCGAAGGCTACACGTCCGTGGATGAGCCCGATGGCGCCGATGTGATTCTCGTCAACACCTGCGCGATCCGCGACCACGCGGAGCAGCGCGTCATCGGCCGTGTGGGCGAGTTGAAGCGCTCGATGAAATCGAGCACGATCCTCGGCGTGACTGGCTGCATGGCGCAGCGGCTCGGCCCGAGCCTGTTGAAGTCGAAGCACGTGTCGCTCGTGATCGGCCCCGATGGGTATCGTGCGCTGCCTGACCTGATCGAGCGCGTCCGGGGCGGTGAGCGAGTCACGTTGACCGACTTTGACCTTGAGGAGCACTACGAGGATGTCGCGCCGAAGCGGTACGACAAGGTGAAAGCGTGGATCCCCGTGCAACGCGGCTGCGACTATCGCTGCACGTATTGCATTGTGCCCACGACGCGCGGATCGGAGCGCAGCCGTACGCTGAGCGATGTTGTTCGCGAGACGCGCGAAGTCGTGGAGCAGGGCATGAGCGAGGTCGTCCTGCTGGGCCAGACCGTCAACTCGTACAACGACGGTGCGCACGACTTCGCGGACTTACTGCGCGCCGTGGGTGGCGTGCAGGGCATCAAGCGCGTGCGGTTCACGAGTCCGCATCCCAACGACTTCAGCGACCGCGTCATCGCGGCGATTGCCGAAGTGCCGACCGTGTGCGAGCACGTCCACCTGCCAATGCAATCAGGAAGCACCGAGGTGCTCAAGCGGATGCTGCGCCGATATTCGCGCGAGGAGTACTTCGACTGCATGGCGCGCCTGCGCGCCGCGGTCCCGGGGCTGAGCATCACGACCGACATCATCGTCGGCTTCCCGGGCGAGACGGAAGACCACTTTGAAGAGACGCTGAGTGCGGTGCGCGAGGGGAAGTTCATGGACGCGTTCATGTTCATTTTCTCGCCTC
The DNA here is from genome assembly GCA_031401495.1 of Gemmatimonadota bacterium. Classification (GTDB taxonomy): domain Bacteria; phylum Gemmatimonadota; class Gemmatimonadetes; order Gemmatimonadales; family Gemmatimonadaceae; genus DASPMP01. Next base: position 20,359 of record JANNRQ010000166.1, read on the forward strand.
GCGAGGGCACGCCGGCGACGCGGATGCCGGCCGAGTGGGCGGTGCCGGAGGAGGTGGCATCGGAGCGCATGCGGCGTCTGGTCGAGGTCGTGAAGGCGGGCGCCAGAGAGCAGAACCTTGGCCTGCTGGGGCGTCGGTACGAAGTGTTGGTCGAGCGCGAAGCGCGCCGCGGCGGACTGATGCAGGCGCGCACGCGTGACTTCCGCACCGTCCTGGTTCCGGGCGACGAGAGCTTGCTGGGCAAGTACGTGCACGTCGAGCTGACTGGCACGACAGGATCCACGTTCACCGGCGCTGTGGTGCCGGAACGGAGCGCGCTGCCGGTCGCTGTGTAGCAGCAAGGATCCGCTCCGCGTTGCGGCGCGGTGATGATGGTTGGGAGCGCACGCGAGCGAGAATGCGATCGCGATGCCACTCGTCACCGCGGCACTCTTGGCGTATGTCTGCGGGCTCCTGTCGGGTCTCGACGGGGTCAGCGTGTCGCCGCTCGCGGCCGGCGCGTCAGTGGTCTGGTTGGGAGGGCGGCGCGGCCGCGAGCGCGTCGCCATCGCGGCGATTGTGGTCGCCGGGGTTACCGCCGGAACGGAGTCGGTCGCCGCTACCACCGCGTGCGAACAGCGCGCAATCGCTGGGCCGGTCGAGGCCACCTTGAACGACGACGCGAGTCCGGGCGCGTTCGTTCCGGCCCGGCTGGACTGTGGAGTCGTTGTCCGGATCGCGGTGCGCGATGGAGCTGCGCCCGGTGGCTCGCGCGTCATTGTGCAGGGCACGGTCGCGCGCTCGCGCCGTGGCCTCGTGTTTGACAAGGCTACGCTCGTCACGGTGCGGCCTCCGGCATTCTTGCATCGCTGGCGCGACGCCATCGGACGCGGCATCGACGCGCGATTCGGTACGGACGCGCCTTTGGCGCGTGCGCTCCTCATCGCAGACATGGGTGACATCTCGCCCGCGGTGCGGACGCGATTCGCCGCCGCCGGGCTGTCGCACATGTTGTCCGTGTCCGGCCTCCACGTGGGGTTGATCGCCGCTGCCGTCCTGTTGCTGGCGCAAGTTGCGCGGGTTGGCCGGCGCGCGGCGGACACGACCGTCGTAGCTCTCACGGCGCTCTATGTCCTGCTGATCGGAGCGCCGCTGCCAGCGGTGCGCGCGGCGATCATGCTCGCCGCCGGCTCGTTGTCGGTCATCGCGCAGCGGCCCACGTCGCCGTGGGCGGTGCTCGCCGTGGGCGCCAGTGCGCCCGTGTTCGATCCGCGCGCGGTGTTGGACGTCGGGTACCAGCTCAGCGTCGCCGGGATGGTCGCGCTGGTGGCGTCCGCTGCGCTGACGAAGCGCTGGGCGCGTTTGTCGGTAGGCGGATGGAAGGGGACACTGTTGCGAGGCCTGGTCGCGTCAACGGCAGCCACGCTGCTCACCGCGCCGCTGGTGGCGTCGACCTTCGGGAGCCTGAGTTTCGTGGCGCCGCTGACAAATCTCGTCGCCACGCCGATCGTCGCCGTCCTTCAGCCCATGCTGTTTCTCGCGGCCTTGCTCCTGCCTGTGCCTGCGGTCGCGCAGTTCGTCGCGGATGCGTGCCACCCGTTGCTGGCCGTCATCGATGCCATCGCAGCAGTCGGCGCGACGCTGCCGGGAACATCGGTGGCCGTGGCGGCGGACGCGTTTGCAACCGCAATCGCCATCGGAATCGCGGCGGCACTGGTCGTTGCGATCGTCGGGCGGCACTCGGGTCGGCCGCTGGTGGCGGCATTGACCGGCGTGGCGCTGCTCAGCTGGCGACCACTGCTCCGCGGCACATCCCCGCTCACCGAGATCCACATGATCGATGTCGGGCAAGGTGACGCGGTTGCTGTGCGCTCAACGCGCGGACGGTGGCTGCTGTTCGATGCCGGGCGGGAATGGGAGGGCGGCGACGCCGGGGCCAGAGATATTGTCCCGTACTTGCAGCAACGCGGCGGTCGGCTCGAGGCGTTCGTGCTCTCGCATCCGCATGCGGATCACGTCGGCGGCGCCGCCAGCGTGGTCCGCACGTTGAAGCCGTCGTGGTATCTGGATCCCGCGTACGCCGGCGCGACAGGATCCTATCGCGCGTCGTTGCTGGCTGCCCGCGAAACCGGTACGCGGTGGCGCCGGGTGGCACCAGGTGACTCCATTGTCGTGGACGAAGTGGTGATGACCGTGCTGGCACCAGCCGCCGGCTGGGCGGACACCCTGCGCGATCCCAACGAAGCGAGCACAGTGGTCCGGCTGCGTATCGGCAGCGTCACGATGCTGCTGACCGGCGACGCTGAATCGGGCGAAGAGGGCTGGTTGGTGCGCCAGTCTCCCTCGCAGTTGCGCGCGGACGTCCTCAAGGTTGCCCACCACGGCAGTTCCACCAGCAGCACCGATGCGTTCCTCTCGGCGGTGCAGCCACGGCTCGCCCTGATCTCCGTCGGCGCTGGCAACATATACCGGCATCCGAGCCCGCCCGTGGTTCGCCGCCTGGCGGCGCATGGTGCGGTCACACTGCGGACCGACCTGCTGGGCACGATCGTCCTCTACACGGATGGAACGCGCCTCGAGGTCGAGGCAGGCGGAGAGAGGTGGCGTGTGAAGTAACGGCAGGCGAAGTTTGACCAAGGCAACAACCACCGGACCCGACGCGTGCTCCAAAACAAGGCGACTTCGGTCGTCACCATTGAGCGGTTCATCATCGAGGAGGAGCGCAGCTTTCCCGAGGCGACGGGTGCGCTGTCGGGCGTCCTGAACGACGTGGCGCTCGCGGCCAAGATGATTGCCAACAAGGTCCGCATGGCGGGGCTGGTGGACATCCTCGGCTCGCACGGTTCGGAGAACGTCCAGGGAGAGGTCCAACAAAAGCTCGACGTGCTGTCGAACGAGATCATCATCAAGGCGATGGACCACACCGGCCGCTTGGCGGGCATGGCGTCGGAAGAGAACGCCGAGGTCATCCCAATTCCCGACAAGTTCCGCAGCGGCAAGTACTGCCTGATGTTCGACCCCCTCGACGGATCCTCGAACATCGACGTGAACGTTCCGGTGGGAACCATCTTCTCCGTTGTCGCCAAGACGTCCCCGGGCAAACACGCAACGCTTGAGGATTTCCTTCAGCCGGGTGTGGAGCAGGTGGCCGCGGGGTACGTGATCTACGGCTCCAGCACGATGTTCGTCTACACGACGGGCCGTGGCGTGCACGGCTTCACACTCGATCCGTCCATTGGCGAGTTCCTGCTCTCGCACCCCGACATCAAGACACCAGAATCTGGTCGCTATCTCTCGGTCAACGACTCCTACGAGCAGCAATGGGACGCCCCGGTGAAGAGCGCGATACGGCAGCTCCGCGGACTCGAAGGAACGCGCAAGCCGCTCAATGTCCGCTACGTGGGCTCGCTTGTCGCCGATGTGCACCGGAACCTGCTCGGCGGCGGAGTCTTCGCCTACCCAGCGAACACGAAGAATCCGAAGGGCAAGTTGCGCCTTCTATATGAAGCCAATCCGCTCGCGTTCCTCGTGGAACAGGCTGGTGGCGCAGCGACGAACGGCGTGAAGCGCATCATGGATATCGGTCCGACCGAGCTTCACCAGCGCACGCCACTCTTCATTGGCTCGAAGAAGGACGTGGGCCTCGTTTCTGACGTGCTCGCGGGCCGCTCGGCGCTCGTCGGCGCCTGACCCGGGCGCCATCGGCTTGAGCCAACCGCCAAAGGACCTGCGGTCGCCGTCGGGTCTTCCGATCGCGCCGGTGTACCGCGCAGACGACGGCGTGCGCGACTACGCACGCGACCTGGGCGACCCCGGCTCTTTTCCGTTCACACGCGGTGTGCAGCCCGACATGTATCGCGGTCGCCTGTGGACCATGCGCCAGTACGCCGGCTTTGGCACTGCGCAGGAAACCAACCAGCGCTTCCGGCACTTGCTCGATGCCGGACAGACGGGACTGTCGGTGGCGTTCGACTTGCCCACGCAGATGGGCATCGATTCGGATGACAGCCGGGCGATCGGCGAAGTGGGTCGCGTGGGCGTCGCCATCGACACCGTGGATGACATGGCGGTGCTGCTCGACGCCATCCCGCTCGACAAGGTGTCGACCTCGATGACGATCAACGCGACGGCCGCGACGTTGTTGAGCATGTATATCGTCGTCGCCGAGGAGCGGGGAATCCAACGGCAATCGCTCTCGGGGACGATCCAGAACGACATTCTCAAGGAATACATCGCGCGCGGGACGTACATCTATCCGCCTGAGCCGTCGCTTGCGCTCGTGGCTGACGTCTTCCGTTTCTGCGCGGCCGACCTGCCCAACTGGAACCCGATCTCGATCTCGGGCTATCACATCCGCGAGGCAGGCGCGACCGCAGTGCAGGAATTGGCGTTCACGTTCGCGAACGCGATGGAGTACGTGAAGCGTGCGGTGGATTCAGGGCTCGAAGTCGATTCGTTCGCGCCCAGACTCTCCTTCTTCTTTGCCGCGCACAACGACCTCTTCGAGGAAGTCGCGAAGTTCCGCGCTGCGCGCCGCCTGTACGCGCGCCTGATGAAGGACCGCTTCGGCGCGTCGGAGTCGAGCTGTCGTCTGCGGTTTCACACGCAGACCGGCGGCGTGACGCTTCAGGCCCAGCAGCCGCTCAACAACGTGGTGCGCGTCGCCGTTCAAGCGCTCTCCGCGGTCCTCGGCGGCACCCAATCGCTGCACACCAACGGGTACGACGAAGCGCTTTCCTTGCCTACCGAACAGGCGGCGACGCTGGCGCTGCGTACGCAGCAGATCCTCGCCCACGAATCCGGTGCGGCGCTCACGGCGGATCCGCTTGCTGGCAGCTACTACGTCGAGAACCTCACGACGCAATTGGAGAACGGCGCGATGGAGCTGCTCGCCAGGGTCGACGCACTCGGCGGCGCGGCCAATGCGATCAACGCGTCGTTCTTCCAGGAAGAGATCGCGCGCAGCTCGTACGAGTACCAGAAGCGCGTCGAACGCGGCGAGGCGGTGATCGTCGGCGTCAACAAGTTCGAGGACGGGTCCGCCGCACCGGAGATCCCCAAGCCGGATTTCTCGCGCCTGGAACGGGAGCAGGTGGCGCGCCTGAAGGAGCGGAAGGGGAGTCGCGACGCCAGGAAGTCCGCCGCCGCGCTCGACGCACTTGCCACGGCGGCTTTGGGTTTCGGTCGTGCCGCGGTACTCGGTGCGCCGCTGGTCCCGCTAATCGTGGATGCCGTCCGCGCGCGGGCTTCGGTAGGCGAGATTTCCGGCGTGCTCGCGAAGGCGTGGGGCACACACCGGCCCGCCTGAACTGCCGCGGCTCTAGGGCTGGCGCTAGCTTCAGGCCGAGCGGTAAGTCACCGGAAAATGCCAACTTACGATTTTCGCTGCCCCAACGGGCACGAATTCACGCACTTTTATAAGACAATGAGCGCGGCGCTGACTCAGCTGCCGTGCCCTACGTGCAAGGCGACTGCGGACCGTCAGATGTCCGCAGGCGCGGGCTTTGCGTTCAAGGGCTCCGGTTTCTACCTCACGGACTACGGCAAGAACGCACACCGCGGCGGAGACAAGCCGTCGTCCGGAGACAAGTCGGAGTCGAGTGGCGGTTCTGGCGGCGAGAAGAAAGCCGACGTTGCGCCTGCAGCTCCCGCGGCAGCCAAGGCCGAAAGCCCGAAGCCCAAGGTGGAGGCAGCAAAGCCGAAAGCCGAGAGCCGACAGCCGAAAGCCGAATGAGCACCCAGGAAGACGATCTCCGCGCCGAGCTCGTGCGCGCGGCGCAGACCGTAGGTGCGCCAGCCGACTTTGTGCCGTTGCTCGAACGTCCGCGCGATCCGTCGTTCGGCGATTGGACCACGAACGCCGCGATGATCCTGGCGAAGGATCTGAAGCAGAAGCCCCGCGACATCGCGACGAAGCTGATCGCCGTGGTGGATCGCCATCGCGGTGGCGTGAGCGCTGCCGAGATCGCGGGTCCCGGCTTCATCAATTTCCGCGTTGCGACCGATCGCGTCGTCGGCGGACTGATCGCGCTCATCACCAAGGGCGACAAGTTCGGCGAAGCCTCCATGGGCGAAGGCCGCCCGGTGAACATCGAGTTCGTTTCCGCCAACCCGACGGGCCCGCTGCACGTGGGCCACGGCCGCCAAGCCGCGCTCGGCGATGCAATCTCCGCACTGCTGGAACGCACGGGCTGGCAGGTGTCGCGCGAGTTCTACTACAACGACGCCGGTGCGCAGATCGAGAATTTGGGCGTGAGCGTGCAGGCACGCGTGAGGCAGATGCGCGGGCTCGAGGCCGCCATTCCAGAGGGTGGCTATCACGGCGAGTATATCCGTGAGATTGCGGCCCGCTACGCCGCCGAGCATCCCAAGGACATGAACGCGGACGATGTCGCCGAGGTGCGTGCGTTCGCGGTGAAGGAACTGCGCAAGGAGCAGGACCGCGATCTTCAGGCGTTCGGTGTGAAATTCGACGTCTACTATCTCGAGTCCTCGCTGTACTCCGACGGCAAGGTCGACGAGACGATTCGGATGCTGAAGGCCGCCGGCCACACGTACGAGAAAGAAGGCGCGGTGTGGCTTCGCACGACGGAGTATGGCGACGACAAGGACCGCGTCGTGTTGCGCAGCGCCGAGAAGGGCGGGGCACCGACGTACTTCGTGCCGGACGTTGCATACCATGTCACGAAATGGAAACGCGGTTTCACGCGGGCCATCAACGTGCAGGGCGCCGACCACCACAGCACCGTCACGCGCGTACGCGTCGGGCTCCAGGCGCTGGATACGGGGATTCCGAAGGGCTACCCGGAGTACGTGCTGCACCAAATGGTCACTGTCATGAAGGCCGGCGAGGAAGTGAAGATTTCCAAACGCGCCGGAGCGTATGTGACCGTGCGCGACCTCGTGGACGAAGTGGGCCGCGACGCGGTGCGGTATTTCTTCCTCATGCGCAAAGGCGATTCACAGCTCGTCTTCGACGTGGACCTCGCCCGCGCGCAGTCGGAAGAGAATCCGGTGTACTACGTGCAGATGGCGCACGCGCGTGTGTCCGGCATTTTCCGCGTCGGCGAGATCAATCCGGCGACAATCACGGGCCAGGGCGTGAACCTCGGCGTGCTGACGCTGCCGGAAGAACAGGAACTCATCAAGGCGATGCTCGACTTTCCCGCCGAAGTGCAGGGCGCCGCCGAGTCGCTCGAACCGCACCGCATGGCGACGTACCTGCACGATCTCGCTGGCAAGACGCACAGTTGGTATCACAAGGCGCACGTCCTCAACGAGCCGGAGGACATC
>JANNRQ010000167.1:0-36509 GCA_031401495.1 Gemmatimonadota bacterium
GTTGGCTGCGGCCGCATCAGCCAGAACCACTTCGACGCGATCAAGAAAGTGGAAGGCCTGAAGCTCGTCGCGGTCTGCGACGAGATCAGCAGCCGCGCCGAAGAGGCCGGCAGCAAGCTGGGTGTGCCGTCATTCACCGACTACGCGACGATGTTGCGGACGGCCGAGTGCGACGCTGTCACGATCTGCACGCCGTCAGGCTTGCACTCGTCGCAGGGCGTGCTGGCGGCAAGGGCCGGCAAGCACGTCATCACCGAAAAGCCGATGGCCATCACGCTCGACCAGGCAGATGCGCTGGTGGCGGCCTGCGACGACGCGCGCGTGAACCTGTTCGTCGTGAAGCAGAATCGGTTGAACCCACCCATCCAGCTTCTCAAGAAGGCGATCGACAAGGGCCGGTTCGGCCGCTTGTTCATGGCCAATGCCACCGTGCGTTGGCAGCGTCCGCAGAACTATTACGATGACGCGAAATGGCGCGGAACCTGGGAGTTCGATGGCGGCGCCATCATGAACCAGGCATCGCACTACGTGGACCTGATCCAGTGGCTCGTCGGGCCGGTGGAGAGCGTGATGGCCAAGACTGCGACGCAAGCCCGTCGTATCGAGGCAGAAGACTCGGGCGCGGCCGTGCTCCGCTTTCGCAATGGCGCGCTGGGCGTCATAGAGGTCAACGTCCTCACGTTCCCCAAGAACATGGAAGGTTCGATCACAATCCTTGGAGAGCGGGGCAGTGTCCGCGTTGGTGGCACGGCGGTCAACAAGATTGAGCATTGGGAATTCGCAGATGCAGATCCGGACGACGCGCTCGTCGCTGGTACCGCCACGGCGCCGGCGAGCGTCTACGGGTTTGGCCATGAGGGCTACTACCGCAACGTCCTGGCGGTCCTGACGGGAGAGGCAAAGCCCGACACGGACGGCCGCGCCGGGCGCAAATCGCTCGAACTCATCCTTGGGATTTACGAATCGGCCAAGACAGGACGCGAAATCCCGCTTCCACTGCGTTCGGCGCTATAATTCAGTATGCCTGTGCCACTATTGGACTTGCGGGCTCAGCATACCGCAATTCGGGGGGAGATGTTGGCGGCGCTGACCTCCCTGGTCGACTCACAATTGTTCATTCTCGGCGAGCCGGTTGCGAAGCTCGAAGCGGACGTTGCCGCCCTTTCGAACGTCAAACACGCGATTGGCTGTGCCAGCGGCACGGACGCGCTTCTGTTGGCCATGCGCGCCTTGGATATCGGTCGCGGTGACGAAGTCATTACGACGCCGTTCACGTTCTTCGCGACGGCGGGGACCATCCACAACGTCGGTGCGACGCCCGTGTTCGTGGATATCGAGCCCAAGACGTTCAACATCGATCCCGCCGCCGCCAAGGCCGCCGTTACCAAGCGCACCAAGGCTGTTATTCCGGTGGATCTGTTTGGCCAGATGGCGGCCATTGAGTGTTTCCGCGACATGCTGCCGGGCATCCCGTGCATCGAGGACGCCGCACAGTCGATCGGCGCCAGGCGCACCATCGATGGGAAGACGACCATGGCGGGGCAGGTCGCGACCATGGGCACTTTCAGCTTCTTCCCTTCGAAGAACCTTGGCGGCTACGGTGACGGCGGCATGATCGTCACGCAGGACGACAAGCTGGCCGAGCGCTTGCGGCGGTTGCGCGTGCATGGCGGAATGAAGACCTACTTCCACGACGAAGTCGGCTTCAACAGCCGCCTCGACTCACTTCAGGCCGAGGTACTGCGCGTCAAGCTCCCGAAACTGGAAAGCTGGAGCGAAGGACGGCGGAAGAACGCGGCCTACTACAACGAAGCGTTCAAGGACATTCCGGAAATCGTGACGCCGTTCACGGATCCGGAGAACGTGACCATTGTGAATCAGTACACGATCCGCGCTCAGCGCCGCGACCAGCTCCAGAAGCACCTGAACGACAAGAAAGTCGGCAACTCGATCTACTATCCGCTGCCGCTGCATCTCCAACCTTGTTTCGAGTATCTCGGATACAAGCCGGGCTCGATGCCGCAGAGCGAGTTGGCGTCCAGAGAAGTGCTCTCACTGCCGGTGTTTCCGGAACTCACGCGACCGCAGCTCGACGAAGTCATCGATGCGGTGCGGTCCTTTTATCGCTGATGACTCCAATGTCCGCCCAGAAGACGCTGCTGGAAAAGATCGAGAACAGAACTGCCAAGGTCGGCATCATCGGCCTTGGGTACGTGGGCCTGCCACTCGCGGTTGAGTTCGCGCAGGCGGGATTTGAGGTGCTGGGATACGACGTCAGCGAGCGCGTGACGACGTTGATCAACGGTGGCGGCTCGCATATCAAAGACATCGATTCCGCGACAGTGGCCAAGCTGGTCACTTCCGGAAGGCTCAAGGCGACAACGGACGCATCGCGTATTGGCGAGCTGGATGCCATTGCCATCGCCGTGCCGACCCCGTTGGCCAAAACGCGCGATCCCGACATGTCGTACGTGTTGTCGGCCGTGGATACCGTGGCCAAGGCGGCGCGCCGTGGCCAGCTCATCGTGCTCGAGAGCACGACGTATCCGGGCACGACGCGCGAGCTGCTACAGCCCGCCCTGGAAAAGCGAGGTTTGATTGCTGGCAAGGACGTGTTCATCGCTTTCAGCCCCGAGCGTGTCGATCCCGGCAACACCAAGTGGATGACCAAGAACACGCCAAAGGTCGTTGGTGGCATCACGCGCGCGTGTACCGAAGTCGCCGCCGCCCTGTACAGCGCGTGCATCGACAAGGTGGTCCCCGTTTCGTCACCAGAGGCGGCTGAGTTGACCAAGCTCCTCGAGAACACGTTCCGCGCCGTGAACATCGGACTCGTGAACGAGATGGCAATCGTCTGCGACAAGCTCGGCGTCAATGTGTGGGAAGTGATCGATGCGGCTGCGACGAAGCCCTTCGGCTTCATGCGCTTCACGCCGGGACCGGGCATTGGTGGGCACTGCATACCGCTCGACCCGCACTACCTGGCGTGGAAGATGCGCACGTTGAATTACAAGACGCGCTTCATCGATCTCGCCGGTGAGATCAACAGCGAAATGCCGTTGTTCGTCGTCAGGAAGGTTGCAGCAGCGCTCAACGACGAGAAGAAGTCGGTCCGCGGCAGCCGCGTCCTCGTCCTCGGCATCGCATACAAGAAGGACATTGACGACATGCGCGAGAGTCCGGCGCTGGACGTCATCCGCTTGCTCGAAGAACAAGGGGCGGTTGTCACTTACCACGACCCTTTCGTGCCGAGTTTCGTGGAAGATGGCCACAAGATGGAGAGTGTGCCGCTCACCGATGACGTCCTGACCAAGAGCGACGCCGTCGTGGTGGTCACGGATCACTCCAATGTCGATTACCAGCGCGTCGTCGACCGTGCATCAGTAGTTGTCGATACACGGAACGCCACGTCACAGACGAACGGAAGTCGCGCGCGGGTGGTCCAATTGAGCGACGTGGGTCTTGGGCATGCCGAGCCGGCGGGCGCGACGCGGTGAACATCACCGTCGTCGGCACCGGCTACGTTGGGCTGGTTGTCGGTTCCTGCCTGGCTGAAACCGGCAACGATGTCATTTGCGCCGACGTCGATGCCGTCAAGATCGAGAACCTCAAGAAGAACGTGCTGCCGATCTACGAGCCAGGGTTGGACTCGTACGTCGAGCGGAACCAGAAGGACGGCCGATTGTCGTTCACGACGGACGTGGGCCGGGCTGTCGGGGAGGCGGACGTCGTCTTCATTGCAGTGGGCACGCCACCGGACGAAGACGGTTCTGCCGACCTGAGGCATGTGCTCGCAGTCGCTGACGTCATCGGTGCCAGCATGCGGCGCGAGACGGTCATCGTCACCAAATCAACGGTGCCGGTGGGCACCGCCGCGAAAGTGGCTGAGGCTGTCTCGCGAAAGTCGAAGCATTCCTTCCATATGGTCAGCAACCCGGAGTTCCTGAAGGAAGGCGCTGCGGTCGACGACTTCATGAAGCCGGACCGCGTCGTCCTCGGGGTCGACTCGGACTTTGCGCGCGGCGTGATGGCGGAGTTGTACGCTCCGTTCGTGCGCACGGGCAGGCCGATCATCTTTATGGATATTCCGTCGGCCGAACTCACGAAGTACGCCGCCAACGCGATGCTGGCGACTCGCATTTCGTTCATGAACGAGATCGCCAATCTGTGCGAACGCGTCGGGGCCAACGTGGACCTCGTGCGCCGCGGAATCGGTAGCGACGAGCGCATCGGTCCTTCGTTCCTGTTCCCGGGCCCGGGGTATGGCGGTTCGTGCTTCCCGAAGGACGTTCAAGCACTGTCACGCACGGCGCGTGAGCGGGATGCCGAGTTGTTGATCCTCGATGCGGTGGAGGCCGTCAACACACGGCAGAAACACCGCGTGGCGGAAAAACTCGAAGCCGCTCTCGGAGCCTCCATCAAGGGCGCGCGCATTGCCGTCTGGGGCCTGGCGTTCAAGGCAAACACCGACGACATGCGTGAGTCGCCTGCGCTGACCGTGATTGACGACCTGTTGAAGCGCGGCGCGAGAATCGTGGCGCACGATCCGGTGGCTGTGCAGGAAGCGCGGAAGAGACTCGATCCGTCGGTGGAGTTTGCCGATAGCAGCTACGACGCGCTGCGCGATGCCGACGCGCTCGCGATTATCACGGACTGGAACGAGTACCGTCATCCCGACTTCGAGCGGATGCGTTCCTTGATGCGTCGTCCGATCGTGGTCGATGGGCGCAACCTGTACGCGTCTGACCGCATGCAGAGCCTCGGTTTCGCGTACTACTCGATCGGGCGACCGGATGCCCACACGCCCGTCGCGGCTGGAAAGGTTGGAAGCCGGTCCTGATCTCCTGACGGTCGCACGGGAGCGGTTTGCGACGCGCGATTATCGCGGCGCCGTGCTGCTTCTCGATTCCGCCATCCGTTCGGGCCAGGGATATGCCGATGCGCATCACCTTCTGGGGATGTGCTATGCGCTCACCGAGCAGCCCGAACTCGCGCTCCAGTCGTTCGATGCAGCCGTACGGCTGAACCCGCGGTACGTCGAGGCGCACCTCAACCGCGCCATCGTGCTCAGCGGCCTTGGCCGCGCTGCGGAAGCGTCGGATGGGATGAAACAGGCCCTGTCGCTCGGTGCTCCGGACGCATCCGGGTTTCCGACGATGGTTGCAGACCGACTGGCCAATATGCACGCCGACCTCGGCCGCGCGTACCGCGAGGCCGGTGCGTTCACCAAAGCGGCCGAGCATCTGGAGTCGGCCCTTGAGCTGAGGCCAACGTTCGCGGACCTTCGCCTCGAGCTGGCGCGTACGCGCATGGAAGCCGGGAATCCGGAGGCCGCTGCGTCGGAACTCGAGGCGGTGCTGGCGAAGCACCCGAATTGGCACGACGCAATGCTGCTGCACGGCTTGGCTGCTTATCTTTCCGGTAACCTGGAGAAGGCGAAGGACGTCTGGGACCGCGCCGCCGAGCGAAATCCGGACGAACCGCGTCTGGAGTCCTATCGCTCAATGCTCGCGCGCAGGTTGCGCGGAGAGAGCTGAACCCGACCGGCTATGTCGGGTACGTTGACCCCTATGAGAGTACGGACTTGGACCCTTGTCGCCCTGGCGGCGACCGCCGCCTTGTCGGCGTGTCGTACGGGGTTTCGGCTGTCCAGATACACCAACAGCACGTCGCTGTATGAAGCATCGGCCCGCGAGTACAGCAAGCGGAAATGGGCCAACGCCATCGTCGGTTTTGAGAAGCTGACCAACGAGCTCTCCGCTCGCGATACGCTTCTGCCGCGTGCGTATTGGTTCCTCGCGACTGCGCACGTGCGCCAACGCGAGAACCTGTTGGCGGCTCAGAGTTATACGCGTTTGTACGAGTCGTTCCCGGATGACACCAGCGCGGACGATGCCGCGATGGAAGCGGCCCGGTCGTACAAGCGGATGTGGCGCAAGCCGGTGCTCGACGCGACGTATGGCGAGATGGCCTTGGCGACGTACAACACGCTGCTGGGCCTGTTTCCGTCCAGCGAACTGGCCGACGGAGCGCGAGCCGAGATTCTCGAGCTCGAACTCGGCTTCGCGACAAAGAACTACGAAACGGGACGGTACTACTATCGGCGGAAGGCCTACGACTCCGCGATCATCTACCTGAAGACGGTACTCGAGCGCTGGCCGCACGTGCCCCGGGCGCGCGACGCCATGGTGCTGCTCGCACAGACGTTCAAGGTCATCAAGTACCGCGAGGACTTGCAGGAGACGTGCACGGCGTTGCGAAGCACTTACCCCGACGACCCGAAGTGGGCCAAGACGTGTGAAGGCGTGGCGGCGCCCGCCGTCGTTGCGGACAGCGCCAACGGGACGAAACCGCCTGCGAGCAGGTGAGCAGTGCGACTCGGAATACTCGGCGGAACGTTCGATCCGCCGCACGTAGGTCACCTGTTAATCGCTGACGATGCGTTTGCCGCCCTCAAACTCGACCGGCTGATCTTCGTCCCTGCGTGCACCCAGCCGCTCAAGGCAGACCGGAGCGCCGCGCCAGCCGAACACCGATTGGCGATGCTGCAGGCGATGGTCAGCGACGACCGGCGATTCGAGGCGTCGGCCGTGGAGGTTGAGCGCGGCGGACTATCTTTTACTGTGGATACGTTGAGACATTTTGCCGCCACATATCCCTCCGCCGAGCGCTTCTTGCTCCTCGGCGCCGATGTGCTGTCGTCGTTCGCGCAGTGGAGAGAACCTGCTGTGGTTGTCCGCCTTGCCCAGCCGGTGGTGCTGCAGCGCGCTGGTTCGGCGAGTGATGTGGGGGAAGTCGAGGGAGTCGCACCGCTGCGTATCGTAACGCGGCGGGTGGACATTTCCTCGACGGAAGTGCGCGAGCGTGTGCGGACCGGCCAGTCGATCCGCGGCTTCGTCACGGAACCGGTCGCGGCGCTCATCGCCCGCCACCAATTGTACCGCTAGTCCGTCAACGAATGCTCAAGAGCCTCATTACTGCTGTTGTCGGATCCCGCCACGAGCGCGAGCGCAAGCGCATCCAGCCGATCGTCGATGAGATCAATGCGTGGGATAAGAAGCTTCAGGCCGTTTCCGAAGCGCATATCCAGGGCCAGACGGCCAAGTTCCGGAAGATCATCACTGATCGCACCAAGGATCTCGGTAAACGGATCGCCGAGCTCAGGGAAGAGAAGCGTCTCGCCGCGGAGGCCCTCGAACGCGAACGGATCGATCACGAGCTGAACGGGGCTGACGGACGCGGTGGCGTGGAAGGGAAGCTTCGCGAGACGATCGCTGAGACGTTGGACGAGATCCTTCCGGAGGCGTTTGCGACTGTGCGGGCGGCGACCCGGCGCTTGATGGGGACGAATGTCGTCGTCACCGGCCACGAGATGGCTTGGGATATGGTGCCGTACGACGTGCAGCTCATGGGGGGCATCGAGCTGCATTTCGGGCGTATCGCCGAGATGGGCACGGGCGAAGGCAAGACGCTCGTGGCGACTCTGCCGCTGTACCTGAACGCGCTCGCCGGACGCGGCGCGCACCTCGTGACGGTGAACTCGTACCTCGCCCGTCGCGATTCGCAGTGGATGGGCCATGTCTACCGGTACCTCGGTCTCACCGTTGGCTGCCTGGACGACACCGAGCCTGGTTCGCCGGATCGTCGCGCCGCCTACGCCGCAGACATCACGTACGGCACGAACAATGAGTTCGGCTTCGACTACCTGCGCGACAACATGGTGGTCTCGACCGAGCATCGGGTGCAGCGCCCACACGTGTTCGCAATCGTCGACGAAGTGGACTCGGTGCTCAACGACGAAGCGCGTACCCCGCTCATTATCTCGGGACCGGTCGGCAACGAGTCGGACGAGATGTACTTCGAGCACAACGCGGCCGTCAGCCGGTTGTTCCGCCGCCAGAGTGAGCTTGTGAATGCGTTCGTCGCGGAAGGCGAGCGCGCGATCGCGAAGGGCGACTTGGCCGAGGGCAGCCTCAAGTTGTACAAAGCCCAGCTGGGCCATCCCAAGAACCGCCGGCTATTCAAGGTCCTCCAGGAGCAGGGCAACAAAGCGCTGGTCCAGAAAGTCGAACTCGAGCATCTCGCTGATCGCAAGCTACCGGTAGGCAAGCAGCAGTTCAGCGATCTGGACCGCGAACTGTTGTACGTCCTGGACGAGAAGGGACATTCGGTGCACCTCACCGACCTCGGCGTCGACTATCTGTCGCCCGAAGATCGCAATGCGTTCGTCCTGCCCGACATCTCGATTCAGATCCACAAGGCGGAGCACGATCCGGACGCGACGCCGGAGCAAAAGCTCGCGAACAAGCGGGCGATTGAAATCGAGTACGCGACCAAGTCCGAGAAGTTGCACATCGTGCACCAGTTGTTGCGGGCGCACGCCCTGTACGAGCGCGACGTGAACTACGTCGTACAGGACGGTGAGGTGCTGATCGTCGACGAGTTCACGGGCCGAACCATGCCGGGCCGACGGTGGTCGGAGGGCCTGCACCAAGCCGTCGAAGCCAAGGAAGGCGTTCGTGTGAAGGGCGAAACGCAGACGCTCGCGACCATCACGATCCAGAACTACTTCCGGATGTACGACAAGCTGGCCGGCATGACCGGTACTGCTGAAACGGAAGAGACCGAGTTCTACCAGATCTACAAGCTCGAAGTCGCGGTCATCCAGACGAACAGGCCGATTGTTCGCGACGACCGGCAGGATCTCGTCTACAAGACGCGGCGCGAGAAGTACAATGCGATCGTCGAGGAGACCCGGCGCTTGCACAACCTTGGCTATCCTGTGCTGGTGGGTACCGCGAGCGTCGACGCGTCCGAAACGCTCTCGAAGATGTTCCAGCGCGCCGGACTCAAGCACAATGTGCTCAACGCCAAGTACCACGAGCGCGAGGCCGAGATCGTCGCGGAAGCAGGCAAGGGCGCGGGAATCACGATCGCGACGAACATGGCCGGCCGCGGCACCGACATCAAACTCGGCCCCGGCGTGCGCGAAGCGAAGCCGTCCGAGATCAAGGACATGGACGGCAACATCGTTCCGTTCGAAGAGTGCGGTGGCCTCCATATCGTCGGATCGGAGCGTCACGAGGCGCGGCGCATTGATCGCCAGTTGCGTGGTCGCGCGGGCCGCCAGGGCGACCCGGGCGCCTCGCAATTCTTCCTGTCGCTCGAAGACGACCTCATGCGCCTCTTCGGCTCTGATCGCATCGCGCGACTCATGGACCGGCTCGGCGCGCAGGAGGGCGAGGTGCTGACGCACACGCTCATCACGCGGTCGATCGAGCAAGCGCAGAAGCGCGTTGAACTCCAGAACTTCCAGGCACGCAAGCGCCTCTTGGAGTACGACGACGTGATGAACCAGCAGCGCGAGGTGATCTACTCGCTGCGGTTGTTCGCACTGGAGGGTGGCGAGGAGTTGAAGGGCGAAGCCATTCGCATGATCGAGAAGGCCGTGAGCGCCCGGGTAGAAGGCGTGCTCGTGGAGCTCGAAGGCGACGCCGTCTGGGACTACGACCTGCTGCGTCAGGAACTGTTGATGCACTACCTCCTTTCGGTGCGGGAGCTCGAGAAGGCGGAGCTCCGCCCCACGGATCGCGAGAGCGCCAAAGCCCTCGTGACCGCGGCAGGGAGGGACGCGTTCGCGGCGAAGCTCAAGAGCCTCGACCAGATGAAGGACGATCAGGGCCAGGGCTACGCGGACCGCCTGCTCTCACTCGTGATGCTTAACGTCCTCGACGAGAAGTGGAAGGACCATCTCTACGACCTGGATCAGCTCCGCAATGCGATCCATTACCGGTCGTGGGGCCAGAAGGACCCGCTCGTCGAGTACAAGCAGGAAGCGTACACGATGTTCGTGGACCTGATGAGCGACATCTACAACACGTTCGCGGACCGGTTTCTCAAGGTGCAGTTACAGTTCAGCTCACCGGACGACGGCGCCGCGCCAGCCCCTTCGTCGCGCGGGCCCGTGCCACCGTCCAAGCGGTTCAACGCACTCGGCGTCGCGGAAGAGCGTGGCCGACCGGAAGATTCGGCGCTGGACATTGGTCCGGACGAGTCGCCGAAGTCCGGCGTGGTGGCCCGCAAGGATCCGACCGTGGTCGGCGCCGGGCGGACTCGCTCGTTGTCGTCGGGGAACGATGTTCCGCGGGACGTGGATTGGTCCACCGTTGGCCGCAACGATCCGTGTCCGTGCGGGTCCGGGAAGAAGTTCAAGAAGTGCCACGGTGCAACGCTCTGATACGCACCGCGCTGGATTTGTCATCCTGAGCGCAGGAAACGTGTCATCCTGAGCGAAGCGAAGGACCTCCCCAACTCCGGGAAGATCCTCATTCACTTCGTTTGTCGGGATGACACAGAATGACACTGGCTATCCGGGAACTCCCGCGCACCGATCGCCCGCGGGAACGGTTGATGGACCTGGGCGCGCACGCGCTCTCGACGGCGGAGCTTCTCGCCATCGTCGTCGGGTCCGGCGGTCGTGGCCGCTCCGCGCTATCGGTGGGGCACGACGTGCTGGCGGTCGCGCACGGTTCGCTGCGCCGGCTGGCGAGCAGGCCGGTCGCGGAACTCACATCGCATGTCGGCGTTGGTCGCGCTCGAGCGGTCACCATCCACGCCGCGCTGGAACTCGGCCGACGCATGGCTGCCGAAAACCGGGACGAGGCCACTCCCGTCCGGAGTCCAAGGGACATCGTCGCCGTATTTGCGCCTCGCCTGGAAGACCTTCCGGTGGAAGAGTTCCATGTGGCCGTGCTCGATGCGCAGCACCGCCTGGAGCGCGACATCACCATCACCCGCGGGATCCTAAATTCTTCACTGGTGCACCCGCGAGAGGTGTTCCGGGAGGCCATCGCTGAGCGGGCCGCGGCGATCATTCTGGTGCATAATCATCCCAGCGGGGACCCGGCGCCGTCGCTGGACGACAAAACCATCACGGAACAACTGGTCGCGGCCGGTCGTCTGCTGGATATTCCGGTGCACGACCACGTGATCATCGGTCGGGGCAGGTACACGAGCTTCGCGGAGGCAGGGCTGTTGTGACGGCAACGCTGTTGCGCGAGACCATTCCGGGTTGGCCGGACGCGTTCGAGACCGACCGTCTCGACCGGGATTTACTCGCGCGCGCGTACCGGTTCAGCGAGGAGGCTCATCGCGGGCAGACACGCCTTTCCGGCGAGCCGTTCGTCACGCACTGCGTCGAAGTCGCGAAGATTCTGGCCGAGCTACAGCTCGATTCGGTGACCGTCGCGTGTGGCCTCATCCACGATGTCGTCGAAGACACGAAGGTCACCGTCGCCACCGTAGGGCAGGACTTCGGCGTCGAGATCGCCGGCATCGTTGACGGCTTGACGAAGATCGCCAAGCTCCCGACGGGCGGCACCAAGGAAGAGCGGCAGGTGGAGAGCTACCGCAAGTTGCTGCTCTCTGTCGCCAAGGACGCGCGCGTCATCATCGTGAAGCTGGCGGACCGCCTGCACAACATGCGCACTCTGGATCCGCTGCCCGACGAGAAGCGCCGCCGGATCGCCGCCGAAACGCGCGATCTCTATGCACCGCTCGCGCACCGGTTCGGTATGGCGAAGATGCGCTGGGAACTGGAGGATCTCTCCTTCAAGCACCTCGAAGCCGACGAATACAAGGCACTGGCGAAGAAGGTGGCGCAGAAGCGCACCGAGCGGGAACAGCTCATCGCGCAGTTCAAGGAGCCGCTGGAGCGCGCACTGACGGAGGCGGTGATCGCACAGTTCGAGGTCACCGGCCGCCCGAAGCACCTGTGGTCGATCTACAAGAAGATGCTGCAGCGTCAGAAGCCGTATGAAGAGATCTACGACCTGCTGGCGATCCGCGTCCTCGTGAACACGGTGCCGGACTGCTACCACGCGCTTGGCTTGGTGCACGATCGCTGGACGCCCGTGCAGGAGCGCATCAAGGACCACATCGCGCAGCCCAAGGCGAACGGATACCAGTCGCTGCACACGACGGTGTTCGGTCCGGGCGGCCAGTTGTATGAGGTGCAGATCCGCACGCGTGAAATGCACCGCACCGCCGAATTCGGTATCGCCGCGCACTGGTTGTACAAGGAAGACGCCAAGAGCGCGGACGAGGTTGACCGTCACCTTACGTGGTTCCGCCAGATTCTCGAACTGCAGCTCGATGCCAAAACGCCGGACGAATTTCTCGAGTTCCTGAAGCTGGACCTGTATCAGGACGAGATCTTCGTGTTCACGCCAACCGGTGACGTCATTCAGCTGCCGAAGGGCGCGACTCCGATCGACTTCGCGTTCGCGGTGCACACTGAGATCGGGCTGCATACCGCCGGCGCCAAGATCAACAGCCGCATCGCGCCGCTCTCACGCCCGCTCCGTAACTCGGAAACCGTCGAGATCATAACGTCCAAGACGGCCAAGCCGACGCGCGACTGGCTCGCGCATGTCCGGACCGGCCGCGCCCGTCACAAGATCCGACAGGTTCTCAAGCGCGAGGAGCACCAGTCAGCGCAGAAGATCGGTCAGGAGATCTTCGAACGCGAACTGCGACGGCGGCGGCTCGCCAAGCCGACCGACACGCAGCTGGATACGGCCGCGAAGGCGATGGGACTGACCGACGTGACGCACCTGTTGGCCTCGATCGGGCAGGGCGACGTGCAGGTCGTTACGGCCATCAAGCAGCTGCACCCGAATCTGGAGACGCAGGAAGCGCCAAAGGCGCCGACAGTCCTCGAGCGCTTGGTTGATCGGGTGCGCCGCGGGTCCAAAGGGGTCCGCATTCAAGGCGTCGACGGCTTGATGGTGCGTTACGCGCAGTGCTGCCAGCCGGTGCCAGGTGACCCGGTGTCCGGCTACGTGACCCGCGGCCGCGGCGTCAGCATCCACCGCGCCGACTGTCCCAACCTGCTGCTTCTGGCCCACGAGCCTGAGCGTCGGCTTGACATCGACTGGCAGGAGGCGGAGGGTGAGCGCTTCCTGGTGCGGCTCGCTTTGGAGGCCTCAGATCGTCGCGGCCTCTATGCGGATATCACCGCCGCCGTGACCGCAACGGGCACCGACATCCGAAGCATGGACCTCAAGGGCACCGACGGCAAAGTGAATGGTGCCATGGTAGTTGAAGTGGAGAACCTCGCGCACCTTGAGAAGATCATGAAGGCGGCCCGCCGGGTGAAAGGCGTGAGCGAAGTGGCGCGCCGCGAGCGAATCACAGCCGCGGAGTAGGCGTACCGATAAAAGACCGAAGGGTCTATATTGCGCGCATGGGGAAAGCCCAGTTCGATCTCCAGGCGCCGTTCCAACCAGCCGGTGACCAGCCGCGCGCGATCAAGGAACTCACCGAGGGCCTCATGCGCGGTGAGCGCTTCCAGACGCTGCTCGGCGTCACGGGTTCGGGCAAGACCATGACGGTCGCCAACGTCATCCAGGCGTACGGCAAGCCGACCCTCGTGCTGTCGCACAACAAGACGCTGGCCGCACAGCTCTACGGCGAACTGAAGAGCTTCTTCCCGCGCAACGCGGTCGAGTACTTCGTTTCCTACTACGACTACTACCAGCCTGAAGCGTATGTGCCGACGACCGACACGTACATCGAGAAAGACGCGTCGATCAACGAGGACATCGACCGGCTTCGACTGCGCGCCACGTCCTCGCTGATGGAGCGCGATGACGTGGTGATCGTTGCGACAGTCTCCGCTATCTACGGCTTGGGTGACCCGACCGAGTATCGCGCACAGATGGTCACGATCGAGAAAGGCCAGCGCGTTCCGCGCGACGAGATCCTCAAGAAGCTGGTAAAGATCCAGTACAGCCGGAACGACGTGTCTTTCGAACGCGGCACATTCCGTGTGCGCGGCGACACGGTGGAGATCCTGCCCGCCTATGAGGAACAGGGCGTTCGCGTCGAGCTTTGGGGCGACGAGGTCGAGCGGATCTCCAAGATCAACGCGCTCACAGGCGAGGTCATCGCGCCTCTCGAGAAAGCCGCGATCTACCCCGCCAAGCACTTCGTGACGCAGCGCAAGACTCTCGAGCGTGCAGTCGGCGTGATTCGCGCTGAACTGGCGGAACGGCTCGCGGCCTTGCGCAACGCGGGCAAGCTGCTCGAAGCGCAGCGCCTTGAGAGCCGAACGAACTTCGACGTCGAGATGATGCTCGAGATCGGCACGTGCGCCGGCATCGAGAACTATTCGCGCCATTTGGCTGGGCGCGCCGAAGGGGAGCGCCCGGCGTGCCTTTTCGACTACTACCCGGAAGACTTTCTCGTCGTGGTGGATGAATCGCACGTTTCACTGCCGCAGATCGGCGGCATGTTCAACGGCGACCGCGCGCGCAAGCTGACGCTCGTGGACTACGGATTCCGCCTGCCGAGCGCGCTCGACAACAGGCCGCTGATGTTCGACGAGTTTCTCGCGCTCACGCCCAAGGCGCTCTTTGTCTCCGCAACCCCCGCGGACATCGAGCTTGAGTTGTCCGAGGGTGTCGTGGTCGAGCAGGTCGTGCGCCCGACCGGACTCGTCGACCCCGAGATCGAGGTGCGGCCGGTGCGCGGTCAGGTGGATGACTTGCTGGGAGAGATCCGCTTGCGTGAGAAGAAGGGCGAGCGCGTACTGGTCACGACGCTGACCAAGCGTATGGCCGAAGATCTGACCGACTATCTACAGCAAGTCGGCGTGCGCGTTCGCTACATGCATTCGGATATCGAGGCGATCGAACGCATGGAAATCGTGCGCGGCTTGCGGCTCGGCGAGTTCGATGTGCTGGTCGGTATCAACCTGCTGCGCGAAGGGCTGGACCTGCCTGAGGTCTCGTTGGTCGCGATTCTCGATGCGGACCAGGAAGGCTTCCTGCGCAGTGACCGGTCCCTGATCCAGACCGTGGGCCGTGCTGCGCGACACGTGAACGGGCGCGCGATCTTTTATGGCGACAAGATCACCGGCAGCATGCAGCGGTGCCTCGACGAGACCGGCCGTCGCCGGACGGCGCAGATCGCGTTCAACAAAGAGCACGGCATCACGCCTAAGTCCGTGAGCAAGAGCGTGACCGAAGTGCGATTCAGTACCCGCGTCGCTGACGCGCGCAGCGAGGAAAAGGACAAGCGGTCGAAGGTCGCCGAGCCTGCCAAGACGTACTCGATCGTGGATCAGGAGGCGATGCTCAGGATGATTGAGGAGCAAATGAAGGAAGCCGCGGCGAATATGGACTTCGAGCTTGCCGCGCTGCTCCGCGATCAGCTGTTCGAGCTGAAGGTGGCGGCGAAGTGAAGTCGCCGCGACAGGTATCCGAACATGAGCTCGTCACGTGGGGTGTGGAATTCGGGCGCGGGCTCCGGGCGCCGGTCGTGATTACGCTCGCTGGCGACCTCGGCGCCGGCAAGACAACGCTGACGCAGGCCATTTGCCGCGGGTACGGCGTGACCGGCGAGGTCACGAGCCCGACGTTCGCCATCGTCCACGTGTACGATGCGCCAAGGTCGCCCGTGTACCACGTAGACCTGTACCGCCTCGAGGGGCCCCGCGACCTCCAGAACATCGGCTGGGACGACCTGCTGCGCGGCGACGGCGTGCTGATTGTGGAGTGGCCCGAGCGCGCTCAATCCGCCGTTCCACGCGACGCCACCGTACTCGAACTTCGGTTCGTCAATGGCGACCCCACCCGCCGACTTCTGATCGAACACGCAACGGAAGGAGTCGGAGCGTGATCACTCTGGCGCTGGACGCGTCGACCTACGAGGGAACGGTCGCTGTACTCGACGGCGCGCGCTCGCGCGCGACTGGCGAGACGGCGATGCGTGGCCGCGATGCGGAGCGACTCATGCCGGAGGTTGAGGCAACGCTGAAGAGGGCCGGCGTCACGCTGGCCCACGTTGATCGCATCGCGTGTGGGGCGGGGCCGGGCAGCTTCACAAGCCTCCGCATCGCCGGGTCGCTTGCCAAAGGCATGGCGCTCGGCGCCGCCAAGCCGTTGTTCGCTGTGTCGTCGCTCGCCCTCATCGTCGCGGCCAACGTGACGGAGAAAGGCGACTACCTCGCGCTGCTCGACGCGATTCGTGGAGACTATTTTGCCGCGTGCTTCACGTTTGACGGGACAAAGGTGTCGGCGGCGGGCGAGCCAATGCTGACGCCGAAGGGCAACATCGAATCGTTGGCGGCGCGCCTTCGCGCCAAGGCCGTGGGGCCGGACTTCATCGGGAGTTGGCAGCCGTCTGCGCGCGGCGTGATACGCCTTGAAGCGGGGTTGACCGCGTCAGGTCCGGTTGATCTTGCCAACTGGGAGCCGACGTACGGCCGACTGCCTGAGGCGCAACTCAAGCTCGAGGCGGCGGCCAAGTGAATTCGGCGCAAGCAATTGCGGCCGCTGTTCGTCCAGCCGGATTTCGCGACCTGGCCGAGGTCGCCGCCCTTGAGCGGCGGTGCTACGCGGATCCATGGCCGCCTTCGTCGTTCGCGTCGTTGCCCGACAATCCCGCCGTCTACTTCGCAGTGGGGACGCGCGCCGACGGCGGGCTCCTCGGCTACGTGATAGCGTGGCACGTGCTCGACGAATCCGAGCTGGCCAACCTTGCCGTCGAAAGCTCGGCCCGCCGATCAGGGATCGGCGCGCAATTGCTCGATTCGGCCCTCGAGGATGCGCGACAGCGGGCGAGTAGCCGGGTATACTTGGAGGTCCGGGAGTCGAACGTCTCCGCGAGGCAGCTGTATTCGTCGCGCGGCTTTGCCGAGATCGGACGCCGGAAGAAGTACTACCGGAGTCCCGAAGAAGACGCGTTGATACTCAGATGCGAGCTAGTGGCCGGAGCGCGGTAATAAGGACCGAATCGAAATAGCATGGTGATGGCGCACCGGCCGTCAGACATATGATGGGTGACAGCCAAAGAACTTTTGCCAGGAGGCATTTGTGAGCCGGAGTCTGAACAAGGTCACACTCATCGGGAACCTCGGCAGTGACCCCGAGATCAGGACCGCCACGGGCGGCAACCGCGTTGCGAACTTCTCGCTGGCCACCAGCCGCCAGTGGAACGACGCCAGCGGCAACAAGCAGGAGAAGACCGAATGGCACCGCTGCGTGGCGTGGCAGCAGCTCGCCGACATTGTGGAACGCTATGTCAAGAAGGGCGACAAGCTCTACATCGAGGGCCGTATCGAGTACCGCCAGTACACGGACAAGGACGGCGTGACCAAGTACGCCACCGACATCAACGTGCGCGAGCTCATCATGCTGGGTGCACCCAAAGGCGGCGGCATGGATGCCGATGCGCCTCGCGCCAAGAGCTCGGGATCCAAGGCCAAAGCCGGCGCTGGGGCAGCAGCCGGGGCCGCTGGGGCAGCTGGGGCAGCTGCCGGACAGGAGTTCGAGGAGTTTCCGGGCGCCCTACAGGACGACGACGACGACTTGCCATTCTGACGCGGGTTGCGGGGGTAGCGGGGCCCGGGGTTGCCGGGCCCCGTTTCCATTTTGGGGTGTAATCGTCTCTCAGGTTGCCATGCGACCATACATCAAATCCGCGGCTTCGGCGGCAGTGGCCGGTCTCATCGTGGGCGGGCAGGTGTTCGCTCAGGATACGAGTACCGCTCGGCCAACCGCCCGGCCCGACACAGCTCGGGCCACACTGGTTCGGGACTCAACGGCTCAGGCTCACACGGTTGTGAAGGGCGACAACCTGTGGACCCTCGCCCAGACGTATCTTGGGAACCCGTTTTTGTGGCCCGAGTTGTACCGGCTCAATCGCGACGTCGTCGAAGATCCGCACTGGATCTATCCGGGCGAGGTCATCCGCCTGCGCGCCGCCGAGGTAACCGTCGCTGTCGTACCAGACAGTTTGATCGGTAGGATTCCCACGATTCCCGTTGATACCACGGCGGTGATGCCGCCAGTCGTTACGCCGGTTGCCCCAGCGCTACCTGCAGGTCCGCCGCCGCCGGATGAGCTGCCAACCACTCAGTTTGCGAAGATCGTGCCGGCCACTGCGACCACGGCGGCTGATGGGACTCCGTTGCATGGGGAAATGCCCATGGCGCCGGCCCCGACAGTCCGAACCGGCCATGCCATGTCCGCGCCATTCGTTGACCGCGAAGGCGGCCCGCGATCTTACGGCAAGCTGCTCAAGGCGGGCGACCTTGCGGGCATCGCGCAAGCGAGCGAGAAGTTCCGCTTCCAACTCTACGATCGCGTGTTGATCGAGCCGCCGGCCGGCAACGTCGCGCCGGAGGGTGAGAAGTTCTTGAGCTATCGCCTCGGTCCGATTCTGCACCGACAAGGCCAGGTGATGATTCCGACGGGCATCGTCGAGGTCATCCAGGCTCCGCGTCAGGGAGCCCCGGCGGTCGCCCGCGTGCTGCGCGCGTTTGCTGAACTGAGTGCAGCGGACCGGTTGATTCCGTTGGACACGGCGGGTGTTGGGTCGACGACGCGTCCCCGGCGTGTCACCGATGGTCCGACAACGACGATCCGCTGGGTTCAGGGAGATCCGCTGCTGCCAAGCATCGGAACCTTCGTCGTCCTCGAGATATCGAACAAGAACGGCGTCCGGCCAGGAGACGAGTATCAAGTGTATCGTCCGCGGCCCAAGGCCTCGGAGAGTCAGGTCAGCGATCCTCCGGTGCCGGTTGGTAAGCTTCAGATCGTGAAAACAACGGCGTTCGGGTCCACGGCCGTCATCATCGGGCAGCAGCAGCCGGTGATCGAAGAAGGAATGCCGGCACGGGTCATCGCGCGAATTCCGTAGGGCCGACGCGGTCCGCAGGAACTTACGCCGACTGGTGATGTAGCTAACGCCAGTCGGCGTTTAGATTTGGCGCGGTACGCACCCTCGATCGCGGAGTCGCTTGGCCCAACGAATCCTGATCACCGGCGGCGCCGGGTTCATCGGTTCACACGTGGTGCAGCGTTTTCTCGACGCCAATTGGAGCGTCGAGGTGCTCGACGACCTCAGTTCGGGCAAACGCGAAAACGTGCCCACTCCGGCGAAGCTGCATGTGCTGGATGTTCGTACGCCCGAGTCGGCGCAGTTGATCGAAAAGGGCGGCTTCGACGCCCTCGTCCACCTTGCAGCCCAAATGGACGTTCGGCGCAGTGTGGCCGACCCGGTGTTTGATGCCTCGATCAACATCCTTGGGACCCTGAACATTGCCGAGGCCCTTCGGTGCTCCGAACACAAGACGCGGTTCCTGTTCGCTTCCACAGGTGGAGCCCTCTACGGGGACTTTGCCAAGCCGCCCAACCGCGAACTGGACTCGAAGGACCCGGAGTCGCCGTACGGCATCGCCAAGCTCAGCGTCGAGTACTACCTCGCCTATTACGGTCGCCTGCACGGGCTTGAGTCTGCCGCGCTGCGATTCGGGAATGTGTACGGCCCGCGCCAGGATCCGCACGGCGAGGCCGGGGTTGTGGCGATCTTCTGCAACAGAATCCTGGCCGGCAAGGCGTTGACGGTCTTTGGCGACGGCGAGCAGACACGCGACTACGTCTATGTCGGCGATGTCGCCAACGCGGTGTTCCTCGCGGCCACGAAAGCGATTCCCAAGGCGGCCCGTCTCGATGCCCGCGGCTTCAACATCGGAACGGGTGTTGGCACGTCAGTCAACGAATTGGCCCGCACCCTGTTGAAGGCCGCCGAAGTCCGCAATGCAATTGAATACGCTCCGCCCCGCGCTGGCGAACAAATGCATTCGGTCCTCGCCGTCGACAAAGCGGCGGCTGGCCTCGGATGGCGCGCGGAGATGTCCCTCGAGGGAGGACTCACAGCAACCTTCAAGTGGTTTGCTGCTCGTCAGCGCGCCACAGCGGGGCGGTCATGATCACTGAACTCGTGCAGGGCGGGGCAATCCCCTCGACCCCTCTCGACCTGATTCGACAAGCGACGCCGGTCACGCATGTGGTGCTGCTGGTGCTCGCCGGTCTCTCGCTCATGAGTTGGGCCGTCATCGGCGGCGTGTGGATTCAGCTGATGATCGCCAACTCCCGTGCAGCCAAGTTCGTGGCCGAGTTCGACCGTACCAGACGGTTGGACGAAGCCAATGCGCTGGCGCGGAAGACAAAGTCGGCGCTCGCGAGCCTGTTCCTGAATGCCTCCCACTTCGTGGTCGAAACCCGCGGTGCCTCGCTACGAATCAAGGAAACGGTCACCGCCGACACGGGAACGGTGCCGAGCACGACGCTCACGGGCTCTCAACTGGAAGCGCTGCACCTCATGCTCGATGCTGAATCCGACTCCGAACGCGAACGGCTCGGCGGCTTCATTCCGTGGCTCGCGACCATTGGCTCAGTGAGTCCGCTGCTTGGGCTGCTGGGCACCGTGCTCGGCGTCATTCAGGCCTTCATCGGAATTGCCAAAAGTGGTTCAGGAAACCTGTCCGCTGTCGCGCCGGGCGTGGCCGAGGCGCTGATTGCGACCGCCGCGTCGCTCGCTGTCGCCATTCCCGCGACCTTTGGATACAACATCCTGGCGCATCGACTCAATCGCTACGGCGGTGCGATGGATCGATTCAATGCCTCGGTGATCGCCCGGTTTGTACGCGAGGGACAGATCTAGCGTGCCCAGGCGCCGCCGCGACCGCATGGCACTGAACGCGGACATCAACGTGGTCAACTTGATCGACGTGATGCTCCTGCTCCTGGTCGTGTTCATGATTACCGCGCCGATGATGACGGGTGGCGTGGATATTCAGTTGCCGAAAGCGGAGGCGAGGCCGCTCGAATCCAAGAGCGGACTCACGGTGACGATACCTCGCGCCGGCGTGGTCCTTGTGGACAACGACGAAATGTCGTTCGAAGAGTTCAAGGCGGCGTTCAAGTCGATGGCGCGGCAGCGAGGCAGGCAAGGTCTGTTTCTGCGTGCCGACAAGAACGTGGACTACGGATTCGTCGTCCGTGTGCTGGCGGTCATGAAGGACGCCAACGTCGGCGCCGTCGGCCTGGTGACTGAGCCCGAGGATATTCCGCAGTGAGTTTCCAGGCGCAGTCGCAGGCGGTGGAAGGGCGCGGGGGCATGGCGGTGTCCGTCATTGGCTCATTGGTCCTGCACGCCGGAATCGTCGTCGCCTTTCTGTCCCTGCGGCCGAACGCGGGCCCGCCAACGCCCCCGTTCTACAAGGTGAACCTCGTCGCCGCCCCTGCGTCACCAGCGCCGGTCGCCGGTGTCGTCGCCCCTCCCGTGACCAAGGCGCCGCCACCGACCGTGACCAAGGCGCCGACCCGGCCAAAGTCGGACGAGGTCGCCAAGATGCCGGTCGCCGAAACGCCCAAAGTCCAGGACAAGCGCGCCACGCCCAACGTTTCCGACACTCGCGTCGACCGGAAGGCGGCTGCGCCAGTGGCCGGCGGCGGCCCGGAGGGGGGCGCCGGCGCCGACGTGGCCAATGTGAAGACCGACGGGATCGACTTTCCGTACCCGGGGTACCTCGACAACATCGTCCGCCGCATCCGGCTGCATTTCAAGCCGTCGCCGGGATTGGCGGGCCTCAAGGCCGAGGTGGCTTTCCTGATTCGGCGCGACGGGTCCATCATGGGGTTCCGTTTCACCCAACATTCACGCGCCTATCAATTCGATCTCGAAGTGCAAGGAGCCGTTGAGGCGGCGTCTGCGTTCTTTGGGCCGTTGCCGGCTTCGTTCAAGGACGATGTCCTTCCGGTGCTGTTCAGCTTCGATCCGCGACTGATCCGATAGAATGCGCCGCAGCCTGCTCCGACAAGTCGCGCCGATCGTGTTGGTGGTTGGAGCTGTTCAATTGCCAGCGCAGGACACTGTTTCGCGGGGCGTGCGGATCGGACTGCGATACGACCCGGGCAGCAAGCCCGGGGTGATCGTCCTGCCGATATCGGGCGGCCAGGGCGACTCGATCCGAACGATTATCGAGCGCGATTTCGACTATTCGGACAGGCTCACGCCGATTCTATTGTCTGCCGAGGACGGTTCGGTGCTCGCCGGCACGACCGCGCCGGGTGGCACGCCGGAGCTCAACTATCCGGTGTTCGCCAAAGTCGGCGCCGCGGGCGTCGTGCAGATCACGATGACAACGCGGGGCCTTCACGTCGCGCTCCACGATGTCGGCCAGGGTGGCGTGGCGAACGTTCGTGAATTCCCCGTGCCGCGCGGCGATTACACGCGCGAGTGGCGCCAGGCGCTTCACGGCGTGAGCGACGTGGTGCAGGAGTGGATCACCGGTGAGAAGGGTGCCGCCCAGACCAGGGTGGCCTACATCCGTTCGAATGTGGTTTACGTCATCGACACGGACGGGCACGGCGACACACCGTTGCCCATGATCGGCCCGGCACTTTCCCCGTCCTGGAATCCGCAGGCAACGATGATCGCGTACAACACGTTCGGGCCTGAGTCGCGCATCGCTGTGGTCGACTTGCGAACGAACAGGGCGCGCGAGTTCGGGGCGCAGCGGAACGCGTCGAACATGACGCCGGTGTTCACGCCGGACGGGAAGTCGATAGTCTGGGCGCTCAGCACGGAGGCCGGCACTGACCTGTTTCTCTCTCCGCTCGAGGGCGGCGCCTTTCCGCAGCGCGTAACACATGGCCGGGGAACCCGAAACCTCTCGCCGTCGTTTCACCCCGATGGTCGCCGACTGGCGTTCCAGTCGGACCGTATGGGCACTCCGCAGGTATATATTGCGGATGCGGACGGGACCAACGCCGACGTGTTCACCAACTTTGACTTCGGTGATCAGA
Organism: Gemmatimonadota bacterium; assembly: GCA_031401495.1. Lineage (GTDB taxonomy): Bacteria > Gemmatimonadota > Gemmatimonadetes > Gemmatimonadales > Gemmatimonadaceae > DASPMP01. The sequence continues at coordinate 22,662 of JANNRQ010000167.1, forward strand.
ACGACCGGGCCAGCCCGGATTGGTCGCCGGACGGAAGGCAGATTGCGTTCCATTCGCGCATTGACGGGCGCTTTCAGATCTTTACGATGAATCTGCGGGACCGGCAGCCGAGGCAACTCACGAGCGAGGGAGAGAATGAGGATCCCTCATGGGCGCCCGACGGCCGGCACTTGGTCTTCGCGTCGACGCGGACCGGTGTCAAGCAGTTGTGGGTGCTGGATGTGGAGTCGGCTCGTCTTCGCCAGCTGACGCAGGCTGGCGGGTCCCGGCTACCGGCGTGGTCGCCTCGGCTGACCACCAGGTAACGTGACTGTCCGGACACCCGACCGTCAGTTCAGGTGTAGAACGTGAGAACCAATCAACCCCATCGACCGATGACCAAGACAACTCGTGTGATCCCGCTGGTGCTTGCGTTGGCCTCCATGGGCGCCGTCGGCGCCTGCGGTGGCAAACCAGCCGCTCAGGCGCCGGCCCCTGCGGCTGCGGCCACCTCTGTCCGCGATACGGCGCAGGAGCGCCGGGACCGTGAGGCTGCCATGGCCCGTGAGAGTGCGGCGGGCGCCGCAACGGCCGCCGCTGCAGCGCGTCAGCGGTTTGTGGACGACAGCATTGCTGACGCCCGGGCGGCCGAGGAGGCCATGCGCCGCGAGTCTGACATGCTTCGCGCGACGGTGGCTGCCGTCATCGGCTTCGAATTCAACAAGGCGGACCTCCGCGACGATGCCAAAGCGGCGCTGGATGCGAAGATCCCGATCCTGCTCGCCAACACCAGCGTGACGGTTCGCGTTTCCGGACACGCAGACGAGCGCGGCTCGACCGAGTACAACTTGGCCCTCGGCACCGAGCGTGCTGCGATTGCGAAGCGGTATCTCGTTGAGCGCGGCGTTGCGGCGAACCGCATCGAAACCACCAGCTTTGGCGAAGAGCGGCCGTTGTGCACGGACAGCGCCGACGCCTGCTGGGCGCAAAATCGCCGCGCTGAGTTTGAGATCACTGCGGGCGGCCCGATGCTGACGCGTCCGCGGTCCTGATGTTCCCCTGGAGGATCCTGGCTCCGCTGGCAGCGTTTGCCGCCACCGGATGCCTGGCTAGCAGGAGCGACATCCTTCTGTTGCAGGATGAGATCCGCACCTTGCGGGCGATGGAGGCGCGCACCGATTCATCGCGACGCGCGTCGGCGGACTCGATCGGGAAGGCGCAGCAGCGCAACGCCGACTCGCTCCGCGCGCTGTCGCAACGGTTCGGCGCATTTCAGGCGAACGTCGGCGGTGAGCTGTTCGAGATCGGGAGGCAGTTGATCACCATCCAGGAGCTCACGGGTTTGAGTTCCAAGCGGATCTTGGATCTGCGTTCGTCAATGGACGAGCGCGCCCAATCTGCCGCCGCTGCCGCGGACACGACCGGGCAGCCACAGGCGCCAACGCCAGCGATCATGTTCGGGAATTCCTACGAGCAGATGCGGCGGGGAAGCTTGGGAACGGCGCGCGCAGGCTTTGATGAATTGCTGAAGCGGTTCCCCAACTTCGAGCAGGCGCCGGCGGCACAACTGCACATCGGCGCGTGCTATGAAGGCGAGAAGAAGTTCGCCGAGGCGGATTCCGTCTACTCGATGGTCGTCTCGAAGTACCCGAGGTCGCACGACGCGCCAACCGCGCTCTACAAGTTCGGCTTGTTGCGACTGCAGCAGGGGAAGTCCGCGGATGCGCGAGAAGCGCTCCAGCGACTGATCCGCGAGTACCCCCGGAGTACTGAGGCCGAACTGGCCGCCACGCGGCTCCCGAACATCAAGTAGTCCCGGCGATGGCGAAAGAACCATCGGGCGAGATGCCATTCCTCGACCACCTCGAGGAATTGCGGTGGCGAATCATCTGGTCGCTCGCGGCCATCCTCGCCGGCCTCATCATTGGCTTCGTCATCGTCACGCAGTACGACGTCATCGGCTTCCTGGCAGCGCCGATCGAGCCATATCTGAGAGGCAAAAAACTCGGGTACACGCACCCGGCGGCAACATTCTCGATCCTGCTCAGCATGGCCCTCGCCGTTGGGGCCGTGATCGCTTCGCCGGTCCTGGTGTATCAGGTCTGGGCCTTCTTGTCGCCGGCTTTGCACAAGCACGAGAAACGGCTCGCCCTGCCGGTGATCCTGGGCGCCGTCCTGTTGTTCCTCGGAGGCGTGTCGCTCGCGTGGTTCTTCGTCATCCCCATGACTCTGAAGTTCTTCTACAGCATCCAGTCCGCATCGCTGGAGAGCATGATCATGGTGAACGACTACTTCGGGATGATCACGATCCTGACGCTGACGTTCGGCGCGTCGTTCGAGCTACCGATTCTCATTGTGGCGTTGGCCTCGCTCGGCGTCGTGACGCCGACGCTGCTCGCCAAGTACCGCCACTTTGCCCTGATCGGATCGTTCCTGCTGGCGGCGCTCATCACGCCGGGCGACATCTTCATGGCGACGTTGGCGCTGACGCTGCCGCTGTATCTGCTGTACGAGTTCAGCATCATTCTCAGCATTCTCATCTACAAACGAAAGCAGAAGCGGGCGCGCGAGGCGGATCTGGCAGCGGAGCCCCGGGGCCTGATGTGATGTGGTTCTTGCGCGCGGCCTTGCTGCTGTGCGTCGTACCGGAAGGCCTGCTGGCGCAGGTGAGCCCGCCGATTCCGGTCCCCAAGCCCGCGGTTCGCCCCGAGTCCGTCACGCTCAGTCGCGGTGCGCGCCCGCCAGGCGACAGCGTCCGGCGTGACACAACGAGGGCCGACACAGCGGCGACCTGGCTTCCGATCGACTCGGCCATGCAGGCATTGCTCAAGAAGCCGGGCTATTCAGTGACTCGCTACGAGGGAGGCACTGTCGCTTTTGATGCGACGAACAACGCATTCTCGGTGAAGGCGGATTCGGCGCTGCGGGCGCAAGTCGAACGTGACGGTCAGCGTGTGGACACGGATTCCACCATCGTGGCGCGCGACAAGCATATCGACGTCAACGGCAGGTTCCGGATGGTCGCGGGGGGCGGGCAACCACCGATCGCCGGTTTCGGCTCCGCGTCGTACGACCTGACCGCCCGCTCGGGGCGAATGACGAACGCCGAGTTGACCATTGATGAATCGGGCGCCAAATGGTTCGTCACTTCGGCGATCGGCAAGACCGCGCTCGGCGATACGGCGCGAAAGATTCCCCAGCGTTTCTACGGGCTCGGCGGGACGCTCACGAGCTGCGAGGACTCGATCCCGGACTACCACTTCCGGATGAAAGAGATCAAGCGCACGAACAGCACGCTTGTCGCGCGCCCGGCGGTCCTGTACGTGCGTGACATCCCGGTGATGTGGTTTCCGTTCGTATTTCAGGACATTCGATCGGGGCGGAGGAGCGGCGTCCTGCCGCCGCGGTTCGGCGTGTCGGACATTGTCCGCAGCAGCCCGAACTACCGTCGGCACGTGGAAAACATCGGCTACTACTGGGCGCCGAACGACTACATGGACTTCGCGACTTGGGTGGACTGGCGCAGTTCTGCCGGTGGTGACGCGCTCGATGCGGGCTGGTACAAGGCGACGCTGGCATGGCAATACAACTGGGCGTCGCGTTTTCTCGACGGGCATCTCAACACGTCGTTTCAGAAGACCAACAGTGGTGCCGACAACACCGCGATCAACTGGCACCATGACCAGCGGCTCGGGGACCGGACGTTCACGGCGGACGTGAACTACGTGACGAGCACACAGATCCAGCGGCAGAACACGTTCAACGCCTACCAGTCGCTGTCGACGATCCGCTCGTCGTTCAACTACTCCGACCAGATCGGCCCGGCGAAGATCCAGCTCGGCGGGGGGCGAACCCAGTTTCCGGGTCGGCGTCAGGTGGACCAGGATCTTCCGAAACTGTCGATCACGTCACCGGCGCTGGCGCTGTTCTCCTGGCTGACGTGGACGCCCGCATTCTCGTATTCCGAGACCAGCCGACTGCACATGGATTCGCCCTGGCAGTTCACCCAGCGATTCGGCGCGGACTCCACCGGCGCGCTGATCCGCACGGACTCCATCGATCGCGACGACCGGGATCGCACGATCACCTTCGAGACGCCTCTGCGGATTTTCAAGTATGAGTTCCGGAGTGGTGTCCGCATCCGCGACTGGGCGAAAAATTACCCCGAGCAGCGTGACGTGTTCATCAACGCGGACACGGGCCGGAAGGAAACGCGCGTGTTCGCGCGTCAGTTCGGCACCGAGATCGACTGGAACCCGTCGTTCGCGCTGCCGCTCGTGAACTCGAACCGGTTCAAGGTCACGCCGTCCGTCAGCCTTTCGAACGTGGATCCGCATCCGTTCTGGGTGCGTTCGTATCTGTCGGGCGGGAAGTTCGCGCGGCAGACCAAGCGACCGATGTACAGCCTGAGCGCTTCTCCCACCATCTTCGGAATCTTCCCCGGATTCGGGCCGTTCCAGGGCATTCGGCATTCTGTCAGTCCCACGATCTCCTACGGAATCGCGCCCCGCGCCAGCATCAGCGACGAGTACCTCGCGGCGATCGGCGCGCAGCGCCAACGCTACCTCGGAACGCTCCCGCAGAGCTCCATTTCGTTCGGGCTGTCGCAAGTATTTGAAGCCAAGGTGCGTAGTCCCTCGGACACGGGTGCCGACCCGGCGCAGAGCCAGAAGCTCAAGCTTCTGAGCATGCAGTTCTCGTCCGTGAGCTACGACTTTCAGCGGGCCAAGGCGATGGGCCGCAAGCTTGCCGGCCTGACGACGGAACACTTCGGTTCGCGATTGAGTTCTGACTTGCTGCCGGGCATGGACTTCTCGGTTGACTACTCACTATTTCGCGGCAGCACGATCACGGACACGGCGGAGTTCGATCCATTCCTGACGCACGTGTCCAGCTCGCTGCGGTTCAGCAATCGCGAGAATCCGTTCGCCCTGATGCGCCGGTTGTTTGCCCCCGCCGACCAGCGCGGGTCGCTCTCGCGCGATTCGGTGGCTCGTCAGGACGACCCGAACCTCCGGCAGGGCAACCTGCCGGTCGCCGGGCAGGGCGCTCGCTCGCAGTTCTACGTCCCATCGGTCGACGGATGGCAGGCCAACTTGAATTTCAGCATGTCGCGTCAGAGGCCGGCGCGGCCGGGCGACCAGGTGCTCTCGTCCGATCCCGCCATCCTGTGCGCGAAGTACCTGAGCGTGGGTCAACTGGCCTACGAGCAGTGTTACAACAACCCGACCGATATCCCCACGCCTTCGCCGTACGGCGGCGGCCCCCAAGTCATCGGTCCGCCGCAGATCAACGTCGGCGGCGACCTGCGCTTCAAGCTGACGCAGAAATGGGCGGCAACCTGGAACTCGAGCTTTGACTTCGTGCGTCATCAGTTCGCGATGCAGACGGTGACCTTGCAGCGCGACATGCACGACTGGCGCTCGGTGTTTGCCTTCACGCGCGCGCCCAACGGCAACTTCTCGTTCACGTTCAACATCGCGCTCAAGCCGCAGCCGGACCTCAAGTTCGACTACAGCAAGTCCTCGGTTCGCACGCGGTAACGACTGATTCTGCGCGTGTCCACCTTGAATTGTCGCCGAGCGCCCCAGACATTCCGCGCATGACGACGCCGGTTGTGCTCGACGGGAACTCACTAACGCTTGAGGACGTGCTCGCGGTGGCATCCGGCGCAGCTCAGGTATCCCTCGCTGCGGCGGCGCGCGAGCGGGCGGCGGTGAGTCGCGGGCACGTCGAGGCGATCGTCAGTCGCGGCGACGTGGTGTATGGGGTCACGACCGGCTTCGGTAAGCTCTCCGACGTGACCATTCCGCCGGACAAGCTGGCGGATCTTCAGGTCAATCTTGTGCGGAGCCACGCGTCGGGCATCGGCGATCTGCTACCGGAGCGCGTGGTGCGCGCGATGATGCTCCTGCGGGCGAACGTGATCGCCAAGGGCCTGAGTGGGGCCCGTCCAGACTTGGCCGAACTGCTCTGCGGCATGCTGAACGCGGGCCTGTATCCGCCAGTGCCGGAGCAGGGCAGTGTGGGCGCCAGCGGCGACTTGGCTCCCCTTGCGCACCTCGCGCTTTCCTTGATCGGGGAAGGCGACCTCTACCACGGCGCACGCTGCGCGCCTGCAGCGCAGATGCTGCGCGAGCACAAGCTCGCCCCGGTCGTGCTCGGCCCGAAGGAAGGAATCGCGCTCATTAACGGAACGCAGGCGCACACGGCCATCGCGGCGCTCGCGATGATCGACGCACATCGCCTGTGGGACGCGGCGCATCTCGCGGGGGCCATGTCCCTCGAGGCGCTCAAGGGCACGCCCGTCGCGTTCGACGAACGTATCCACGCGGCTCGAGGACAGATCGGCCAGATCGCGTCGGCGGCGGTCTTCCGGGAGCTATTGGAAGGCAGCGAGATCCGCGAGTCGCACCGACACGGAGACCCTCGCGTGCAGGACCCGTATTCACTCCGCTGCATGCCGCAGGTGCACGGGCCGGTGCTGGACGCGATCCTGTTCGCTGAGGGCATCATCGCGCGCGAATTGAACGCGGCGACCGACAACCCGCTGGTGTTCGAGGGCGGTGAGCTGGTGAGCGGCGGCAACTTTCATGGGCAGGCAGTGGCGCTGGCGCTCGACGTGATGTGCATCGCGCTGACGAACCTCGCGACGATGTCTGAGCGTCGTACCGATCGCCTGGTCCATCCGGATCTCAATGAAGGACTGCCGCCGTTCCTCTCGTCCGATGCCGGCGTGAACTCCGGCTTCATGATGGCGCAAGTGTCCGCGGCGGCGCTGGCAAGCGAGTGCAAGGTGTTGTCGCACCCGGCGAGCGTGGACACGATCCCAACCGACGGCAGCAAGGAGGACGTCGTGCCGATGGCGATGGGCGCCGCGTGGAAGCTGTCGCGCATCGTGCGCAACGTGCGCAATGTCTTGGCCATTGAACTCATGTGCGGCGCTCAGGGCGTGGACTATCGCGCGCCACTCAAGCCGGGTAAGGGAGTGGCCAGAGCGCATGCCACGGTGCGTTCGCTGGTGCCGCCGCTCGGTCGGGACCGCGTGCTTGCAGGTGACATCGCGCTGATCTCGGATGCAATCGCTGCCGGGAGCTTCGGCTGATGGCAACGATTACCAACGCGGAATCCTCAGCGCGCGTGATTCGCGCGCCGCGCGGTTCATCGCTTTCCTGCAAAGGCTGGCAGCAAGAAGCCGCGCTGCGGATGCTGATGAACAATCTCGACCCGGACGTCGCTGAGCGGCCGGAGGATCTGGTGGTCTACGGCGGAACGGGCCGCGCGGCGCGCAGTTGGGAAGCGTTCGACGCGATTGTTCGCTCGCTCAAGGCTCTGGACCACGACGAGACCCTGCTGATTCAGAGCGGCAAGCCGGTCGGTGTCTTCCGCACGCACCCGGGCGCGCCCCGCGTCCTCATCGCGAACTCGAATCTTGTCGGTCGCTGGGCGACGTGGGATCACTTCCGCGAACTCGAACGAGCCGGCCTGATCATGTTCGGTCAGATGACTGCGGGCTCCTGGATCTACATCGGCTCGCAGGGAATCCTCCAAGGCACGTTCGAGACGTTCGGCGCTGTGGCACAAAAGCATTTCGGTGGCACACTGGCGGGCCGCACTGTCCTGACCGCCGGGCTCGGCGGCATGGGCGGTGCGCAGCCGCTCTCGGCGACGATGAACGGCGCGGCATTTCTCGGTATCGAGGTTGATGAGTCGCGCATCGACAAGCGACTCAGGACCGGATACTGCGACAAGAAGACATCGAGTCTCGATGAGGCGCTCACCTGGTTGCGCGATGCCAAGGAGGCCAAGCGAGGACTGTCCATCGGCCTGGTCGGAAACGCCGCTGAGGTGCTGCCGGAACTCGTGCGCCGCGGTTTCACACCCGACATCTTGACGGACCAAACGAGCGCGCACGATCCGCTCACGGGTTACGTGCCGAAGGGGATGTCGCTCGCTGACGCCGCCGGGCTTCGCCAACGCGACGCGCGCGAATACGTGAAGCGGAGCACTGCCTCGATGGCAGAGCACGTGCGCGCGATGCTCGATCTTCAGAAGCGTGGAGCGGTGACGTTCGACTACGGCAACAACATCCGCACGGTCGCACTCGACGCGGGCGTGAAGAACGCTTTCGACATTCCCGGTTTCATTCCTGAGTACATCCGTCCGCTGTTTTGTGAGGGGAAAGGTCCGTTCCGGTGGGTTGCGCTGTCGGGGGATCCGAAGGATCTCGCGCGGACTGATGAGCTCGTGCTCGAATTGTTCCCCGAGGACACGCACCTCAGGCGGTGGATCAACCTGGCTCGCGAGAAGGTGCATTTTCAGGGTTTGCCGGCGCGGATTTGCTGGCTCGGGCAGGGCGAGCGCGCGAAATTCGGCGTCGCACTCAATGACCTCGTCGCCAAGGGGGAGATCTCGGCGCCCATCGTCATCGGGCGCGATCATCTGGATACCGGCAGCGTGGCGTCACCTTTCCGCGAGACTGAGAAGATGAAGGATGGCAGCGACGCGATTGCCGATTGGCCGATCCTCAACGCGCTCCTGAATGTCGCCAGCGGCGCCAGTTGGGTGTCGTTCCACCATGGCGGTGGCGTTGGTATCGGCAATTCGCTCCACGCAGGGCAGGTAATTGTCGCAGACGGGACCCCCGAGATGCGCACGCGCTTGGAGCGTGTGCTCACGAACGATCCGGGCATTGGCGTCGCGAGGCATGCGGACGCGGGCTACGAAGCGGCACAGGCAACAGCGCGCCGCACGGGCATCAAGCTGCCAATGGATGGTGTCTAGTGCTTCGTGCCTGGTGCTTCGTCAGACCAAGCACGAAGCACGAAGCACGACACGCGAATGCTCTCCGCCCGATTCAAGCCGTACCACATCCCGTTGTTCCTCGCGAAGTATGCGTGGCTCATGGCGCGCCGCATGCCCGTGCTCGTGCATTTCGAAGTGACGATGCGATGCAACGCCCGCTGCACGTTTTGCGACTATTGGAAGACAAGCCCCTCGGCGCGTGCGGAAGAACTCAGCGACTACTCGGACGCGGCGCGCTACTTCAACCCGATGATGGTGACGTTCACCGGTGGAGAGCCGCTGTTGCGCGGCGATCTCGAGACGCTCGTGAGCACTGTCTCTGAGGCCGTGCGCCTCAAGTACATCATACTGCTTACGCACGGAGGGATGCTCTCCCCGGACCGGGCGCAATCGCTGTGGCGGGCGGGCGTGAACCAGTTCAGCATTTCGCTCGACTATCTGGATGGGCGTCATGACGCGGCGCGCGGAATCCCCGGTCTTGCCGAGCGGATCTTCGCGAACGTGCAGACGATCCGCAGCCAGGGCATCGATGGCATCCGCTTCAACACAGTGATCAAGAACGACAACCTCGATCAGATCATGCCAATCGTCCTGCGCGCCGCGGAGTTGAAGGTCGGCGTGAACTTGAGCGTGTACACGGATGCCAAGAATGGCAATCGCGAACACCTTTTGGGCGCGGGTCAGACATCGCAACTGGAGGCCCTTGTTCGTGAAGTCCTCGCCTACAAGCGCAAACGGCGTGGTGTGGTTACGAACTCGGACTACTATCTCGAGCAGCTCCCACGCTACGTCCGCGGCCAGATGACCGAGCCATGTCAGTCAGGCATGCGAACCATTCACGTGAGTCCTGCCGGCCACGTGAAACGCTGCCCCGACTATCCCACCGATTTTCACTGGCGCGACTTCCGCCGCTACCAAGCGATTCCGTGCAACGCGTGTTATTACGCGTGCCGCGGCGAGGCGCAGGCGCCCTTGAGGTTGTCACGCGTGTCGGATGTCCTCGCGTAAGCGCGCCACCCCGGCGAGGCGATCGTCGGCCGCGAAGGCCGCCGATCGCCCGCTCCTGTTTGTCAACGCCGAGCAGGTGGTGACGTGCGCGGGCCCGGCGCGTGCCCGCAAGGGGTCGGAGATGAAGGAGCTCGCGATAGCGACCGATGTCGCGGTCGCCGTTCAGGGAGAGACGATTGCGGCGGTCGGAACGCACTCGGACCTTCGCAAGCAGTTCAGGAACGCGCGCGAGATTGACTGCAAGCGTGGCGTGCTGATGCCAGCGCTAGTCGATTCGCACACGCATGCGGTGTTCGGCGCGCCTCGTGCCTCCGAGCACGAAATGCGCGCGGCGGGGATGGATTACATGCAGATCGCGCGGCAGGGTGGGGGAATCCATTCGTCTGTGCGCGACGTCCGGGGGCGATCGGAGCGCGAGTTGCTCGAGCTCGCGCGCGTCCGCGTTCGTCGATTGGCTTCATTCGGGGTCGGCACAATCGAGGTGAAGTCAGGCTACGGCCTGACGTTGGACGACGAGCTCAAGCTGTTGCGTGTCATTCGCGATCTCAGCGCTGAGCTACCGATGCGTCTGGTGCCGACATTCCTTGGCGCACACGAAGTGCCGCTCGAGTTCCGCGATCCACCCACGCGCCGGCGCGAATACATCGACGTGGTGACTCGCGAGATGATACCGAAAGTGGCCGCCGAGCATCTGGCGGCGTTCACGGACGTGTTCTGCGAGACTGGCGTCTACACGGTGGATGAGAGCCGCGAGATTCTGTCGGCTGCCCGGGCCGCCGGAATGTCTCTCAAGCTCCACGCCGATGAGTTGACCTCGTGCGGAGGCGCGGAACTCGCCGCGCAACTCGGCGCGACTTCAGCCGACCATCTGGCTGCCATCTCGGAGTCGGGCGTCCGGGCGCTGGCGGGTGCCAATACGGTTGCGACCCTGCTGCCGGCGACCATGCTGTTCCTCGGAAAGGGTGCGCAAGCGCCCGCCAGGCGAATGATCAACGCGGGGATAGCCATTGCGTTGGCAACTGACTTCAATCCGGGCACGTCACCAACGGCCGGCCTGCCCTTGGCGATGACTTTGGGCGTCAGTCTGCTGCGTTTGAGCGCCGCGGAATGCGTTATTGCGGCCACGGTGAACGGCGCTGCGGCCTTGGGCCTGGCCGGAGAGACTGGGCAGCTGGCCCCGGGCTTCGCTGCTGACCTCGCCTTGTTCGACGCCAAGGACTACCGCGAACTGCCATACTGGCTCGGAGCACGCATCTGTCGAGGGCTCTGGACAAGGGGCAAAGCTTGTGACGTCCATGACTTAGACGTAACTTGAACGCCCCGATTTCCGCCTGCCGCGGAGGTCGATTTACTCCTCCGCCCGCCGATCAGGACGCTGATGTCCAAAGTTGCCGCGCTCAAGAAGAAGGCCGCCGATCTGGAAAAGAAATCGCCTGAAAAGGCGATTCCGGTTTATGTCGAGCTGCTGGCAGAGATGGAAAAGGAGTCGGAAGGGCTCGATGTCGCGCTGTTCAACCGCGTAGGCGACCTGATGGCCAAAGCCGGCAACATTGCCGAGGCCACGAACTACTACGAGAAAGCGGTCGACCACTACACCGAAGGCGGGTTCTTCAACAACGCCATCGCACTGTGCAGCAAGATCCTGCGCGCATCCCCTGGCCGCGCCACGGTCTACTACAAGCTCGGCAAGATCAGCGCCAAGAAGGGCTTCAAGGCGGACGCCAAGAAGAACTTCCTCGAGTACGCCGACCGGATGCACAAGGGCGGCAAGCCGGACGAAGCGTTCCGCGCGCTGGGCGAGTTTGCGGACCTCGTCCCTGATGAGACGGATGTGCGACTCATGCTTTCCGACCAAATGCTCAAGGCCGGAAAGAAGAAGGAGGCGATCGAGCACCTGCAAGTTCTCCACGAGCAGTTTGACCGGCTCGGCAATACGACGGAGGCGTCGGCGACCGCTACTCGCTTGCGTGCCATCGACCCCGGCATTGAACCGCGCGCTGGCGGAGCGGCCACGGAAAGCGGGGGTGGAGGAGGCGGTGACGACCTGATCTTTATCGACCTTGGTGATTCGGCGGCGGCGCAGAACCAGCGTCTCTCGGTCGTCAAGCGATTGACGCAGCAGGGCATGAAGCCGGTTGACATCGCCGAACCAGCGAAGCCGACGCCTGCTGCCGCTGCGCCCAAGGCAGCGCCAGCCCCGCCGCCGCCACCCGCTCCGCCGCCTCCACCGTTGGCGGAATCGACCGAAGAGCCGGCTGCGTTTGAGATCGAAAGCACGTCACTTGCCTCGGCTGACGACGTGCCGGGTTCCGGCGGCTTGCTTGAGATCGAGTCGACGTCGATGGCCGAGGCCGAGGCCGACGCGCCGGACTCAGGCGGGACGCTCGACTTCATCATGCCGGTCGCCGACGAGCCCGCCGACGAGGCTGCACCGGAGGCTGAGGTCCCACTGCTCGATCTGAACGAGCCAATGGTGGCCGAGGTCTCAATCGACGCGGGCGTCGAGGTCATTGCGCTGCCGTCGATCGAGATGAAGTCGGTCGACTCGCTGACCGCTGCCGTAAAGAACGCTCCCGACGATTGGGCTGCGCATCGCGAATTGGCGGAAGCGCTGCTCGACGGCGGTGAACGCGAGGCTGGCTTGCGGGAGCTCGACGTCGCAATGCTGGGGTTCGAGAAGGCGAACGACTTGGCGATGGCGATGTCGGTGGTCGAAGTGATCGTACGCATCGATTCGTCCTCCGTGAAGCACCATCAGAAGCGCGTCGAGTACGCGTATCGTGCGAACGATCGTCCCCAGCTCGTCGAGGCCTATATCGCGCTCGCCGACGCCTTGTTCCGAAATGGTCAGGTGGACAAGTCGCGGAGCATCTACCAGCGTGTGCTCGAGCTGTCGCCGGACGACCTGCGTGCGCAGGCCGCGATCAGCACCATGCCGGAGCCCGCGCCCGCCGCGCCTGTGGGCAAGGCGACGCCGACGGGGAAGGCGCCGCCGCCCGCAGCGGGGCGTCCCACGCCGGTCGCCGACGATTCCTTCATCAACCTCGGCGACTTCCTGCGTGAGGACGACGGTCCGAAGGACACCCGCATGAAGGTTCAGGAAGAGGAGCCGACGGGAAACGAAGAGGCCGACTTCGCGGACATGTTGAAGAAGTTCAAGCAGGGCGTGGCCGAGAATGTCGAGGCCGAAGACTATCAGAGCCACTACGACCTCGGCGTGGCGTTCAAGGAGATGGGTTTGATCGATGAAGCCATTGCGGAGTTTCAGAAGGCCCTGCGTGGTCCTGATAACCGCGTGCGCACCTATGAGGCGATCGGCAGCTGCTTCATCGATAAAAACCAGCACGCGATGGCAGCGACGATTCTCGGGCGCGCACTCAACGAGAAGGGCATGAACGACGACCAGCTCGTTGGAGTCCTGTACCTGCTCGGTCGCGCCAACGAGGCGACCGGGAAGACCGACGAAGCGATGGCGTTCTATCAGCGCGTCTTCGTCCTTGACATCCAGTTCCAGGATGTGGCGGACCGCTTGAGCGCGCTGGAGAACGCGCCGCGATGAGCAGCGCGGTCGCTGCGACACGTGCCGTCACCCTCGCTGGCATTCAGGCGCCGATCAAGGCGCGCCTCGACCGCGTCGTTCCCGAACTACAAAAGATCGTCGCGCATGAGTTGCCGTCGATCCAGCAAGTCGCCCACCACTTGCTTCAGGCAAAGGGCAAGTTGTTCCGCCCAACGCTGACCCTGCTTGCGAGCGACGTGGAAGAGCGCGGCGCTGAAAAGGCGGTCACGCTCTCGGCGGCGATCGAGCTGATGCACTTGGCCACATTGGTTCACGACGATTCAGTAGATCATTCCGTGAAGCGGCGGGGTATGCCCACGCTGAACAAGGTGTTCAGTCACGAAGTCGCGGTGATCATGGGCGACTACCTCTACGCGCGGGCACTCGGTGCGCTGGTCCGATTGGAAAATCTCACGGTCGTGCGAATCATGACGGACGTCACGGCTGAGCTCGCGATTGGCGAAATCAAAGATCACCCGCTGCGAGCGCAGCGACGG
>JANNRQ010000168.1:0-40340 GCA_031401495.1 Gemmatimonadota bacterium
CCATCGTACCCACGACGACAGCGAGCAGGACGAGTCCCTTGTTCGAATTGCGAACGTCGGTCCACAACTCGGTCCAGCAGGTGTCGTGCAACGCCCACCAGAGCAGACCGACAGTGACCGCGATGGCGATGAGCCAACGCGCCGCTGATTTCATCGGATCAGGCTAGAACGCGGGCTGCTCGGCGACGCGAGCGAGGTCCAGCAGGTCGTAGATCTCTTCGAGCACTTCGGGCCTGGCGGGTCCGCCGGCGCGGCGGAGGCTATCGCGCAGTTCGATGGCGCGGTCCAGCGCGGCGCGACCGCGGTAGAACAGCGCGTCGACCGGAATCGGATCCTCGGTAACGGGCGCGGGCTCCGCCATCCGTTCCGTGGCGATGGTCTCGAACGCCGCGATAGACGCGTTCAGGGCGGCAGATGCCCGTGCAGCGGCGGGCGTCTTTGGCGCCGGCGTCGGCATGGCAGGACGGGGGGCAGTCACAGACGGCGAGACCGGCAGCGCGCCGGCCTGGCCAATGTGAGCAACCGCTCCCTTCACATGCGTCATCCGGAGGCCAACCGCCGACGTCGCCGCTGGGGTGGGCGCAGTCGCCGCTGGCGAAATGGTTGCTGCGAAGGTCGAGATCGCATCCAGCCCCGACGCATTCAGGTCGCCCGTGCGCTCGAGGTAGCCCTCGACGGTCTGCGCCACCGCCATCTGTCCGAAGCTCGCTGCCGTTCCACGGATCGCGCGCAGCGCGCGCCCCAGTCCAGCGCGCGCGTGCTCGCGCTGGATGTCGTCATTGGCGCTGCGCGCCTCGTCGATGACCCGGTGCAGGTGCTCGCCGAGGCTGACGACCTCCATGCGGAAGCGCTGAGCCGGCGTTGTCGGCGGGTTGGGCGCCTGACTCACGATGTGCGGACCGTGGTCGTCGAAGAAGTAGTCCGCGATTGGCCGGATGCGATCCGCGCCGGTCTCGTTCGACGCCATCGCGTCGAGCGCCGACAGGAACTCGCGGTACTGCGGCGTCGCGGTCGTGACGGCCTGGCCGGACGCGATGCCCGCCGTCACGGCGCGCAGCAGCTCGGCCGCGGCGCGCAGGACGCCGACGTTGTCGACGGGAAGCGGCTCGCCCAGTTCCAGCGGGCGCACCGCGCTCTCGGCCGCTTCGGCGGTCTCGGACAGCGCCGGGATCTCCCGAACGCCCGCGACGCCGCGGAGTGCCCGGATCCGTTGCAACACGCTGGACGCGGCCGCCGTGTCGTCCGGGCGAGACGTCAGCTGCTCCAATTCGCCGGCAATGTTCGAGGCTTCAGCGCTGAAGTATGACGTCGCGTTTGAGGACCCGGTCTGGGACACCGCCCCGGCAGCGCCCGCATAGGGAGAAAGCTCGCCGATTCGTTTCATGGCGAGCTGATCTTCCTTCTCGGTCCACGAGCGCGACGCGCGCACCAGGATCTTGAGGTCGTCGATGCTGGCCGTCAGCGCGCCCTTGAGCGCCTGATCGAAGGGAAGCGATCCACTCTTGAGTGCGCGCGTGAGCGCCTCAACCGTCGCCGCCAGCTCGGCCAGCATCGGGATCTTCGCCATCTGAGCGCTGCCGCGCAGCGCGCGCGCCGGGCGTTGCATCGCCTCGGCGTCCAGCGCAGTTCCGGAGCGCAACAGGATCCCGTCGAGTTGTTCGACGTACTCACCGGCTTCGAGAACGAAGAAGTCGAGAAAAGACGGAGTTGGCGCTGTCATCTGGGATGCGTCCGAAGTTTAGGACGACCCACGGGCCGAGTCCATCACACGGCGCAGTTCCTTCACGGCCTGCTCGATGCCGACGAAGATGGCGCGGCTCACCACGGAGTGGCCGATGTTGAGTTCCTCGATTTCCGGGATGGCGGCGACAGCACGGACGTTGTCCGCCGTGAGCCCGTGTCCGGCGTGCACCGCAAGTCCCAATTTGGCGCCGAGTTCGGCTGCCTTGGCGAGCGCGTCCAGCTTGCCCCGATCGCCGGGCCGGTCGGCGTACTCGCCAGTGTGCAGCTCGATCGCGACCGCGCCGAGGTCTTGGGAGGCGCGGATCATGCGATCGTCCGGATTGATGAACAGGCTCGTGCGGATGCCGCCGGCGTTGAGCCGGGCAATACCGGCCGCCAGGCGCTTCGCGTCGTGCGTGACGTCCAGGCCGCCCTCGGTGGTGATCTCCGCCCGCTTTTCCGGAACCAGACTCACCTGCATCGGCCCGACGCCGAGCGCGATGTTCACCATCTCTTCGGTGAGCGCCATTTCCAGGTTGAGCACGGTTCTCACGGACTTGGCGAGGCGCTCGATGTCGTGGTCCTGGATGTGGCGACGGTCTTCGCGCAGGTGCGCCGTGATGCCGTCGGCGCCGGCGTCTTCACACAAACGTGCGGCTTCCACAGGATCTGGTTCGCTGCCGCGCCGCGCCTGACGCACGGTGGCGACGTGATCCACGTTGATGTAGAGGCGCTGACGTTGCATCGAGAGCCGAAGTTTCTTGCTCGTGTTTCAGCGACCCGTTATGGTTCGCAGAACCGGAGCCCGCGTGAAGAAACTAGCGATTGCAGCATTGCTCGTGGTGGCGGGATGTCGCGGCCAGACGACAACAGCCGGACCGCGCGCCGGCGGTGCGAGCACGGCCCGCGAAGCGGTCGAACGGTTTCTCGCCACCGCCAAGTCGCAGGATTACGACGGCATGGGCCTGGTGTTCGGATCGAAAGCCGGTCCGGCGCGCGCAACGATCGAACATGTGGAACTCCAGAAGCGCCAGTTCATTTTCATGCGCTGCTTTCGGCACGACCGGTCCCAGATCGGTCGCGAGACGGGGAAGCCAACCGGAGAACGCTCGATCGGCGCCCAGGTGTGGTACAAGGACTTGACGGCCATGACAAATTTCACGCTGGTGCAGGGGCCGAACGAGCGGTGGTACGTGGAGCAGTTCGAGCCCGACCCACTCCAGCGGATCTGCGCTTCCTTATAAGGGCTGGAGCCAGGAGCAAGGAGACGTTCTAGTGCTCGGTGAGCTCAATCAGCACACCGGCCGTGGACGATGGGTGGATGAAGGCGATGCGCTTGCCCTCGGCGCCGAGGCGGGGGACATCGTCGATCAGTTTGAGTCCGGCGATACGGCAGCGGTCGAGGGTGGCCGGGAGGTCGTCAACCGCGAAGCAGATGTGGTGAATACCGGGGCCTCGTTTTGCGACGAACTTGCCGATGGGTGAATCGGCGCGTTTCGATTCGAGGAGTTCGACGAGGGAGTCGCCGGCGGCAAGTCCGGCGATGCGGGAACCATCGGCATCGTCGAGCGGGACCTGCGGCAAGCCGAGGATATCCCGGTAGAACGGCAGGATGCGGTCGAGGGCGTCGACAGCGACGCCGATGTGCGCGATGCGGGTGCCACGCGGTGTGGCTTTGGACATGCCAGTGCTCCGGTAAGCGATTCTTGGAACGTGCGACTGTAACTATAGAAGAACGCCGCATCGGCGTTCGCTTAACTTTCGACGAGAACCCCAGCCGATGAACATGACCGACAACACGACCCTGGTCACTGACGACAACTTCGAAGCCGAGATCGAAAAGCACTCGGGCCTCTCTGTCGTGGATTTCTGGGCCACGTGGTGCGGACCGTGTCGGATGATCGCGCCGGTTCTGGAACAGCTCGCCGCCGAACACGCCGGCAAGGTCAAGGTCGGCAAGCTCGACGTCGACACGAACATCAAGACATCGGCGCGGTTCAATGTGCGGTCCATCCCGATGCTGCTGTTTTTCAAGGACGGAAAGGTCGTGGATCAAATCGTTGGCGCGGTCCCGAAGGCGAGCATCGAGGCCAAGATCGCGCTGCACGCGTAACTGATAGGGTACAGGGTGTGGGGTACAGGGTGCAGGGCTCCGCGTTCTGCGGAGCCCTTTGTGTTTGTGGCGCTAAATGGTTGCTACCTGAGTGGTTGGAGCCAATATTCACCGCACATGCCGGCGATTGTCGCGGGGCTCAAGTACCCGAACTCACGCGTGCTTCTTCCGCGCACACGCCTCGCGTACGTCCACCTGCGCAACTTGCTGACGGACGCAAAACGCGACCGTGCCGCGCGCGTATCCGGCTACGTGGCCGTGTGGCTACCAGAGGAATTCGTGGTGCTGTACCTGCAGCGCGGCGAAGTTGTGAACGCCACGATCATGGACAAGGCCGGCTGGCGCTCGCTGGCGATCAGCGCGGCGCTGGAGCGCATCCCGTCTGAGCCGGAATACGGCGAGATCTGCTTTCACGAGGCCGATGAGGAGCAGGTGGGCGCGATGTTCGCCGCGCAAACGGCGGAGCCCGATGCCTGGCCGGCCGACCTGAACCTCAAAGATCCGGCCGCGCTGTTCCCGTTCCTCATGTCCATCATGTTCGACGGACTGCTCGAAATCGTCGCGGACGGCGCGGTGAACTACCTGGTGTTTCACGCTGGCGCGGTGGATCGCGCGTATCTCGCGATCCCCGCCACGGGATCGATCGTCGAACGGGTCGCAAAGCTGTTTGCACAGGGCCCCAAGGTGACCGAGGGCAAGTTTCGTCGCTGGCACTCGCTCACGCCGCTGCCCCAGCAGGCGCCGCCGGCGCTCGTGCAGGCGTACCGCGAACTTGGCAACGCGCTGGTACAGCGTCTGGTGAAGGACGGCCGCGACAGCGCGCCGGCGATCGCGGAGCATGCGCGCACGAACCTGCTCACGAAGCATCCGGAACTCGACGGCTTCAGCGTTGGAAAAGCAAAACCGGCCAAGGAGCCGGTGACGGATACTGCGAAACTGACGGTGGCGGTGGCGTCGTGGCTGTCCGAGGTCATGTGGGCGACCGCTGACCACGAAGGCACGCCGCCCGAGACATTGCTGAAGGAACTCACGTGGGAGCGGCGGCACATGTTCCAGTCCGCCGGTTTCTACGACAAAATGCCGTGGAAGGTGCTTTGACCGAGGGCCCAGCCGGCACGCTCTTCGTCGTCAGCACCCCCATCGGCAACATGGGGGATTTTTCTTTCCGGGCGGTTGAAGTGCTCAAGTCGGTGGCGCTTGTGCTCGCCGAAGACACGCGTCACTCGCGCGTCCTGCTGGATCGCTACGAGATCGCAACGCCGATGTCGGCATATCACGAGCACAACGAGGCAGCGGCGACGCCCAAGTTCGTCGAGCGCCTGCTGCAGGGGGACACGCTGGCCCTGATCACGGACGCCGGCACGCCGCTCGTGTCTGACCCGGGGTATCGTCTCGTGCGCGCCGCCTTGGACGCCGGCGTTCGAGTGGTCCCGGTGCCAGGTGCGTCGGCCATGCTGGCCGCCCTGGTTGCGTCGGGTCTCGCCACAGACCGGTTCACGTTCTTCGGGTTCCTTCCACGCAGCGGTGGCGATCGATCCGCCGCCCTCGACGCGATCGCTTCGTCACAGCTGACGGCCGTTCTATATGAGGGACCAGGCCGTGTGGCGGCCACGTTGCGAGACTTGTCGCAGCGCGGCTCAAGCCGCGGAGCTGTCGTCGCGCGCGAGTTGACCAAGCAGTTCGAGGAGATCAAGCGCGGAACGGTCGAGTCACTTGCCGCGTATTACGAGGAGACTCCGCCACGTGGCGAGGTCGTTATTCTGGTAGAGGGTGCGTCGCCCGTTGCGGTTGACGAAGCAGCGCTGGCCCGCGAGGCGTCCACGCTGCGGGGTGCGGGCAAGAGCGTGAAGGACGCAGCGGCGGCGCTGGTGGCAATGGGCGCATCGCGCAACGTTGCGTATCGAATTGCGATGGACGCGGGAGCGGAATGAGACGTCGGGTTGTGAGGGCGCTGGCACTGATCGCGGGCACGGCGGCGCTGAGCGCGTCGGCGCCGCCAACGTCCGCAGTGCGACTGACGATCGCCCGGCTTCAGTACGACGGCGGCGGCGACTGGTACGCCAACCCGTCGAGCCTACCCAACCTGCTCGCCGCCATTCGCGAGCGGACCGCCATCAAAGTCGAAAAAGCCGAGGCGCGCGTTCGCCTCACCGACGACCGCTTGTGGGACTATCCGTTCCTGCACGTGACCGGACACGGCAACATCAAGCTGTCGGAGATCGAAGTGGCTCGCCTGCGCGACTATTTGCTGCGCGGCGGCTTCCTGCACGTCAGCGACAACTACGGCATCGACACGTCGTTCCGCCGCGAAATCGCGCGGGTCTTCCCGGACCGTCCACTCGTGGACGTCCCGGTGTCACATCCGATATACCACTTGGTGTACGACTTCCCGTCCGGGCTGCCCAAGATCCACGAGCACAATGGAAAACCTGCTCGCGGGTTCGGCATCTTCATCGGTGACAGGCTCGCGGTGTTCTATGATTATGAGAGTGATCTGGGCAATGGTTGGGAAGACACCCAGGTCCACAATGATCCACCGGAACTCCACGAGGCGGCGCTGCGCATGGGGATCAACCTCTTCACGTACGCGATGACCAGCAGGCCTGTCCCATGACGGTGATCCAGCTCGTGGAGCGGGAGCGCGCCAAGCTGCGCGTCTCCAACATGGTGACGACGGCTGCGGCCATTGTGCTCCTGTCGACCGTCATCGTTGGTGGCGGTGCGTGGCTCCTGGGCGGCGCCCGCTGGATCGCTTTGCCGCGCGCGACCCCGGTGTTGATCTGGATCGTGCTGATCGGCGTGAATGCCGCGGCGGCGTGGTGGTTGGTGCAGCGCGCCCGCCGTCACCTCGCGCGCTCGAGCGTCGCCGCTGCCATTGAAGCGGAACAGGACCTGCGCGCTGGAGCGCTGCGCGGCGTCATCGAAGTGCCTGAATCCGCGATTGCGCGCCGCGCCAACGAAGTGATTGCCGGAACCCTGGTGAGCCGCGGTCCGACGCTGGCGCCCGCGCTGCTGCGCGCCTGTCGCAATCGCGCCGCGCAGGTGAGCGGCGTAGCGGTAGTCACGCTGGCAATGCTGCTGTTCGCCGCGCCGTCTTTCAGCGATGGGTTGCTCGCGATCCGGCGCCCGTTCTCGGCGTGGAGTGGCTCGCTGGTTCCGGCGCTCGCGTTCAAGGACTTGCCGAGCGACCTGTTGCGCGGAGAAGCGCTGCGCGTTCGCGTCGAGGCCGCTGGTCGTCGCACGGTGACGCTGACGTCGCGCACCACGGGCGAGGGTTGGCAGATCACGCTGCTCAACGTCGATCCGGCGACCGGAATTGCTGCGACTACGATCGGGCCGGTACGCGGCGACATCATCCTCACCGCCACGGACGGGCGGAACGTCACGGACACGCTGGTCGTGCGCGTCACGGACAAGCCCTTCGTGGGCGGTGTGGTGCTGCGCGCGACCTATCCCGCATACCTCGGCCGCGCGGCCGAAGGTCTTCCCGTCGGCGAGCCCGCGCAGGTGCCGCGCGGCACCGTGATCGCGGTGACTGGGCGCGCTTCCACCAAGCTGGATCGCGGGTACGTTCGCAGCGACAGCGATTCAGTGTCATTCGACGTGTCCGGCCAGGCATTCAGCGGCGTGCTCACGCCGCGTCAATCGCAGCGCTGGAGTTGGTTCGCATTTGGCGAGCGCATCGCGATCGCGGACGTGCCGTTGCCCATCGAGCTCGACGTCATTCCGGATTCCGTTCCGACCGTCGAACTGGTGCAGCCCACCACCGACACGCTCGTGGCTGCGGTGGATCGCATTCAGCTTCAGATCACTGCGTCTGACGACCACGGCGTGAGTCTCGTGGAACTGATCGCAACCCGCAGCGTTGCACGCGGCAGGGCAGAGACCCCGGTTACCGCCCGGCTCGCGGCGCAGCAGGGAACGATGTGGAACGGCTCGCCGGTCGTGGATCTCGCTCCGTTCGAGCTGCAACCGGGCGACGCGCTCCGTCTCCAGATCGCGGCCACGGACAACTCGCCGTGGAAGCAACGGGGCGTGAGCCGGGAAGTCGTGATCAGGATTCCCACGATGGAAGAGCGCCGCTCGTTGGCGCGGAGCGCCGCCGATTCCACCGCGAACGCCGCACGGAATGCGGCGACGCAGCAGAGATCGCTGGAGCAGCGCACCGCAGAGGCCTCGCGCGAGCGGGGCAATCGTGGCAATCAACCCAACGGCCAGCCCAGCAACGACGCCTCCAAGGGGAAAGACAAGGAGATGTCCTACGAGGCCGCCGAGAAAGCGCGGGCGCTGGCGCAGGAACAGCGCGAACTGGCCAACAAGATTGATCAGCTCAAGGACGCGGCCGCGGCCCTTCAGGAGCAATTGAAGGAAGCGGGCGCACTGGACAGCGCGCTCTCGCGGCAGTTGCGCGAGGCGCAGGACTTGCTGCGCGACGCGTTGACTCCGGAAATGATGGAGCAGATGAAGAAGCTGGAAAGCTCCACGCGTGAGTTGAACAGCGAACAGTCGCGTGACGCGCTCAAGAACATGGCGGAACAGCAGAAGCGCTTGCGTGAACAGCTCGAGAAGAGCGCCGAGATGCTCAAGCGGGCCGCGCTGGAAGGCGCGATGGAGACGCTCAAGGACGAAGCCCGGGAGATCTCCGAGAAGCAGCGCGACATGGCGGACTCCGCGGCTCGGATGGACGCCGAGAACAAGAAGGAAGCCGGCGACCGGCTCGCGGACCGCTCCGAGCGCCTGGCCAACGATGTGAAGCGGTTGCAGCAGCGTCTCCAAAAGGAGAAGGCGGACGCCGCCTCGCAAAAAGCGAACTCGGCTCAGCAACACGCCGAGAAGTCCGAGCAGCAGATGCGCCAGCAGGACGCCAAGAACGCGTCGCAACAGATGGAGCAGGCTGCGAAGGATCTGCAGGACGCACGCGAACAGCAGGTGGGCGAGTGGAAGAAGGAATTGACCGAGGCGCTGGACCAGTCGATCCAGGAATTGCTCCAGATGGCGCGCGAAGAAGCGGCGATGGAGGAGAAGGCGCGTTCAGCCGGACGCGATCAGGCCAAGTCGGATCCGCTGCGCGGCCAGCAGAGCGCGGTGCAGCAGGGCGTCGACAAGACTGCCGAACGACTCCAGAAAGAAGGCCAGAAGACGTCGTTGCTCTCCGGCCGCGCACAGCGCGCCATGAACGAGGCTATGCAGCGCACGCAGCAGGCGACGCAGCAACTCACGGAGCAGCGCGGCTCGCAACAGGCCTCCGGCGCGCTGGGTGACGCGGCCGAGGCGCTGAATCGTGCCGCCGCCGCACTCGCGCGCGACCGGGAACGGGCCAACAGCGCCAACTCGGCGACCGGATTCTCCGAGATGATCCAGCAGATGCAGGAGATGGCCAAGAAGCAGGGCAGCATCAACGCGCAGGCGCAGGGTCTCATGCCGATCCCGGGCCAGGGCCAGATGAGTCCCGAGGCGCAGGCGACGGCGCGCACGTTGGCGCGTCAGCAGCGCAGCATCGCGAACCAACTCGAGGAGATCTCGGACGCCGCCGGCGGTGATCGCGCCGGCGAGTTGGCGAAGGAAGCGCGTCAGTTGGCGGAAGCGTTGGAGCAGACGCGCGTGGATGCGCAAACGGTCGCGCGCCAACAGCAGTTGTTCCGTCGCATGCTCGACGCCGGACGTTCGCTGGAGAAGGAAGAGCGCGAGGACAACGACAAACGCGAGGCCAAGGCGGCCACCGGCGATGACCGGTTCGACCCGGGCGCCAACGCGGTCCGCGGCAAAGCGGGCCAGAAGTTCGGAGAGCCGACGTGGGACGAGTTGCGGGGGCTCTCAGCGGACGAACGCCGGGCGATTCTCGAGTACTTCAAACGGATCAATGCGAAGCAGCCGTAACGGCGTGCTTGGTGCTTGGTGCTTCGTCCTTGCAGGGAGCTTCGCCGCCGGGGTCGCGAGCAGAGCCGTTGCCCAAGCACCAAGCACGAAGCCCCAGGCACCAGACTCCGCGGCGTTCTATCGCGCGATGGATCTCGAGGGTGCGGGGAAGTACCGCGAGGCCGGCGTCGAATTCCGGCGCGCATTGTTCACCCACACGAGCGTCAGCGCGCTACTGGGCCTCGAGCGGGTGTACGCCGAGCTCAAGATCACGGACTCGCTTCTCATACCGCTTGATTCGTTGATCCGGTTGTACCCCAAGGAGCCGGTGTACCGATCGGTGCTGTTGCGCAGCCTCCAGTCGCTGGGCCGCGAACCCGACCAGCGTCAGGCATTCGAGCGGTGGGTGCAGGACGTGCCCAGAGATCCGGCGCCGTACCGCGAATACTCGCGCCAGTTGTTGCAGCAGGGTCAAGCGATTCGCGCGGACTCTATTCTCGTCCGCGCGCGCACGCAGTTGGGTGGAACAGGCGACGTGCAGCTGGAAGTGGCGCAGGCGCGCGCGGCGCTGGGTCAGTGGGAGGAATCCGCCAAGGCGTGGCGCGAGGCGCTGATCAGCGCGCCGTACCTGGAGCAGGCTGCCGCCTACGCACTGGCTCCGGCGCCGCTGACGCTGCGAGACGCGATTCGCGCGCAGTTCTTCGCGCCGCCGTTGTTGGTGGCGGCGCGCCGCACGATGGCCTCGCTCGAGACGGCGTGGGGCTCACCGGCGAACGGCTGGCTGGCCTTGCGCGACCTGCCGCCCGACAGCGCCGCCGCGGCTGCGTGGCTGGATTACGCGCTGCGGGCCGAGGCAGAGGAGCGCTGGACACACGCTCGTGAAGCGCTCTCTGCCGCGCTCCGGTACCGCAAGGCGCCGGACATCGCCCTGCGCGCGGCGATTGCTGCGCTCAACAGTGGCGATCCCGGCGGCGCCTTGTCGCTCGCGCCGCTCACCGGCGGCGGGGCGGACTCTGCGCGCGTGGCGCGCACGCTGTTGCCGGTGCATGTGCGCGCGTTGGCAGCGCTGGGTCGGCCGGCGACCGCGGAGCGCCTGGTGGAATCGTACGAGCGCTGGCTCACGCCGACGAGCCGCGCCACCCTGGCGCGATCGATTGCGTTTGGCTGGGTGCGCATCGGCGACATGGGTCGTGCGCGCACGGCGCTGACGGTGGCGGGCCCCGACGCGGACTCGAGCGATGCCGCCGGCTGGCTGGCGCTCTACGCCGGCGACCTGGTCACGGCGCGGCGGCTATTGCGAACCGGCGCCGATGCGTCGCCTGAACTGGCGTTGGCGCTCGGCACCGTTGCCCGCGTCAAAGGCGATAGCTCGATCGCGCTCGGTCAGGCGTTCCTGAAACTCGCGCGCGGCGACACCGCGGGCGCGGCCGCCTCGATGGTGGAGTCCGCCGATCGCCTGCCGGACATCGCATCGCTGCTGCTCTATACCGCGGGTCAGCTGCGCGCAGCGCTGAACAACGATGCGCAAGCCGTTCCGTTGTATCAGCGCGTCGTGGAGCAGTACGCGATGAGCGCCGAGGCGCCGTCGGCGGAGCTGGAATGGGCGCGCGCGCTGCGCCGGCGCGGTGATGTGGCGAGCGCGACGCAGCGGCTCGAACATCTCATCCTGTCGTACCCGCAGAGCGCTCTTGTGCCGCAGGCACGGCGCGATCTCGAGCAGATGAAAGCGGCTATTCCATGAGAAAGGCCGTGCTTGGTGCGTGGTGCTTCGTACTCGCAGGACTCAGTGTGGCGAGGCCGAGCGGAGCGAGCGCGCAACAATTGCTCATCCCGATGGACGATCAGCAGCAGAACCATCTCAAGGCATACGGTCTGACGTACACGGCGCTCAGAGCCGGGATGAAGGCCGAGTGGTTCCTGAACTATCGCGGCGGTTCGTTCCTGCTGCCGGATACCCCGGAATTGCGGCGTCGCGCGGGTCTCGATGGCATTTCGTACGAGGCAATCGATGCGGGTCCGCTGAGCGCGATCCGTAGCGAGATCGCCGGCAGCAACATGGACGCGATTCCGCTGGAGAAGGCGCCGCGCGTTGCGGTGTACACGCCGCCGGACGCGCCGCCGTGGGACGACGCGGTGACTCTGGCGCTCAAGTACGCGGGCATAGAGTACACGGCGATCTACGACGAGGACGTGCAGAAGGGCGACTTGACCAAGTACGACTGGCTGCACTTGCATCACGAAGATTTTACGGGCCAGATGAACAAGTTCCACCTCGGTTATCGCGACGCGTCGTGGTTCGTGGAACTCGTCCAGAAGAACTCGCAAGCGGCGCGCCGACTGGGCTTCAGCAACACGCCGGCGCTCAAGAAGGGCGTTGCGGAAAACATTCGCCTGTTCGTCGAGCGCGGCGGATTCGTGTTCGCGATGTGCGGCGCTACAGAGACGCTGGAGATGGCGATGGCGGGCCACTTGGTGGACCTCGCCGGTGCGTTCGCGGATGGTTCGCCGATGGACGAGAACGCCGATGGCAAGATGGACTGGAAGCGGTCAATGGCATTTCAGAATGCGCGCCTGGAGCAGTCACCGTTCGTGAACTCCATGAGCGACATCGATGGGCACCAGGTGAACGTGCCGGGGCGTCGCCAGCCGTTGGGCGCGTTCACGCTCTTCAACTTTTCGGCGAAGTTCGATCCCGTCGCGGCGATGCTCGTGCAGAACCATCGCAGTGTGATCCCGGATTTCTTCGGGGTGACGACGAGCTTCAACAAGAGCGTGCTCAAGCCGGGCGGCACGGTGCTCGCGTTCGAGGAAGGCGCGCCGTGGGTGAAGTACATCCATGGTGAGTACGGGAAGGGCACGTGGACGTACTATGGCGGGCATGATCCGGAAGACCCGCAACACGCCATCGGCAATCCGCCGACGGACTTGTCGCTGCACAAAGCGTCGCCGGGCTATCGCCTGATTCTGAACAACGTGCTGTTTCCCGCCGCGAAGAAGAAGCCGCTCAAGACATAGTGACCGGCGACTCGTGACTGGTAACTAGGATTAGGTGACGATGTCCGGTCACCAGTCACTAGTCACGAGTCACTCGCGGTTGGGTGCGCGCGCTGCGAAAGCGATTCGCGCGGCCATCAAGCTTGCGGGGGGGCGTGAGGTCTGCTTCGCGTGCGACCTGGACGACGAAGGCGCCATCGAAACGGCGCGTGTGGTGGCCCGCGGCGATCCGGTGTCAGTGCTCGCGCTTCCGGGGTTCGCTGAACGCGGCCAGATGTTGGTGCACAACCACCCGTCTGGCGTGCTGGAGCCGTCCGACGCCGACATGCAGGTGGCGGCGCGCGTGTATGACGACGGCATCGGGTTCGGCATCGTCGACAATGCCGCGGAGCACCTTTACGTCGTCGTCGAAGTGCCCGATGTCGAGCCCAAGAAGCTTCTCGACGCCGATGAAATGGAGCGCGATCTGGGAGAGGAAGGGCCCATCGCCCGCGAGCACGCGGCGTTCGAAGATCGCCCCAGCCAGCGGGCGTACGCGGAGCGAATCGCCAAGCTCTACAACACTGGCGGCATCGGGCTGCTCGAAGCGGGCACGGGCGTCGGTAAGTCCATGGGCTATCTCGTGCCGGCGTTGCGCTGGGCGGCGCGCAATCGCGAGCGCACGGTTGTGTCGACCAATACGATCAACCTCCAGGAACAGCTGGTGGGGAAGGACCTGCCGTTTCTCGAGAAGGCCCTCGACGACCAGAAGGTGCGCTTCGCGCTGTTGAAGGGCTGGCGCAACTACGTCTGCCTGTCGCGGCTGGAAAGCGCGGAGGTGTCTCAGGCGACGCTGTTCGACGACGGCACGCGCGAAGAGCTTGCGGATCTCACCAACTGGGCGTCGCGTACCTCGGACGGCTCGCTGAGCGACCTGCCGTCGCAGCCACGCGCCGAGGTGTGGGACGAAATCGCGGCCGAACCGGATCTGTGCCAGCGATTCCAGTGCAAGCATTTCGAGAAGTGCTTCGTGTTCAAGGCGCGGCGCATCGCGGCGCAGGCGGACGTGATCGTCGTGAACCATCACCTGCTGCTGTCCGATGTTGCCGTGCGGCGCGCGACAAACAACTGGGCGGAGGCCGCGGTGCTGCCGGCGTACTCGCGACTGATCGTGGACGAAGGGCATCATCTGGAAGACGCGGCGGCCAACCACCTGGGTCTCTCGGTCACGCGACGCGGGTTGCAGCGCTTGTTCTCCAGACTTGAACGGCGGGGCCGGGGGCTGTTGCCGGCGTTGGCCACGCGCCTGTCGGCGATGCGGAATCTCATGAGCACGGCCAGCCTGGACCTCGTGGAGGAACGCCTCGCGCCCGCGGTGCGCGGCGCGCGCGAGAAATCCACGCTGTTGTTCGACCTCCTGGATCAGGTGCTGGATGCGTCCGGCGGTCCGGTCCTGCGGCTCACCGACGACTTTGCGAATCACCACGCGTGGGACGCGGGCCTGCGTCTCGCGCTGCAAGACACGCGCGGCGAAATCGGCATCCTCCGCGACGGGTTGCAGATGGTGCGGGAGCGCCTCGAGAGTGCCGAACTGGATGAGACCGCGCTGCCGATGCTGGGCGAAGTGCGCGCGGTGGTGCGCCGTTTGGAGAACGCCAGCGATGCGCTTCGAGAGACACTCGCGCCGGACGCCGGCACGAAGACCGTGCGCTGGATGGAGAGCAAAGGGCGCGAGAAGTCCGTCGCGGTATCAAGTGTCCCGTTGGACCTGGCTCCGATTCTCCGCGAGGATCTGTTCCGTCGCGTGAAGACCGCCGTGGTGACCAGCGCGACACTGGCGACCGACGGCGACTTCTCGTTTGCGCGGAGTCGACTGGGCCTTACCGAAGAGGACGTGGAACCGGCGACGGGCGTGTTTCCATCGCCGTTCCACTACGACATCCAGTCCCTGCTGGTCGTGCCCGCGGACGTGCCGCAGCCCAACAAGGAGCCGGCAGCGCACTCGACCGCGGTGATCGGGATCATCAAGGACGTCACCGAAGCGTCCAAGGGCGGCATCTTCGGCCTCTTCACAAGCCACCGCGAGGTGCGACTCGTGGCCGCCGAGTTGCGGGCGAAGGGATTCGAGCGCGACTGGCCGCTCCTCGTGCACGGCGAACACACGCGCGACGAGTTGCTGCGTCGCTTCCGCGTCACCCGCGGCGCGGTGCTCCTGGGGACGTCGTCGTTCTGGGAAGGCGTGGACGTGCCCGGCGACGCGCTCCGCGGGCTGGTCATTGCCAAGCTGCCATTCAAGGTGCCCACCGAGCCGCTGACGGCAGCGCACTGCGAGGCGATCGAGCGTGCCGGTGGTGACGCCTTCGCGGAGTACATGCTCCCGCACGCGGCCCTGCGCCTGAAACAGGGTTTTGGGCGCTTGATCCGGACCAGCACGGACAGCGGCGTAGTGGTCATCTGCGACGCACGTGTCATCCGTATGGCGTACGGACAGGAGATCCTCAGGACCCTCCCGCCCGCCCGCAGGCTGGTCGGGAACTGGGCCGAACTGCACCAGGAAGTGCGTAAGTTCTATGGCCAGTCCAACCTCTGATTCCAGTATGCGTTCGCCATCGAAAATCGTCTGCGTGGGCCGCAACTACGTCGATCACGCCAAGGAACTGGGCAATGAGATGCCCAAGGAGCCGCTCATCTTCCTCAAGCCGCCCTCCAGCCTGATTCGGGATGGGCAACTCATTCACCTGCCCGCGGTGTCCAAGCAGGTGGAGTACGAGGGTGAGATCGGGATCGTCATCGGCACGCGGCTGTCCAAGGCGAGTGAGGCGGACGCCGCCAAGGCGATCAAGTCGATTGTCGCGGTGAACGACGTCACGGCCCGCGACCTTCAGAAGTCAGATTCACAGTGGACGCGCGCCAAGGGTTTCGACACGTTTTGTCCAGTGGGAACTCCGGCGGATCCGCCGGCGGACCTGTCAGGGCTGACCGTGGTGACGCGCGTGAACGGAACGGAAAGGCAGCGCGGGATGGCGTCGCACATGGCGTTCTCGATCCCGATGGTGTTGTCCTACATCTCGCGCATCATGACGTTGGAGCCCGGTGACTTGGTTGCGACCGGAACCCCAGCGGGAGTCGGGACCCTCCAACCCGGCGATGAGGTAGAAGTGGAGGTACTCGGCATCAGCCGGGTGCGAAACCGCGTGGGTGCATAAGGTCATCCCGAGCGAAGCGAGGGATCTGCAGTTCGCGAACTACAGATTCCTCGCTGCGCTCGGAATGACAAACGGAGACTGATTGCCGAAGCTCGCCAAGCGGGTCGAGACACTTCCTGAGTACGTGCTGGCGCGCATTCCGCAGCAGAAGCACGAGCTGCTGAAGCGCGGCGTGGACGTCATCGATCTTGGCGCGGGCGATGCGGACCTGATGCCGCCGGAAGCGGCCGTCCGTCGCCTGACGGAAGCGGTGCAAATCCCGGCGATGAACCGCTACGGCTTCGGGCTTGGCTTGGTCAAGTTCCGCGAAGCGGCCAGCGCGTGGATGGAGAAACGCTTCGGGCTCACGTTCGATCCGCTCAAGGAGATCGTTCCGCTCATCGGCTCCAAGGAAGGGCTGTCGCACATTGCGCTGGCGTATATGGAAGCCGGCAAAGTCGCGATCGTCCCTGAGCCGGGATACAACGCGTACATCGGTGGCACGCTCTTGGCCGGGGGTGAGGCCTACAAGTACCCGCTGCGTCCGCGCACGAACTTTCTGGTTGAACTGGATGACGTGCCCTCAGACGTGCTCAAACGCGCCTCGGTGTTGTACCTCAACTATCCGAACAATCCCACCGGCGCGGTGGCGCCGATGGAGTATCTGACGCGCGTCGTGAAGACATGCCGCGAACTGGACATCCTGCTCGTGTACGACAATCCGTACTGCGACATGACCTTCGACGGCTACACCGCGCCGAGCATTTTCCAGGTGGACGGGGCGCGTGATGTCGCGATCGAGTTCTTCTCGATGTCCAAAACGTTCAACATGACCGGCTGGCGCTGCGCCTGGGCGGTAGGCAGGCCGGAGATCGTCGCGCCGCTCACGAAAGTGAAGAGCTTCGTGGACACCGGGCAGTTCCAGGTGGTGCAAGCCGCTGCCGTCGCCGCGTTCGAGAGCTTCGACGAGTGGGTGCCGCGGAACCTCGAGGTCTTCAAGGCGCGTCGTGACGCCGCCGTCGCCTCGTTTCGGAAGGCCGGGTTCACGTGTGAGCCACCCAAGGCCACGATGTACCTGTGGATCCCGCTGCCCGACGGCGTTGCGAGCGCCACCTTCGCGGAGCGCCTGATGCAGGACGAAGGCGTCATTGTGCTGCCGGGGTCCGGCTTTGGCGCCGGTGGCGAAGGGTTCTTCCGCATCTCGTTCATCACTTCACCAGAACGAATCGCGGAAGCAGCGGTACGCGCGGGTCGCGTGCTGAAGGCGCTGACGACGGGTGATGGAAGCAAGCACCGCGAAACGGCGGGCATCGCGTGAAGTTCCTCCGGCCCGAGAAGCGCGGCAGAGGATCCGTCTGGATCTCGATCGGGCTGCACGCAATCATGTTCACCGCGCTCCTCAGCATCGTCTTCCGGTACCCGCTCGGTCAGCTGATTGGAATGCGCGAACCGCCGCACGAACAGCTCAGGTTCATGGAAGTGCGTCAGCCGCCAACGGAGAACTCCGGCGGCCGATCGTCGCCGAGAGCGAATACCGCGCCCGCGCGCTTGGTGGCGCCGCAAGTGACGCCGACGCAGCTGCCGATACCGACCATCGCAATGGAGGTGGCGCCCTCGCGCGCGGCCGGTGGCGATGGCGACGGTTTTGGCGTCACCGGTTCCGGCATGGCCACCGGTCTCGTTCCGCGCCGGCCGGACCCGCGCATCATCGTGTCCGCGCCGGAAGCGATCTACCGCGTGCCGCGGGGCGTTTCCGAGGATGTGGACAGCATCATCGACGCGAGCATCGGTATCGTGCTTGACTCGATCTCCATTCTTGAGAAGCAGGGCCGGCTGCCGGAGTGGATCAAGCGCACGAAGGGCGGTGGCGAATGGGGTCTCACGCCACAGTACATCGCGCTCGGCAAGTTCAAGCTGCCGACAGCGCTGCTTGCGCTGCTGCCGCTGAATATCGGGCCAGGCAAGTCGCCGATCGACGTGCGGACCGCGGCCTGGATCCGGCAAGACGTCTTGGAGAACGCGCAGCGCTCGATTTCAGAGGACGCGTTCCGCGCTTCCGTCAGGCGCATTCGCCAACGTAAAGAACGCGAGCGCAAGGAGCTTGAGTCAAAAAGGAACGACAAGCAGGACCCGAAGGTCGTGCCGGATCCCAGACCGATTCCCGCAAACCAGATCCCCTAGTCCTGTTCCTCCGGTAACCGTGAGTCCGTCGACTCCGGCTTGCGCTCATGGAAGTGGCGGAGCACTCCGCACACAACGCCGAGGATCGATTCGTCGTCGCGAGTGAATGACGTGACCGCGACCTCAGGCCCGTGCTGCATCGCGACGAGATCCCCGTCCGTGGCGTGCCCGCGTGGTGCGATGAGAACAAGGTCGCCGTCCATGATCCCGCGCACGCTGAGGCCGTCGCCGCTCGCCTTGATCAGAAACACGTCTTCCGACGGCAGAAAGCGGCGGTCCATCGTGACAAACGACTGGCGATGCTCGGGGGTCAGCGCGGGCTCGCCAGCGTTGACGCGTGTATAGAGCGGCACAGGTTGCGTTTGCGTTGACGTCGCGTAGCCGAGCAGTCGCACGCCGCGCGACCGCGCGTCCTGCCGCTCGATGAAGCCCTTGTTCGCCAACCCAATGAGAATGTCTGAGACCGTCTTGGTCGACTTGATCCGGAACTTGCGCGCGATCTCCCGGATGCTGGGCTGGAAGGTGTTCTCGGCAAGAAAGTCTATCAGGTAGTGATAGACTCGGCGCTCCATCTGCGTGAGCGGCTCGGCCATTGCGAGGGGAGAGAAGGTCGACCTCGCGCCAATATGCGGAACACAAGCGGCGCCACAAGTGCGAGGCGCCGCGATGTTACGTCAGGAAGACAGGTGCTTCACGGCTGTTTCGATGCGCGCGAGCGAACGCTCGCGCCCGAGCAACTCCAGCACGTCGAAGATCCCGGGGCTGACTGTGAGGCCGGTGAGCGCGACACGGAGGGGCTGGAAGATCTTGCCACCGGTGGTGCCGAGCGACTCGGCCAGCTTGCGCAGGTCCTCTTCGAGCACTGCCGGCGCCCAATCCTTCGCCGCCGCGAGCGCGTCACGCGTGGCCGACAGGGTCTTCGCCGTTGGCTCGCGCTCCTTCCATTGCTTGGCGACGGCCTCGGGGTCGTACTCGATCGAGTCGCGCAGGTACGGCGTGGCCTGACGCACGATATCGTCGATGGTGCGCGCGCGAATCTTGAGCAGTTCCACGAGCTTGAGGAACCACGCGCGCTTCGACTCGATGTCCTTGAGCGATGCGAGGCCGGCGGCGTCGAGCGCTTTGGCAACGACTGGCATGAGCGCATCGCCGGCGGTGCGGCTCAAGTGCTGGCCGTTCATCCACTCCAGCTTTTGCGTGTCGAAGACAGCGGCCTTCTTGGAGAGGTGGTCCGCGGAGAACTTCTCGACCATCTCAGCGACCGACATGACTTCGAGGTCGTTACCGGGCGACCAGCCGAGCAGGGCGAGGAAGTTGAGCATCGCCTCTGGCAACATGCCGAGGTGCTGGTAGTCGCCGACGGCGGTGGCGCCGTGTCGCTTGGACAGCTTCTTGCCGTCCATGCCATGGATCATCGGCAGGTGCGCGAACTTCGGGATCGCCGCGCCCAGTGCCTGGTACAGCATGATCTGCTTGGGCGTGTTGGAGATGTGGTCGTCGCCACGCATCACGAGCGTGATGTTCATCGCGATGTCGTCGGACACGACGGCCAGATTGTAGATCGGCGTGCCGTCGCCGCGCAGGATGATGAAGTCGTCCACGTCCTTATTGGGGAACGTGATGTCGCCGTGGACGAGGTCGTTCCACGTGGTGCTGCCGCCCGGAATGCGGAACCGGATGGTGAAGGGCGTGCTGGCGTCGAGTTTCGCCTTCAGCTCATCCGGCTTGAGACGATCGCAGCGTCCGTCATAACGGAACGCCTGCTTCATCTTCTCGGCGTCCTTGCGTCGCGCGTCGAGTTCGGCCGCGGTGCAGAAGCAGCGATATGCCTTGTTCTTGTCGAGCAGAGCGCGCGCGTCAGTTTGATGCAGTGCGAGACTGGCGCCCTGAAAGACAACCTCTTCGTCCCACGTGAGGCCCAGCCAGTTGAGGCCGTCGAAGATCGCGCGGGTGCTCTCGTCCGTGCTGCGTGCCTTGTCCGTGTCTTCGATGCGGAGAAGGAACTGGCCGCCGTAGTGCTTGCAGTAGAGCCAGTTGAAGAGCGCGGTGCGGGCGCCGCCGACGTGGAGGTAGCCCGTCGGGGAAGGTGCGAAACGAAGTCTGTTCTTCACTCGGGTCTCAAGTACGGAGCGAGAGGGATTCGAACCCTCGATACGGGTTTAACCCCGTATAACGGTTTAGCAAACCGCCGCCTTCAGCCTCTCGGCCATCGCTCCTGTGGAGGCAGGAATCTAACGCCGGCCTTTACCGCTGGAGTAGGGCGGGATTCGCAGTACTTTCGTCACATGCGAACTGCCTTTTTGCTGCTGGCCGCGCCCCTGGTCCTCTCGGCGCAGAGTCCCCTCACGAATGCGGATTCGGCGCTAATCGGACGGATCCTGCTGGCTGAGGACCGTCGCGACTCGAACGCCGCCGTCTGGCGCCAAGCCGAGGCCCATGCGGACGCCCGCATTCGCGCGCTGGTATTGCGCGGGCGCGGTCGCATCCGTGCTCCGCGATTTGGTTGGGACTCTTTGAGCGGCACCCGGGCGGCATCCGACCCGACGCTGGCGCCCGCCGCGCCCAAGGCATGGTCGCCAGAGCCGGCTTGGCGGTTGCGGTTTCGCGGCCTGCCGACGAAGCGGGACGATTGCGTGGCATTGCGAGTCGCGGTGGCGGACAGCGCGTGGCCGGTGCGACTTCGCGCGGCTGACCTTTCGCGGGCCTCCTGCGGAGCCGATGACGCGCTGGCCCAGACGTTCGCTGACTGGGTGGACGCGCTGCCAGCGAATACGGCGACGCGCACGCGCGGAGCGGTGTCGTGGCATGCTGCGGCGCACGGGATTGTGGCGTTGTCGCGGCTGCGGCCGGCCGAGGCCCGGACGCGTCTGGCGAAGCTCGCAGCGCATTCGCAGTGGGAAGTCCGGATGTACGCCGCGCGCGCTGCCAGCGAGCTCAAGGACACAGCGACCCTTCGAACGCTGGCGGGAGATCGCGATGGCAACGTCGTCGAGGCCGCAATCGAGGCCCTTTCCAGGCTCACGGGGCACGTTGACGACCACATCTATCTCGTGGCGCTCAACATGAACAACGCGCCCGCGGTGCGGGCGGCTGCGCTGGCCCTCAAGGGCACGCCCCGCGCGGACGCACGCGTCGCCGCGGAGATCATGTTCGACCGTTGGGCGATGCGCGCCAATGCATCGGAGCGGGACGCGCGCGTTGCGCTTCTTGAGGCGGCCAATCGCCCGATCACGAGTGACCGTCCATCGGCGCCTCGCGTAGAGCTGCCTCCGATGGCCGTCGCGCTCGCGCTCGGCGCCGATGTCCGCCTGCGTCTCACGCTCTCGGACGCGAGCGGCGGGGGCTCGTTCGTCGTGAAGCTCCGCGGCGACGTGGCGCCGATGATGTCGGCGCGGGTCCTCGCGCTGGTGAGCACGGGCTACTACAACAACGGCAACTGGCACCGCGTGGAACACGACTTCGTGATCCAGGGCGGGGGCCCGGGCACCAACGAATACACCGGCTACAAGGACTACCTGCGCGACGAACTCGGCAGCGTGCCGCACGCTCGTGGCACCGTGGGCATGAGCACGCGCGCGCACGACACCGGCGACGCCCAGTGGTTCATCAACCTCAGGGACAACCTGCGGTTGGGCCGCGACTACACCGTGTTCGCTGAGGTGGTGGACGGCATCGATGTCGTTGACGGGATTCTCGAAGGCGATGTGATCGCGCGCGTCGAGGTGGTCAGGTAGCGCGCGCGACCTACCATCGCTCCACTTCTGACCAACGCTTCGGAGCGAACGACGGTGACACGAGCAAGCCGCCGAGCGTCGCGGTGAGCGTGAACGCGCCTTGGCTGAGGCCGGAGCGCCGACAAAGGTCAGTGGACTTACAGGCTACGGTTCCGACCATGGCGCCCAGGATCGTGCCCGCGAGCGCAGCGCCCGCGTAGTGGAAACCGTTGGCGCGCCGTACGCCGCCGATGTCTTTGCGCGGGATTCGCAAGAGAGTGCCTGACGACGCGAGTAGCATGTCCGTCCGATCCAGATTCACGAGGCGTCCGCGCACGGTGTCGCGGCCAGCGTCCTCGAATCGGACAGCCACGCTGTCATCGAGAAGCAACGGGCTGCCCACGCGGTGCGCCTCACGGGGCGACCAGCGTGGTTCGGCGAGTGTAGCGCCCGTGACGTAGCCAGCCGGATATGCAAGCATTGCCACCGCGGCTCCCTGGGGGATCGCGAGGAAGGGGGCAATCGCGATCACGCTGCCGCGCGTCATGGCCAACCCGCCGGCCCTGCGATCGGGCTCCCGATACAACGCCACGCGGCGTGTGTCGTCGGTGGCCACGACAACCACGTGTTGCGGCCGGCTCGCGTCCGCGGAGGAAAGCGACCGCCCATAGATCGATGCGGTGTCAGCGGAGTCTACGACCAAATGGGTCGCGCCCCCTTTGGCATGGGGATCGTCCAGGCGCAAACGGTCATGCCGTTTCAACGGCAGGTCGATGACGGGCAGTGCCTTCTTGACTGGAGGAAGCGGGGCGGCGGCGATAAGCGCTGCGGCCGGGCCGGCCGGTCGCAGCACCACGTGCGCATCCTCCACGTTGAGCGCGGCGCCGCTCATGAGATCCACGGCACCCATGAGCACGCCCGGGACCGAGAACAAGAGGTACCACAGCACATGTGGCGTCGGATTGCGAGCAAGCGTGGTGTCGGCGCGCAGCGAATCGCGAACGACCGACACAGAAGTCTTGTCCCTCCGAGTGACGATCACTTGGGTCGGCGTGACGCCAGCGGGTCTGCCGTCCACCGTCACCGCCGCGCCTACCGGCTCGGACGTGATCCAGACCTTCTGGTGATTCGCGCGCGCCATTGTCATGCACCCGGTGAGCTGTACCACTGTCAGGGCACAGAGCGTGATGCGGGCCAGCGGCGCAAATGCGTCAAGCCAGGCGCGCGGGTTGGACGGCGATTGGCGTGTTGTCATGCCGCAACGGTACCAATCGCAACCCCGCCGTCATATACGACATGTTACGTAGCTGGGCCGCGGCGCTACGTACGCGACCAGCCGCTAGCGATAGATGGTGATGGACGTGTCGTCGATCGTGCGGCGTGAGGTGCCGCGCGGCAGGTCGTGGCTGGCTGCGCTCTCAACGGCGAGCACTTTCGAGAACTTCGCTGCCTTCCACGACTCGATGACGCGATCCAGCATCTTCGACCCGTACGGCGGGTCCACGAACGCGATGTCAAAGGCGTCAGACCTGAGTGCCGCGGCAAACGGCAATGCGTCCTTTTTGAACACGCGCGTCACGTCGCGAAGTCGCAGAAGAGCGATGTTGGCCTTGAGCGAATGCAGGCTCGACGGCCGCGTCTCGACGAAGTCCACGTACTTCGCGCCGCGTGACATTGCTTCAAGCCCCAACGCGCCCGTCCCGGCAAAGAGATCCAGGACGCGCGCGCCTTTCACGTCTTCCTTGAGAAGCTCGAGCAGCGCCGCGCGAACGTTCTCAGCGGTGGGCCGAACGCGAAAGTCCTTCGGAGACGTGAGGTCCCATCCCGCAAACTTGCCGCCGACGATCCTCACGAACAACGCCGGCCTACTTCTTTGGCGGCGGCGGGAGGGACGGAGGCGACGTCGGTGCGTGTGGCGCAGACTCCATTCGGCGCGCGGCATTCTTGACGACTTCTTGAATGTCGATGCCAAACGCAGACGCCAGTCCTTCCATCGTCCGGTAAGCAGCCTGCACGCGCTGGTTCGCCGCGTTCGCGACGCCTTCACCCGCGCCGCCATCCATCACCACCAGGCGATCGATTTCGATGCCCTTCACGGCGCCGACCGCTGTCTCGAGCAAGTGAGGCAGTTTCTCCGCCATGAATACCGCGAAACCCTGTTCGCCGGCGCTGTTGATCTGTGCGTACAGCATCCGCAGGACTTCGGTCTGCGCCTTGCCGTTTTCGAGGATTGGCGCGGCGTCGGCACGAGCGCGCAACTCGGCCGCTTTCCGCTGGGCCTCCGCCGGCTCGACGACGTCTGCCATGAGGCGACGTTTCTGCAGCTCGACGCGCTGCGTTTCCAGATTCTGCTGCGCTTCAACCTCGGCGCGCTGCGCCTCGACCTTGGCCACGCGTTCGGCGGTGTCGCCCTGCTGGTTGAACGTCGCGGTCTTGAGACGCAGCTGATTGCGCGCGTCCGCGACAGCGATGTCTGCCTCAGCCTTGGCGACTTCGGCGATGCGCATCGATTCTGCCTGACGCTGCTTGGTCTCGGCTTGGTTCTGCGCTTCGGCGATCTCCGCCTGTTTGAGAATCTGCGACGTCTTGGCGCGGCCGACGGCGGCGAGGTAGCCCACGTCGTCGGTGACGTTCTGGATCTTCAGCGTATCGAGCTGTAGGCCGAGCTTCTGGAGATCCTGGTCCGCTTCTTCAAGCAGTTGGGACGCGAACTTCATGCGGTCCTCGTTCACTTCCTCGGGCGTCATCGTCGCGAGCACGCCGCGCAGGTTGGCCGAGAGCGTTTCTTTGGCGAGCGCCTCGATGTCCTCGATGCGCTTTCCGAGCAGGCGCTCGACGCCGTTGTTGAACGTCGTCTCCGGTTCTGACGCGACTTTGATGTTGCCGACGGCCTGAACGGAGAGGGGAATGCCGCCCTTCGAGAACGCATTCTGGACGTTGAGCTCGATGGGGATCGTGGAGAGTGGCATCCACGAGACTTCCTCGAGAATCGGAATCCGTATCGTGCGTCCGCCGATGACCGCGCGATAACCCACGGACCGGCCATCGGTCATGATGCGACTGCGTCCCGTGATGATGGCGGCGCTGTTGGGCGGCACGATCACGATCAGGGCCTTGATCGTGGTGATCAACGCGATGATGGCGCCGACGACGATGCCAGCGGCGATCAAGGTTCCCGTTTGTTCCATCGTGCGACTCCGGAGAGGTGGGGGTGCGGCGCGTGCTACTGAAGCGTGCTTTCGTCGACCGGTGATACGATCGCTGTGCCTTTGCTCATCTCGACGACGACGACCGCTTTCCACGTCGAAGGCGCAGTAGAGGAATCCAATGGCTGCGCCAGCAGTTCAAAGCTACGGTCCCCGCGTTGCACGAGCACTTTGCCGAGTCCGCCCTTGGCGATCGGCAAGGTGATACGGCCGGTGAGGCCGACGAAACTGTCATCATCTTGGCGATCGCCGGAGCCTGTCTTCCGGAGGTACTCGAACGCGGCGGACGCCAGCG
Organism: Gemmatimonadota bacterium; assembly: GCA_031401495.1. Taxonomy (GTDB): domain Bacteria; phylum Gemmatimonadota; class Gemmatimonadetes; order Gemmatimonadales; family Gemmatimonadaceae; genus DASPMP01. Next base: position 25,245 of record JANNRQ010000168.1, read on the forward strand.
TGCCGATGCCAAGACCAGAGGCGACGGCCAGGAGGAGAACGAGAGGCCCCGCGCCCTGCCAGAAATACGTCAGCACCGCGCCAACGCCACCGAACACGAACAGGAAGTACGTGAGCGTGCGGAGGGAGAGGAACTTGAACGGGTTGTGGTCGTGGCCTACGTCGTGGCCCGCGGCATGCCCGCCGCCGAAGTCATGGCCGTGCGCGTCGCCATGGCCACCGAGCGTAAAGGCCAGGAGCCCGCCGCCGACGATTGCTGAGAACAGATAGAGAGAAAACATCCCGCGAAGCTTGGGAGACGAAGCACGTCCATGCAACCGAGCGGAGGGCGAGGGATTCGAACCCCCAAGTCCTTGCGGACGCCAGTTTTCAAGACTGGTGCAATAGCCATTCTGCCAGCCCTCCTGACTGAAAACTACCGAACTCGGTGCAAGCTACAGTCGCATGGCGGCGCCGAGAACCTTGCTGTATGCTCCGACCCGCAGCCTCAGTCGCACTCCAGCTAAGTACAAATGCCATTTCGACGCACACGGGTCATGTTCGTCCTCGCGCTCGGCTACGTCGTGACGAGCTGTGAGTCTGCAAGCGGCCCGGCGGCCCCACGTATGGGTCCCGTTGCCAGCATCGCACTCGGCCAGTTCAGCTGTGCACTGACGACGGAATTCGCCACATGGTGCTGGGGCGAGTCCACCGACCGTTCTACGCCGACGCGAAAGACGATGCCGGACGGCGTCACGTTCGTGAAGATCAGCGTCGGCAATTCCGCGTGCGGTCTGACGTCTGCTGGCGCGGCGTATTGCTGGGGATGGAACGCCCAGGGTCAGATTGGCGACGGCACTGTGATCAACCGCGAAATACCGGTGCCCGTGCAGGTGCCGGTCGGCGTGACGTTGACCAGCATTGGTGTGGCAACGGGCCCATACGGCAACCACGCGTGCGGACTTTCGTCAGCGGGGATTGCCTACTGCTGGGGAGCCAACGAATCCGGGCAGCTCGGGGACAGCACGAATGCATCGCGGACGTTGCCCGGCGTGGTTGCGATGCCGGTGGGTGTCACGTTCGTGAGCCTCGGCGTCGGTTCACAGCATACGTGCGGGCTGACGGGCGGGGGCGACGTCTGGTGCTGGGGCGAAAATGTACAGGCCGGCCAGCTGGGAGACGGCGCCAACGCGAATCGCTCGGTCCCCGTGAAAGTCGTCACGCCGCCGGGAGTGACTTTTGCGGGCATCAACATCAGCGGCTACCACGGTTGCGGGCTAACGGCTGGTAGGGCGCCCTACTGCTGGGGATGGAACAGCCGTGGTCAGCTTGGCGACGGCACCCAAACGTCGCGAGGTACTCCCACCGCAGTCATTATGCCGGCGGGCGTTGTTTTCGCGAGCATCGACGCGGCCTACTACCACACGTGCGCCCTCGCCACCGTCGGAATCGCCTACTGCTGGGGACGCAACGTTTTCGGCGAACTCGGTGACGGCAGTGCCACAACGCAACGGTTCGAACCCGCCTCCGTGGCCATGCCGACGGGCGTGACGTTTACGTCAGTTGTCACGGGCTGGAACCACTCGTGCGGCCTGAGCTCTCAGGGTCAAGCGTGGTGCTGGGGAGTCAACGGGGTCGGGCGGTTGGGCGACGGTACCACTGTCGATCGCCCCACGCCTGTGAAAGTGCTCCAGTAGCCGCTCCCGCCGAGAACGCCCTATGGTGCTTTACCCTTCGTCTTCGTCGGAGGCTCGGTCGTCTTTGCCGCCGGCGGCAGAATCAGCGCCTTCGCGCGTGCCGTGTCGCCGGCGGTCAGGGCGCCGACCGAGTCGGCAGGGAAGTACTGGTCCAGGCTCTGTGCCGCGGCCTCGAGGTGCATGGCCTTGGCCAGGGCGCGTGACTCATTCACCACGACGCGTGAGGCCAACGGCTCGCGGTCGCGCAACACCTCGGCGAGCTGAACGCCTGTTGCGAAGTACAGGTACGGGATGCCGATGGACGGCTGGTCAATCCAGTCGCCGCGGCGGATGAGCGCCTTGGGCGCCATGAACACGTCCGACCACAGCGTCTTTGTGCGGCCGATGTCGATCCAGCCATCACCCTGCACGAATACGGTATCGCCTTTCGACATGTCCTTCGGCGGCACGAACACTTTCGCCGCCAGACCCTGCGTGATGATGTTGTCGGCCAAGCCGAGTTCACGCGCGTACGGGCCGGAGGTGCGGCTGAAGTAGAACGGCCGTCCGGGATACGAATCCGAGATCATGCGCAGCACGAAAATATCGGCGCGCTGGAGCAGTCCGTTCCCGTTGCCGTCGCCAGACATCTGCTTCGGATCCAGGGTCCAGCGCAGATCAGCCCCTGCGCCGAGGCCGATGGCTTTGTCCACGATCATGTACGCGGGCACTGAATCCGCCTGCGCCGTGGTCATCTTGAGTGGCGAGCCAACCGGCTTGGGCCACGTCTTGCCCTTGTAGATGGCCGGTCCCTTCGCTTCGTCGTACTCGTAGACCGGGCGACGAATCAGTTGGCGCGTGTACCAGTCGGTGTTGAGCAGGGACGTGTTCGCGATCACGACGTCCTTGCGCACGCCTTCGACCATCTGCGCGTACCAGAGCGGGAACGTGTCGTTATCGCCCACGACGACGAGCACGCCGTACGGTTCCACGGAATTCAGAAGATCACGCGCGAAGTCGGCCGTGTCCGTGTGACCAGCGCGCGATGCGGTGCTCCAATTGGTGAAGAGGGGGATGAGCGCCATCGCGAGCACCGGCGAACCGAACAGCCACGACCGCTTGGTCGGTTCGCTGACCAGCTCGTTGCCCACCTTCACGTCTTCGGTGCCGAACAGGGATGCCACGGACTCCCAAATGAAGAGGAGCCCCAGTCCAGCCCACACGCCCCACGCCGAGAAACTCCAGAGGTAGAAGTAGTCCCGGTCGCGCACCTCGCGGGCCACGCCTTGCAATTCGGGCGATTGCGTGGCGCCGTACTTGAAGTTCAGGTAGACGATCAGGATGATCGTCATGGACGCCATCAGCGTTCCGAAATACCAGAAACTCGATCGGTCTCGTTTGTAGTGGACCCAGCCGCCGAAGGCGCCAAGCACGAGGAAAATCGCCGCTAGCAGCGCCTGTAGGGCTTGCTGTTCACCGTGGGCGTCGCGCAGCCACTGCCACTTGAAGTAGTACCACCACATTCCGATCTGGCCCGTGATCGGCGCCTGACGCTCCGTGAGTTGGGGCTTGCCGTACTGGCCGCGATTGAAGTTGTACATGAAGCGCTCGTACGTCTGCTTGCTGAACGTGCACGAGAACTTCAGGCCGTCCTGACAAGCGGTGGGCTCACCCTCGTTCATCGGCGGCATGTACGCGGCGCGAATCGGTTGCGTCGCGAACGGCGTGAGGCCGAGGATCAGCGCGCCCACGCACGCCAGCAGCAAGCGCCAGCGCAGCAGCGTTGTAGGCTTGCGCACCAGGACGGCGACACCGGCCGCGAGTCCCGGCAACATGCCGGCCATGTGGTTGGCGTAGCCGAGTCCGAGCAGGAACGCGACGAGCACCAGCAGGCGGTCGGCCTGGCGGCCTTCCGGATCGTCAGACCAGCGAATCATCAGCCACGAAATCACCGCGATGCCCACAAGCGACACGGTGTACACCTTTTCGTTGACGACCGACTGGTTCCATACGGTGAACGCCGTTGCGCCGATGATCGTGGCGACGCTCGCGCCCACGAGGCGCTGCCAGCGACTGGGCAGCCAGCTCACCATCACGCGTTCGGTGATCAGAAACCACATGGCCGCCGAAGCGGCGCTGCAGACTGCCGCCAGGATGTTGATGCGAACCGCGACGCTCTCGCCGATGGGCAGCACCGCGAACACGCGTCCGATCAGGACGAAGAGCGGGTTCCCCGGCGGATGCGGCAGGCCCAGCGTGTACGCCGCCGCGATGTACTCGCTGGTGTCCCACATCGCCGTCGATGGCGACAGCGTGATCAGGTAGAGGGACAGGACCGCCAGCGCGGCAATCGCGGCCGCGAGGTAAGACGGCTTGTAGTCGAGTCCATCATTGACGGAAAGCGCCGAGGCCATGACGTCCTGATTCAGGGTACGGGGTTCGGGGTGCGGAATGTGGCCCTGAGCCCTCGATGAACCTAATGACGAAAGAGACGCTTCCCCGTAAAGACCATGGCGATGCCGTGGTCGTCGGCCGCGGCCACCACCTCGGCGTCGCGCACCGAGCCGCCGGGCTGCACGATCGCCTTGACCCCCGCCTCGGCCGCTTGGTCAATGCCGTCGCGGAAAGGGAAGAACGCGTCCGACCCCAGCACCGCCGACGCCGTGTCATGCCCACTGAGCTTCGCCTTGTGCACGGCCATGAACGCGGCGTCCACCCGTGACATTTGGCCGGCGCCGATGCCGATGGTCATGCCGCCGCGCGCGAGCACGATGGCGTTGGATTTCACAGCAGCGACCGAGCGCCACGCGAAGAGCAGGTCGTCAAGCTCGGTCGGCGTCGGCTTGCGCTTGGTGGGCGTCGTCCATCCGGTAGTGTCGATCACGGTGGGCATGCGTTCCTGCACCAGAACTCCACCGCGAACGCGTTTGTAGTCGAAACTGCGGGCGGGCCACCGCGCGACGCCTTCAAGCACGCGAAGGTTCTTCTTGCGGCCAAGCACCTCGACCGCGCCCTCGGAAAACTCCGGCGCGACGACGCACTCGACGAACAAGCCGGAGACAATGTCCGCCGTGGCTTCGTCCACGGGCTTGTTGAACGCGATCACCGACCCAAACGCTGACACGGGATCACATGCCAGTGCCTTCTTGTAGGCTTCGATCGGCGTGGGGCCGACGGCGAGTCCGCACGGCGTGGTGTGTTTCACGATGGCGCACGCCGTCTGGTCGCCGAACGGCTCGATGGCCAGCAGCGCGCCCTCGAGGTCGAGCAGGTTGTTGAACGAGAGTTCCTTGCCGCCGCGCTGTTTGAGCGCAGAGAGCCCAAAGCCTTCGCGCTCCACGTAGAACGCGGCCTGCTGGCCGGGGTTCTCGCCATAGCGCAGGGGCTGCGCCTTTTGCAACGCCGCGGTGAACGTGTCCGGGAACAGTTCCTGTCGTTGCTCCGCCAGGAAATTGGCGATCGCCGAATCGTACGACGCGGTGTGCGCGAACACCTTTTGCGCCAGGAGGAAGCGGAGGTCGGCGTCGGGATCCTTGGCCTCGATCGACGCGAGCACGCGCGGATAATCGGCGGGGTCGACGACGACGAACACCGACTCGAAGTTCTTCGCCGCGGAGCGCAGCATACTGGGCCCGCCGATGTCGATCTGCTCGACCACGTCCTCCAGCTTGGCGTCCTTGTTCGAAGCAGTCTCGCGGAACGGATACAAGTTGACGACAACGAGATCGATCGGTGTGATGTTGTGCTTCTTGATCGCCTCCATGTGCTCCGGCAAGTCGCGCCGGGCCAACAGGCCGCCGTGCACGCCGGGATGCAGCGTCTTCACCCGGCCGTCGAGAATTTCGGGGAACCCGGTGACGTCGGCGACGTCCTTCACGTCGAGGCCGGCTTTGCGCAACGCCTTTGCGGTGCCGCCAGTCGAGATCAACTCCCACCCCAGCGCTGCAAGGCGCGTGGCGAAGTCCGTGATTCCTGATTTGTCAGAAACTGAAATCAGGGCTCTCATTCACAGAACAGGGTGCAGGGTACAGGGGTAGGGTACAGGGTCGGAAGGGTTACTGGTTTGGTAACGGCGGAAAGGCAAAAGCGGCATCAATATCCCGGGCCAGCTTCTTCTCGTCCCACTTCAACAGGGAATTGAACGCACCGTCGGGCACCGCGCGCGGGCGGGAATCGAAGCGCCAGGCGCCGGATGCCACCGCGTTCACGACGCGCGGGTAGAGCACGTGCTCCACCTTGAGGACGCGGGCGGCCAATGATGCGGCATTGTCGTCGGCGAGCACCGGTGCGGGCCACTGTGCCAGCGAGGTTCCGGTGTCGTACTCGGCTTCCACATAGTGAACCGTCGCGCCGCTCACGCTCGCGCCCGACGCCAGCACGGCGCGGTGCACCCGTTCGCCGTACATGCCCGGACCGCCGAACGCGGGCAACAGAGCGGGGTGGATGTTGACCACGCGGCTCGGCAGTTCCGCCAGCACTTCGGGATCGACCAGCCGCAGAAAACCAGCGAGCGCCAGGAAGTCGACGCGGTGCTCCTTGATCAGCGCCAAAGCCTCGCGGCCATCCGGATTGCGCTTTCCCTTGAGGACGGCGGTCGCGATGCCCGACTTCGTTGCGCGATCGAGCGCGCCAGCAGCGGCCTTGTCGCTGGCCACCACGACGACGTCACCGGCGCGCTTGCTTCCGAGCGCCTTGAAGTAGTCGAGTATGGCTTGAAGGTTGGTCCCGCCGCCCGAGGCGAAGACCGCGATCCGCGAGGTCATCCAGCGGATAGTACGATTCGCTTCACCGCCGCGTCCAGAGAGCGCAGTACCTCGAAATCACGGCGCGCTTCCTCAACCGACTCGCGCGAAGTCTCCTCAGTCGGTACCAGGATTCCGCGCCCGCCCAGTTCGCGGGACGGCTGCACGTCGCTCAGCTTGTCGCCCACGTACCAGCACGTGTCGAAGTCGAGGCCGAAGTCCTCGGCGGCCTGGCGGTACAGCAACGTGCCCGGCTTGCGGCACTCGCACTCGCCCGTGATGTCGGGATGGTGTGGGCACATGTACGTCGCGTCGATTCGTGCGCCGTACCCCGCGAGCAATTCCTCCATTCGCAGGCGGACCGCTTCGTAGTCTTCGAACGTCAGGCGCTCGCGAGCGATTCCACTCTGATTCGTAATCACGATCACCGGAATGCCGAGCTCGTTCAGCTTTCGGATTTCAGTGGCAGCGGTCGGCAGCAGCTCCACATCAGCAGGATCGGCGATGTAGTGCGTGTCGCGGATGATCGTGCCGTCGCGGTCGAGGAAGACCGCCGTCGCGCTCACGACGCCAAAGCGGCGTTGATCGCCAGTGCGAGTGCGTCGTCGTCGTCCGGCGACACCGCGCGCAGGTCCAGCAGTACGCTGTCGTCCGCGACGCGCGCGATCACAGCGGGATCGCCAAGGCGCAGGCGCTCCTCGAGTCGCTTGGCGCTGCCGTGAATCGACAGCGCAACGGACTTGATCACCGCGCTTGGAAACGCGCCACCGCCGACGCTGGCGTCCGAGTCCACGACGTTCGAGCCCTTCGCGCGCTGACTCAATGCCGCCGCCCGGCGTCGCAACTCCTCAACGGGCGTGGCGAGCATGCGCAGGGCAGGAATCTCCACCATCGCCTGGGCCGGATCGCGGTACAACATCAGCGTCGCCTCGAGCGCCGCCAGTGTGAGCTTGTCCACGCGCAGCGCGCGGAGCAGGGGATTGCCGCGCATCCGCTTCACGAGATCCGCGTCGCCGACGATGATGCCGGCCTGCGGTCCGCCCAGGAGCTTGTCGCCGCTCATGGTGACGACGTGCGCACCATCGTCGATGGCCTCGGCGGCCGTGGGTTCACCCGTGAGGCCGATGGAATCCAGCGGGATCATCAGGCCGCTGCCCATGTCGTGGACGAAAGGCAGTTTCCGGTCGCGGCCGAGCGTCGCGAGGGCGCGCGCGTCCACCTCGGCGACGAACCCTTCCATCGCGAAATTGCTGCGGTGCACCTTGAGCAGCGCGCCGGTCTTGTCGCCGATCGCGTTGGCATAGTCGGCGGGATGCGTGCGATTGGTGGTGCCCACTTCGCGCAGCGTGGCGCCACTGCGTTCCATGATGTCCGGCACGCGGAAGCTGCCGCCAATTTCCACCAGTTCGCCGCGTGAGATGATGACCTCGCGGCCATTGGCGAGCGTGTTGAGTACCAGCACCAGCGCGGCGGCGTTGTTGTTGACGACCAGCGCGCCGCCGGCTCCGGTGAGTTCGCACAGCAGCGCGGCGCAGTGGTCGTAACGCGACCCGCGAGCGCCGGTGTCCACATCGTACTCGAGGTTGGCGTACCCGCCCGCAGTTCTCGCGATCGCCTGGATTGCCGAGTCAGCGAGCGGCGCGCGGCCCAGGTTCGTGTGCAGCACAACACCGGTGGCGTTGATCATCCGCCGGAGCGACGAGCGCTGCGCCAGTGCTACCGCGTTGGCGATCGCGGCCACCCAGGCGGCATCGTCGCGCGGTGATGACCCGTTGCGCGCCACGTCGATCGTCGCACGGACCGCATCGACGACGACCGAGCGCGGTGCGTGTTCGAGCAGGGCGCGCACACCCTTGGTCTCAAGCAACGCGCTGACGCTTGGCAGGTTGCGGCGCGTGTCGCTCATGGCTTGGTGGGCGTGGCACTGGTGGTGTCGCGTCGTGGCACCGTGACGACACGATCGCTGGACTGCGCCAGTCCGGTGAGGCCGCGAATCCCGGTCGTGATCACGCGGTACGCTGCGAGCGGCACCAAAGGACTCGCGGGTTCGAGTTCGATCACGACTTCGCGCGACGGCACCGGGAGCGATGGCTTGGGAACGGCCCGCACCTCGACCTCGGGTGCCGCGGGCGTAGTTGGTGGGGTCTCCACTGGCGGGCGCGAGGTGTCGGCTCGGGCGACGCTGTCGCGCCGGGCGGCTGCAATGGCGGAATCCTGCGCGAGTCGAATGCGCTGGAACTGTGCCTGTGTGTGTACCCGCCGGATCGCGAGCATGGTGGAGTCGGCGCGCTGCACGCGGAACATCTCCGGCGTGAGCGGCATTGTGGGATCCAGCAGGCGGTCGAATGCCAAGGTGAGCCTGAGGGAATCGACCGGGTTTACCGTGAGGATCCTCGGCGGCAACGAGTCGCGCTGCGCGGCGCGCAGTTCCACGAATGGCGACTCGGTCCGGACAACCACGCTAGTCGTGTCCCACCCTTCGGCGGCGTCGCGGAGTCCGTTGCGGTTGCCGTCCACGAGGACCCGGACCGCGTAGGTGCCCGTATCGAGCGGGCCCACCCGGAACTGCCCTGAGCTGTCCGTGACCCCCACGTAAGGAAGGCTGTCCGGCAGGCGGATGACGTCAATCCGCGCGTCGAACGCGACGCGCTCCGTCAACCAGTCGAACACGCGGCCGTGAATCGCGTACAGCGGAATCGTCGCGCCAGTGGAGAACGTGATGACGCGAGTCTCCTTCATGGCGTTGCGATTCAGATCTGACACGCCGGGGAGCATGGTGACGGAGTATGCGGTGCCGGGGCGGAATCCGCGTCGCGGCCGCACTTCCACTCGGTCGCGCCGCCACGTCACGACCGCCCCGCCGTCGGCGGGCGACACGATGAAACTGTTCTCGAGTTTTCCGTTGCGCCCCGCGCGGTCGTCGATGATGGCGTCGAACGAAAAGACCGCGGCTTTGTCGGTGACGTTCACTGCGCCGGACTCCGGTGTCACGGCGAGAAGCACCGGCGGCTCCTTGCGCTGCGGCCCACCGGGCGGCGCCTGCATGCTGGCGCACGCGAGCGCCGACACCGCTGCGCCGAAGGAAATCAGCCGCCGCACAGTGTCTGCACTTTGTCGCGCAATTGCTGACGGCGCGTGGTCCACTCGGCGAGTTTGGCCCGTTCCGCTGCCACCACGTCCGCTGGCGCCTTGGACGTGAATTTCTCGTTGGACAGGCGGCCCTCGAGTCCACTCAACTGCTTCTCCAGCGACGTGAGTTCGCCGGTGAGCCGCGCGCACTCTTTGTCGATGTCGACGAGGCCGCCAATCGCAAGCACGGCGACATGGCCGGAAGCCGTCACAGCTTGCACGAAATCACGCTGTGGCGGCGAGCCGGGAATCTTGACACGGGCGAGCCGTGAAATCGTCGCCGTCGCCGTTGCGATTTCGGCATCCGTGGAGACAGTGAAAATGTCGCCGAGCTTGATCCACGCTTCTGGCTCCGTCGCTGGTGGCACAGCGTATTCAGCCTTCATCTGTCTGAACGCCTTGACGAACTCGGCCTCGATTCGATCAAACGATTTGCCCTTCTCGTAATTGCCGGCCGAGCCCTTCTCCGGCCACCGCGCGGTCGCGAGGAACCTTCCTTCCTCCTTCCTCCTTCCTCCTTCCGGCAGTTGCTGCCACACGGCCTCGCTCACGAACGGAACGATCGGATGCAGCAGCCGCAGCGCGCCGTCGAAGGTGTGCACGAGCACCGCGCGTGCGATCTCGGCGTCATCACCACCGGCTTCGAGCCGGCCCTTGATCGATTCGAGATACCAGTCCGCGAGTTCGCTCCACACGAAGCGACGAGCGGTCTCGGCGAGATCGTTGAGTCGCATGCCGTTCACGCGTTCGTCCGGCGCCCACTGCACCGTGTCGGACGTGGCCAGCGCTTTCGCCGGATGCAACGGACCCAGCGCGGCGTCGCACTCCGCAATCGCGACGTCGAGGCGCCACAGGATCCATTCGTCAGCCCGTTGGAGTGTGCCCTTTGGAATCTCCGCGACTGGCATGACCGGCGCGGAGCCCGCCTTCTCCAGCAGGAAACGCGCGATGTTCCACAGTTTGGTGACGAAATTGCGGCCGGTCGCGAACGTCTTGTCCAGATCGTTGGGATCGAGCGTGATGTCCGCGCCCAGTCCCATCCCGGATACGAGCGTCCACCGCATCGCGTCTGCGCCGTAGAGCTTCACCACCTGCATCGGGTCCAGCCCGTTGCCGAGCGACTTGGACATTTTGCGGCCCTCGGTGTCGCGCGCCATGCCATGCAGCAGGACGGTGTGATATGGAGATCGGCCGGTGAAGAAGTATCCGGCCATGACCATGCGGGCGACCCAGAAGAAGATGATGTCCGGCCCCGACACGAGGACGTCGGTGGGGTAGAACGCCTTCATGTCTTTCGAATCGTCCGGCCACCCCAGAGTGGACATGGGCCAGAGCCACGACGAGAACCACGTGTCGAGCACATCCTCGTCCTGACGCACCGGACTGCCGCAGTGCGGACACATCGTGAGGTCCGTGCGGCTGACGTGCATGTCGTACGGCGGGTCGCAGTCCTTGCAATACCACACAGGAATGCGGTGACCCCACCAAAGCTGGCGTGAGATGTTCCAGTCGCGGATACCCTCGAGCCAATTCACGTAGACCGCTTCCCAGCGCTGCGGCAGGATGCGCATCGCGCCGGCGCGCAGCCCGTCGAGCGCCGGCTTCGCCAACGGCGCCATCTTCACGAACCACTGGTCTGACAGGCGCGGCTCCACGACCGTGTCGCAGCGGTAGCAATGCCGCACCGCGTGGCGCTTGCTTTCGGTCTTCTCGAGCGCGCCGATTTCCTTGAGGCTCCGCTTGATGAGGTCGCGTGCTTCGGTCGTGGACTTGCCGAGCACGAATGCCGGTACGCGCTGCACGTCTGTGTTGGCGCCAGGGTTCATCATCGCGTACTGATCGATCACGACCGGCATCGCCAGATTGTGCCGCTTGCCGACCTCAAAGTCGTTGGCGTCGTGCGCGGGCGTGATCTTCACCACGCCGGTTCCGAATTCCGGATCGGCGTAGTCGTCCGCGATGACCGGGATCTCGATGTTGAGGATCGGCAGGATGACGTTCGTGCCGATCAGCTTTGCGTAGCGCGGGTCCTTCGCGTTCACAGCGACGGCCACGTCGCCGAGCATCGTCTCAGGGCGCGACGTGGCCACGGTGATGTGACCGTCGCCGCCGGCGATGCGGTAGGTGATGTGGAAGAGCGCGCCGTCTTCGTCCGAGAACTCGGCCTCCTCGTCGGACAGGGACGTCTGGCAGCGCGGGCACCAGTGGATCACGCGATGGCCGCGATAGATCAGGCCCTTCTCGTAGAGTTGCGCGAACGCTTCGCGCACGGCGCGAGAGAGTTCGGGCGAGAACGTGTACGCGGTGCGGGTCCAGTCCGCCGACGCGCCGATGGCCCGGAGCTGCTTGAGGATCGTGCCGCCGGTGTCCGCCACGAACGCTTCCGTCCGTTTCAGGAACGCGTCGCGCCCCACATCGACGCGCGTCTTGCCCTCGGCCGCGAGCTGCTTCTCGACCACGTTCTGCGTGGCGATGCCCGCGTGGTCCGTGCCCGGCAGCCACAACGTTTCCTGGCCGCGCATACGGGCCCAGCGGATCAGCACATCCTGCGTCACACCGTCCAGCGCGTGGCCGAGGTGCAGAATCGCCGTCACGTTGGGCGGCGGAATCACGATCGTGAACGGGTCCCGGTCGCCGCCGGCGCGTGTGGAGCGCGACGCGTCTGCGGTGAAGCAGTTCGCTTCTACCCAGCGCTCGTAGAGTTCCGGTTCGGTCGACGTGTCAAAACGGTCCGGCAGGGCCATCCTGAAACCTAGAGGAAGGAGGAAGGCGGAAGGAGGAAGGATTCGGCCTCCATCCGCTTTCCTCCTTCCTCCTTCCTCCTTCCTCCTTCCTATTCGACGTCCACCATCAGCCTGTTCGCCACGCTGCGTACTCCCGGCACGCCACGGGCGAGTGTCACGGCGTGCTCCGCCTCGGAATCGTCGTCCACCCAGCCCTCCAGCTCGATGTCGCCCGGGCCGATGGCGCCGATATCGATGGCACGTTCGGACAGGATCGGGTCGTTGTTGAACGCCTCCAGGACCCGCTCCTCCAGAATCGGGACGCCGTCCTCGGGCTCGAACTCGTCATCGTCGTCGGCGTCGTCCAACTCATCCTCGACCAGTTCTTCGTCGTCTTCGTCAGTCAGATCGAGGTCCTCGCCAACGAAGCCCTCGCCGTCTGCCTCGTAGAACGCTTCGGTGCGGAGTTCGCCTGAGCGGCGGCGGGGACGCAGCTTGGCGGCGATGCCGCTGAAGCCGCCCACACGCTGTGCCACGTACATGCCCACGGCAAACCCGGCCACCGCGCCGATGAGGACGGTCGCCAGTGTGCCGCCGCTTGTTGACTCCTGCTCTTCGACCTCGATCCTCCGCATTCGTCGCTCTCTCGTGGCGTGGGTATTCTCGCAACGATAGCTTACCCCGAAGTGCGTCGCGATGCCCGCGCCGCGTCTCCCGTCGCCTGAAGATCCGCGTGTCGCAAGCAAAAATCACCTTGACCCTGCCCGACGGGGCTACTCGCGAAGTTGATGCGGGCACGCTGCCAATCGAGGTGGTACGGACGATTGGCCAACGGCTGGCCAATGATGCGATCGCGGTGGAAGTGAACGGCGTGATTCAGGACACGATGACGCCGCTGCGCCAGTCGGGTCCGTTCAAAGTGCTGACATCGAAAGATCCGCGCGCTCTGGACGTGCTGCGCCATTCGACCGCGCACCTGCTGGCGACCGCGGTTCGGCGACTGCGGCCGGACGCCAAGATCGGGTTCGGCCCGTCCATCGACGACGGCTTCTACTATGACTTCGAGGTGAAGGAGCCCTTCACGCCAGAGGATCTCGAGAAGTTCGAGAAGGAGATGGTGAAGGTCGCGCAGGAGAAGTTCCCGTTCTTGCGGGAAGAGATTTCACGCGCCAAGGCCCAGCAGGTGTTCGCCGACGATCCGCTCAAGCTCGAACGGCTCGCCGAGCTGCGCGACGACGAGATCATTTCGACGTACACGGATGGGCCGTTCGTGGATTTGTGTCGCGGCCCGCACGTGCAGGACACGTCGTACCTCAAGCACTTCAAGCTGATGACGACCGCCGGCGCCTATTGGCGCGGCGATTCGCGTCGTCAGATGCTGCAGCGCATCTACGGGACTGCCTTCTTCAAAAAGGAAGACCTCGAAGCGCACGTGCATCGTCTGGAAGAGGCCAAGGCGCGCGACCACCGGGTGCTGGGCAAGGCGCTGGACCTCTTCATGTTCCACCCGAGTTCGCCCGGCGCGCCGTACTGGACCGAGAAGGGAACGATCGTCTACAACGAAATCGTGGACTTCGTACGCTCGCGCCAGCGCGAGCATTTCCATGAGGTGCGCACACCGCTCCAGTACAACAAGAGCCTGTGGGAGACGTCAGGGCATTGGGGGAAGTACAAGGACAACATGTTCCTGATCCTGGACAAGGAATCGGGTGAGCACGATTCGTCGCTCAAGCCGATGAATTGTCCGTCGCACTACGTCCTGTATCAGGCCAAAAAGCATTCGTATCGCGAGTTGCCGCTGCGCTACGTCACGTTCGATGTGCTGCACCGCAACGAAGTCGCCGGCGCGCTGGGCGGACTCACGCGCGTGCGGCAGTTCTCGCAGGACGACTGCCATGTGTTCCTCACCGAAGGGCAGATCGCAGAAGAGGTTCAGTTCCTCATGGACTTCATCATGTCGTATTACGCCGCGTTCGGGCTGAAGATGGCGGTGAAGTTCGCGACGCGTCCTGAGACACGCATCGGATCGGACGAGTTGTGGGATCGCGCAGAGGGCGCACTCAAGAAGGCACTCGAAAAGACCGGCCAGCCGTACGAACTCAAGGCCGGCGACGGCGCGTTCTATGGGCCCAAGGTGGACTTCGATGTCGTCGATTCGATCGGCCGTTCGTGGCAGCTGGGAACCATCCAGCTCGACTACAACGCGCCCGAGCGCTTCAATCTCAGTTATACCGGCGATGACAACACCGACCATCGTCCGGTCGTGATCCATCGCGCGGTGAGCGGGTCCATCGAGCGCTTCATCGCGATCCTGATCGAGCACTTCGCCGGCGCGCTGCCGCTGTGGTTGTCGCCGGAACAGGTGCGCGTCCTGCCGATCTCGAACGATGTGGACGCAGCCGCGGCTGCGGTGACAAAGAAGCTCAAGGCGGCAGGCATCCGCGCGCATCTCGACAACCGGTCCGACACGCTCAACTACCGCATCCGCGAAGGTGAGGTGGCCAAGATTCCGTATATGGCGGTCATCGGGAAACGCGAGGCCGAGGCGGGTTCGATCGCGCTTCGTACGCGTGGCGCCGAGGGCAGGAAGCAGGATGTCGTTTCTGTCGAGGCATTCATCGACCGAGTCGTCGGCGAGAACAGGACTCGGGCGTTGAGTCCCTAGCCGACGGGCCCCTCGGCTCAAGGTTTGTTGGGAAGGGACGGAATTGGCGGAAATGGCGGAAGACTGGACCTGCCCCGATTTCGTGGACACTCGGTTAGGCACTGCGAAGCTGTGCGAGCCGGCGTTCGTACTCAACGGGCGCGAGTTGCCCGAGAGACGCATGCCGCCGCTGCTGATTGTACC
>JANNRQ010000169.1:0-12307 GCA_031401495.1 Gemmatimonadota bacterium
ATCAGCAGGATGCCGTGCTTGTCGCACAAGGAGCGCAGCGCGGGCAGGAATCCGCTGGGAGGCACAACGTACCCGCCTTCGCCCTGGATGGGCTCGACGACGATGCAGGCGACGTCCGATGGGTCGAGTCGCTTGCCGAAGAGGCGCTGCTCGATGAAGTCAGCGTCGCCGTAGGGCGCGTGGTACACCTCGGGCAGGAAGGGACCCATGTGCGAGCGCTGCGTGTACTTGCTGGCCGTCAGCGAAAGCGAGCCGTACGTGCGTCCGTGGAACGAGCCCTCGAATGCGATGATGGCGCTGCGACGCGTGGAATGCCGCGCGAGCTTGAGCGCCCCTTCAACGGCTTCGGTGCCGGAGTTGGTGAGGAAGACGCGCTTGGGGTGCTTTCCCGGCGCCAGCTTGCCCAGCCGCTCGGCGACCGCCGCGAGCGGCTCGTAGTAGAAGTCGCCGCCACAGATGTGGAGGAACTTGTCGGCCGCGTCCTTGATTGCGGCCACGACTTTCGGGTGCGAGTGGCCCGTGGCAGCCACGGCGATGCCCGCCATGAAATCGAGGTAGCGGTTGCCGTCCACATCCTCGATCATCGCGCCCTGCCCACGCGCTACGACCAGCGGATACTCCTTGAGGTAGCACGTCGCGGTCGAGTTGCGGTCGCGCTCGATGATGGCCTTGCCTTTCGGGCCAGGCGGCGGAGTGACGATGTGCGGGTAGTTCTTGCTCACGGGGCGCGGCTGAAGGTTGGGGGACGCTTTAACATGGTCGGGTTCGGTAGCACGGGCAAAATCAAGCGCGATGCGTTCCGGGGGTTGTGATACACAGTGATGCGCGCTGTGCGAGAGCGTGATGAGACCGCCTCGAGGTCGCCGGAGTGCAGGTTGCGCGAGAAGTGCGGAAAGAACGACGTCATGATCACGACGCGGACGCGGTGGCCTTTCAGGAACGTGTTGCCGGTAAAGAGGTCGCTGAGGGTCAATCGGTAGACTCGGCCCGGTTCCAGCAGCTCGCGTTGGGGTGTGGCATTGCGATAGCTGGCGCGCTGCACGTCGAGGCCAGGGTTCATCAGGTTGAACGCGGTGCCGTCGGGCGCGACGTCGTAGACCTTGACCCAAATGTCGGTGTCCGGCGCGTCCGAGGAGATGGCGATTTCCGCACGCATCGCGCCCACGACCGTCAGATCGGCCGCAAGCGGCGCGGTTTCGAACACGATGACGTCGGATCGTGACGCGATGGTGCGGTAGTCGTGTGCGCCGTATCGATCGGCGAATGCGTCGACGACAGGCCGGGCTGGGTCCGACACGATGGTCGTGGAGTCGCCGGCACGTGTGAGTGCGATCGTATCAGCACGGATGCCCGGGAGCGGCCAGCTCGCGCCGCCAACCCAACGGTTGCTGCCCAGAAGGAAGACGTTGACGGCCTGGTCAGCCGCTCGCGGAGCGTGGCCCTTCACGTGCTGGTTCATCCACGCGAGCACCATCGCGTCGTAGTCCACATTGCCGTTGGGGCCGAAGTCGCGATCACCAACTGTGGTGCGCGTCATCGGTGGCACGCCGTGCTGCCAGGGGCCGATGATGAGCCGGACGTTTTGCTGCGGGCGCGACCCGGCGGGTTGGGTCAGGCCGAGAAAGTTGTTGATCGCGCCGTGTGGCCCGTAGGCCTCATCATACCAGCCGGAGAAGTTGATGACGGCGGCTTTCGTGTTTGCGTATTTGCCGCGCAACTCAGCCCAGTTCCACCACGGATCATACGCCGGATGCGTGAGCCAGTCGTAGTACCACGGCGCGGTACGCTCCAGATCCTTCATCGCCGTCTGCGGCCACGTGGAGCGCATGCGCAGTTCGGCGCTGTCGGTTCGGGGCAAGGCAGAGAGGCCCAGCTTGGCGCGCCGGTTCGGTTCGACGTTCCGGTAGATCCACGGGATCCACGAATTGTCGAAGACGCCACCGGAATACCAGAATTGCATCGGTGACGCGAAGGTCATCGCCGGCACCATGGCTTTCAGGTGCGGGGGGTGCTCAACCGCGGCGAGCCATTGCACCGCGCCGGGATACGACAGGCCGTACGTGCCGACGTCGCCGGTGGACCACGACTGCGCGGCGGCCCACTCGATCGTATCGTA
This sequence comes from Gemmatimonadota bacterium, assembly GCA_031401495.1. GTDB lineage: Bacteria > Gemmatimonadota > Gemmatimonadetes > Gemmatimonadales > Gemmatimonadaceae > DASPMP01. Next base: position 2,117 of record JANNRQ010000169.1, read on the forward strand.
GCCGTCCTTGCCCTCCTGCTGGTACGCCACGAACTCGCCATCCGACGCATAGCGCCCGCGCACATCCTGGAGCAGAACGGCATAGCCGTCGGCCACTGCCTTGCGCGCGGTGGACAGGGCGGCATCGGCCGCGCGTTTGTTGTACGGCGTGCGGTAGACCAGTGTGGGGAACCTGCCCGTTCTGTTCGGACGCCAGAGATCGGCACGAAGGATGACTCCGTCGCGCATGGGGACAGAGACACTCGAATCAATAACGACGGACTGCGCTCCGAGAGGCGCAGACGCGAGACCCAAGACCCAGGACCCAAGACCCAAGACCCAAGACCCAAGACCCAAGTATCCCAAGTATCCCAACTTCACGAAGCCACCTTGGCAATGGCAGCGCTGAGGCGATCGACGATCTGATCGAGCTCGTCTTCCGATACGACGAATGGCGGAGCAAGCATGACGAGGTCGCCATTCGTGCCGTCGGCATGCCCAACGTTGGGCCACACAACCAGGCCGGCGTCCAGCGCGGCCCGAGTCACCGACTCGGCGAAGCGCGCAGTGCGGTCGTACGGCTTGCCCGTCGCGGGATTCACGAAATCGACCCCCGCCAAAAGACCGCGGCCGCGCACGGCGTTCACGCTGGGGAGCTTGGACAAGGCCGCAAGGCGCTCATGCAGCGCGTGACCCATCCTGGCGCAGCGCTCCACGAGCCCGTGCTCCGCGAGGTATTGCATCGTCGCGGTGCCGGCGGCGCACGAAACGGCATGATGCGAGAAGGTCTGCGCGTGATTCAGGCCGCCCGAGCCTGCCGCCAGTGCATTCGTGATCCGCGAGGGAGCAACGATAGCGGCGAGCGGCGCGTACCCGGCGGCGATGCCTTTGCCGAAGATCTGGATGTCCGGCACGACCGCGTCCGGCTCGAGGGCCGACCACGTTCCGGTGCGGCCCGAGCCCACGAGGATCTCGTCCGCTACCAACAACACTTCATATGAAGCGCAGACGTCGCGCGCGCGCCGCCAATAGCCCTCGGGAGGGACCAGCGCGCCCGTCGATGAACCACCGACCGGCTCCGCAATAAACGCCGCGATGGTCTCCGGTCCCGCCTCAACGATGGCCGCCTCGAGCGCGGCCGAGTCGTACGCGGGCACGCGAATGACGTCCACAAGCCAGTTGCCGAAGGCGGCGCGGTAGTGCTCGCGCGCCGACGCGGAGAGCGCCAACAACGTGTTGCCATGATACGCAGGCGAGAGCGCCACGATGCGCGTCTTGCCTTGCTTGCCCAACTCAGCCCAGTACTGCCGCGCGAGCTTGAGTGCCGCCTCCACGGCGTCCGATCCGCTCGAGAGCGGATAGACCTTGTCGAGTCCCGGCGCGCAGCGGCTTGCGAGTTCGCGCGAGAAGTCCTCGACCGCGTCGTGCGACATCGTCATGCCGCTGACGTACGCGAGCTTTTTCGCCTGCGCCGCCATCGCGTCGGCGATTTCCGGAACGCCGTGGCCGACGTTGCTGACGAAGGCCCCACCCACCGCGTCGAGGTACGAACGGCCGGTGTCGTCGTACAGCCAGCAGCCTTTTCCGTGCGTGACCCGTGGATACTCCCACGTCAGTTTCCGAAAGAAGACGTTGCCGTCGGGATACTTCGTCGGTGTCATGACGCGACGCGGGCAACGACGGCGGCACTCGCCATGTGCGCCGTGACGATCGTCGAGGTCTTGAACAGGTCCGGGATCACATCCAGCGCGATCAGGATGGCGACGCCTTCCACGGGAATCCCCATCTCCACAAACGCCGGCGCCATGATGAACAGGGAACCGCTCGGCACCGGGGGCACGCTGAAGCTGAGGAGCACGGACGCGACAGCGAGCGAGACCACCTGCGCTGTGCCGACTTCGACGCCGTACAGTTTGCCCAGGAACAGTCCGCCGAGGACAAACGAGATCGGCACGCTGATTCTGAAGATCGAGACCGCCATCGGCAGCACGAAGTTCACGATCTGCGGAGGCAGTCCGAGCGCATCGCGCGCCGCGTCGATCATGGCGGGGAGCGCGGCCGATGACGAACGCGAACCGAGCGCGATGACCTGCGCCGGGGCCACGGCACTGGCGAACTTCCTGAGGGGGACTCGGCCGACGACGACTGCGATGATGTAGACGCCGATCATCACGCCGATCATGAGCAGCGCGAACACGACGACGTACCACGCCGCCGCGCTGATGGCCTTGAAGCCGAGGCGGGCGCCGACAACGGTTGCAAGCGCGAAGACGCCGATGGGTGCGGCGACGAACACCCAGCGAATGATGACGAGCATCGCCTCGCTCACCGCGCGCAGGACCTTGGTGGCAGCGTCGCGCAGGTCCGCTTGTACGCGTGACAGTGCGGCGCCGAAGATGAGCGAAAAGACGACGAGCGGCAGCAGCGTGGCGTCGGCGGCAGCGCGAATGGGGTTTGGCGGTACCAGTTCGACGATGCGTTGGGCCAGTCCGCCCATTCCACGAACCGTTGCGGTCACCTGTTGCGATCCGGACGTGGCGGTCGCGCGCAGCAAGTCTGACGACTCCGCGTCGATGCTGAGGCCAGACAGCATGATTGGGGCGAGCAGGGCGGTGTAAACTGCCACGAGGCTCAGCACCACGACGAAGAACCCGATTGCTGTTCCACCGAGCCGCCCCATCCCGCGAAGGCTGTCGCTCGACGCGACGGCAGCGATGAGGAGCGAGCAGACGAGCGGGATGATGGTCATCCGCACGGCGTTGATCCACACGGTGCCGATGGGCTCGAGCATAGAGACGAGCCGTTCCAGCCAGGGAACCTCCTGCGTGGCGATCGTGGCGCCCCCGACGAGGCCGACGAGCAGTGCGCCCAGCGCCCACCACGTGATGCGTCGCGTTTCCATGTGGCCGCCAACGTATCGCGCGGCCTTAACGAACGCGAGCGCGTGACGTCTGCTGGTGTGAGGGCGCAATGGGTGTCGCGCCCGGGACAATTCACTTTCATGGTGGTCTTCTTATGCGAATCAGCTTTGGAGTTCTTGCGATCATGACGCTGGCAGCGGCGGTCGCTCCAGCTCAGAATCCCCCTGCGCCTCCGGCTCCGACGGGCGGGATGGTCGGCAGTGGCGCGCAGCGCCTGTTGGCGCACAGCGCCGAGTTGGACTTGACGGACGCGCAGGTAACGCGCTTGGCTGGCATAGCCCGCCGAACTGAAGTGCGCCGCCGCACGATGCGAGTGGCTATGGATTCGGCGCGCACGCGATTCGCGCAGCCTGGCGACTCGTTGGCTCGGCGACAGTTCGCGCAGCGGATGCGCGCTGACATGACCAAGGAACAGGATCAAGCGCGCGTGGATCTGCGCGACGCGATCGCGGTGCTGACGCCGGATCAGCAAGCGAAAGCGTGGGAGATGAACGCACGCGCCGCCCGTGGAGCACGTGGTGCGAGCCCGATGCGTGGTGGTGCGATGCGCGGCGGTCGTGGCGGCGCGATGCGCGGTGGGCGCGGCATGGGTGCTCCACGCGGAGGAATGCGGCCGGGTGGGCGCGGTCCTGATGGAATGGGTCCGGATGGAATGGGCCCGGGTGGCGACATGCCGCGGGGCGGAGCGCGCCCGGGTCGTCCGGGTCGTCCGGAGTAAGGGTGTCCTTTCTTCCGCGTGTCTCCATCCCGGACCGAAGCGTCAGCCGTTTGACGCGGACGCCAAGACTTCAAGAGGAGACCCACCAATGTCTATGAAACACAGAATCTTCATCAGTGGCGCCGCCGCAATCGCCTGGTCGAGCTGCGCCGATTTCCTCGGCTCGAGGGACACGAACACGCTGGAGCTGAGCGCGGCGTTTCAGACGGTGCCGGCGGGGTTCAGCGCCAGCTCGAACACCTTCGATCCGCGCGGCGACGCGGGTCCGTTCTTCCCAGGCCGGATGCAGGCCGGCTTCTCGAACTCAGCCAATGGGACCGGTGGCCCGGGCGGCGGCGGGAAGGGCGAAGGCGGCCACCGCGATGGATTTGGTGGTCCGTCACTGCGCGGCCTGCTCATGGGAGGCGGTCTGGGTCCGGACTTTCTCGGCCGCATTCCGTTTGGCGGTGGCAAGGGCCGCGGACCGTTCGGTTGGTTTCACCTCCCGGACAACTGCACCTTCAGCACGATTACGGCGCGGGTCGGCTGCCCGGACAAGGTTCGCGACGGACTCACGGTGACGATCTCATTTGCGTTCCTGGACACTGTGGGAGTGCCGCAGCCGAAATTCGACACGACGTCCACCAACAGTGTGAACGTCCGTACAACGGTGAAAGGCACGCGAGTGCGCAGGGACAGTTCGGTGTCGCTCCTGGATCACGCGAGCGACCGTACCGTGTCAGGGTTTGCGCCGCGCAGTACGCAGCGCACGGTCAATGGCACGGCACAGGCATCGGAAAACACCACGGGTGTGCACGATGGTGTGGCCTTCACAGCCGTTCGCCTGGCGTCGGATACAACCCGGGGTCTGGTGATTCCGATCCGCGATGGGCATCCGACTCTGCCGACGGCGGGCGTGGTGGTGCGCACCATGGCGGTGACGATCACGCCGGAGGGCGGTGAGCCGACGTCCCGGTCGCGTCGTGAGCAGATCACGTTCGACGGGAGCAACGTCATCAAGATCATGATCACGCAGAATGGCGTGACGAAGAATTGCACCCTGACAGTGCCCGGCGGAAAACTTGAGTGCGAGTGACAGGGTATAGGGTATTGGGTGTAGGGTGTAGGGTAGGACGCAGGTGCAGGTGAAGGAGGGATGGGGATGGGAAGGGAGGGCGGCTTGTCCGGCGCTCTCCCTTTTCATTTCCCGGCCTTCGTGCTTCGTGCTTCAAACTCGCTGCGCTCGGAACTACCAAGCACGAAGCACCAAGCACGCGGTCATTCCAACCAATCGGCGAGTCGCTCTCGCAGAATCCTTAACGCCTTCCCCATCTGGGCCTCAACAGTCTTCTGCGAGATCTCCAGGGCTTCCGCGATCTCGGAGTATTTGAGACCGTCCACGCGGCTCAATTCGAAGATCTGGCGACAACGGGGCGGCAATTGAGCAACGGCCAGCTTCGTGGCCGCCGCGAGCTCCTGCGCTCCGCTGGGCATATCGGCGCGGAGGGGCGCGTTGTACGTCAACTCCACCTCAGGCTCGGCTTCGCGGCGCACCTTCAGGTGGCGCAAATGGTTCAACGCCCGATTTCGCACCGCGCGGAGGAGGTACGCCCGTACAGGCGTGTCCACCTCAACGACATGACGCCGCCGCCACAGCTGGACCATGACGTCCTGCGACACTTCCTCGGCGGCGTCTGTGTCGTGCAGGACGGCGCCGGCGACGCGGACGAGCACGGGGTACCAGGCGCGGAAGACCGCGTCGTAGGCCGCCTCGTCCCCGGCCTGAATGCGCCGCAGGAGCTCGCCGTCGTCCATGGCCGCGAAGCTAAACCGGCCAGTCGCCGGCCGGATAGGGGTTTATTCCGCGAGCGGTGTCCCTACCATATATGATCCTGCTCTCATGACCACTCCGGGCGCTGACTGGGACCGCCTTGGCCGCTACCTGGCCGGCGAACTTTCCCCCGCGGAAGCAGGGGAGGTTCGGCGTTGGTTGGCTGAGAACGCGAAAGACGACGCGGCGTTTGCCGCGCTGGCCGCGGCGACGACCAACCTCCAGGCGTCGCGGGTCGTGGATGTCGAAGGCGCATTGCGGAGAGTGAAGGCCCGGATCGCCGTCAAGGAGTCGGTCGCACCGTGGCGGCAGTACGCCGGATGGGCCGCTGCCGCCGCGGTCGTCTTGGCCATTGGCCTGTGGACCACCCGAAGCGCGCCGAACACTGTGATCGTTGAGAGAGAATTCGCGACGAGTGTTGGCGCACGCGACTCGATCACGCTGGATGACGGCAGCCGAGTCATTCTCGGACCCGCCAGCCGCATTGTCGTCCGCGGTCGCAACGTGGACCTCACGACGGGTGAGGCGTTTTTTGTCGTCGTGCACAACGACAAAGTGCCGTTCACGGTTCGCACCGGTGAAACGACGATCACCGATCTCGGCACCGAGTTTTCGGTGCACAGCGATCACGACAGCGAGGTACGTGTGGTGGTGCGCGAGGGTTCGGTGCAGATGGCGCGCAACGCGGATTCGGTCGTCCTGGAGCGGGGTGACGTCGGCGTGGCGCAAGCGGCCACGGTGACGGCGGTGCGTGGCGGGGCCACGGAGGACGATCTGGCGTGGACGACGGGGAAACTGGTCTTCCGCAACGCGCCGATTAGCGAGCTCGGGGCGGACCTTCGGCGCTGGTACGGCGTAGAACTGCGAGTGACCGACAGCTCTCTCCTCAAGCGCCACTTCACCGGTTCGTTCGCCAGCGAATCGCCGAGTCGCGTGTTGGAAGTCATTGCGCTGGCCCTGGGCGCGCGCGCCGACCGTCGCGGCGACACGGTCTACATTCGTCCCGTCTCGCCGGCGCGATGAGCTCGCGGTGGGCGGTCGCGCTGCTCGCGTGGGCGGCTGTCGCGCCGTCTGTTGGGGCTCAGAGGTCGGTCGCGGCGTTGGACCGGCGCATCACGATTCACGTGAAGGACGTTTCGCTGCGCGATGCGCTCGATCGCGTGGCGGCCGCTGGTGGATTCCGGTTGTCGTACAGCAGCGACAACCTGCCGATGGACCGCCGGGTCACGGTGTGGCGAGACACGACGCTGGTGCGCGACATCATGGATGGACTGTTGCGGCCGTTCCCGGTGATCGCCGTGGCGACCCAGGACGACCAAGTGGTGCTGGCGCCGCGCGCGCCGGAACCGCGCGACACCAGCGATGCGCCGGTCACGATCCTGGATCGCGTGGTCGTGACGGGGAGCGTGATCGGCGCGCCCGAGCGTGCGTTGCCCATTGCGCTCGACGTCGTGCGCGGCCGCGATATCGAGCGGCGCGGCCAGTCAACGCTCAGTGCCGTATTTGATGGCTCCGTGCCGGGCGTGTGGCTGTGGGAGCAGGCGCCGACCACGATGCTTGCGCACTACGGCAGCATTCGCGGTGCGTCATCGTTTGGCGCGTCGTACCCGAAGGTCTATATCGACGGGATCGAGGTTGCGAACCCGTTGCTGCTGACCCAGCTGACGCCGGAACGCGTCGAGCGCGTTGAAGTGATTCGTGGACCGCAAGGCGGGGCCCTGTACGGATCGGACGCGATCAGCGGCGTGGTGAACATCATCTCCCGGCAGGACGCAGGCTCGGGCGCCGGCACTCGCATGTTGTTGCGCAGCGAGGGCGGGTACTCCGCGGGGTACGCCACGACAGCGGTCCAACGCCATGCACTGTCCGCGCGCTTCGGGTCCAATCTTCGGTCGGTCGGCGCGAGCGTGGGATACTCAACGTCCGGCGCATTCGTCCCCGGGGCGTATTCACGCGAGCTTCGCGCCACGAGCAGCGCGCGTTTCGTGGGCGCCAAGTCCACGCTCACGTCAAACCTGCAGCTCTCGGGAAAGGACGCCGGCGTGCCGGTGAGCCCGCTGCTGGGCGCTCTCAACCGTTTCCGCAAGGATTCGCTCCCACAATCGTTGCGCATGTACACGTGGGGCGCCACGGCAACGCACGCCCGGAACGAGATCTGGACCTACGCGCTGACTGGCGGCGTGGACGGATACCGCTTGGACAATGTCGCAAGCGAGACAGGGGCAATCGCCTTCTTCGTGGATAGCGCGTTGCGCGCGTCGCAGGGTTCCGCGTTGCGGGCGACCCTGCGTGCCAATGCGGTGGCGCGCTTCGGTTCATCCGATCGCGCCGCCACGCTCACGGTTACGGCCGAGCGTTCGGCGCTGCATGACCGCACGCTTCGCGACGCAAAACCCGCGGGTGTCGCCGGGACTGCGGCGGATCCGGGAGGGTATGTGTCCGACTGGAGCACCAACATGGGGTTTACGCAGCAGGCCGATTTCGCCTTGAAGAATACCGCGTATGTCACCGCGGGCATTCGGCAGGAGCGCGTGCTGGCGCCGTCCGGAGAATCCCTGTTTCGATTGCTTCCCATGTTCGGAGGCGCTCTGGTGCGCGATTTCAGCGGGGTCACCGCCAAAACGCGGCTTGCCTACGGCAAGGGAATTCGTTTGCCGTCATCGGCCCAGCGCGTGCTTGGTCCGGCAAGAAAGCGAGTGGCGAATCCGTTGCTCGCTCCGGAGGAGCAGTCTGGCGTCGAGAGTGGCGTGGACTTGATGTTCGGCGAGCGCGCCGGCCTGCACGTTACGCGCTTCGATCAACTCGCCTCCGGGCTCATTCAGGACGTGAACGTCGGTCGTGACACGTCGTCGAAGGGACCCGGCAGCGCTCACTATTGGTATCAACTGCAAAACATCGGCGAGATCGCCAACAAGGGCTGGGAAGGGCAGGCGAACGCGTCATTCGGCCAGGTGTCTCTCGGCGGGGCGTTGACGACCGTCAGCAGCCGCGTGCGCCGCCTCGCCATCGGGTACGGCGGCGACCTTCGCGTTGGCGACCGAATGATCGGCGTACCGGCGCGCACGTTGACCGGTTCTGCGTCGTGGGCGCGGGGTGGATTTCAGGTGTCCACGACGCTCTCCCGGGCAACGAACTGGGTGAATTACGATCGGCTTGCGATCGCGCGCTGCCTGATCGACGAGATGGCGCACAAGGCGGACACGACCAAGGTGGGCTGCGGGGACGCGTTGACGCTCAACAGCGGTGCCACGCTCCGGAAGTACTGGGCGACCTACAACGGAAACTCGCGGCTCCGCGCGTCGACGGCGTTCGACCTCGGCCGCGGGGTTCTCATGACGTTCACGGGAGAGAACCTCCTCAATAACCAGCGTGGCGAGCCCGACAGCATCACCATCGTGCCCGGCCGCACGATCACGGCCGGGCTGCGCGTGCGATTTTAGCTACTTGATGGTGACGCCGAGTTCGCTCTTGGCGCCGGTTCCCTTGGCAATGAGTTCCATCGTGTAGCGCGGCTTCTTGTCTTCGTCGAACATCACGAATTTCACCCAGCCGCCGACGGCGCTCTCCTCGAGCCACCAGTCCATGGTGCCGCCGCCCATGCCGAAGCGCACGTGCTTCGCCCTGAACGTGCCGGCCGGCGTGGTGACCGTCTCGACGCCGATCGTGGCGCCCTCGATGCTTTCCTTTGTCGGGCGTCGTCCCATCGAACCCGACATGTTCCACATCGCGTACTGCTCGGGGACGAGCAATTCCTGCGGCTCCGTATTGCCGGGCAACTTGCCGCGCATCCGGACGAGTTTTTGCGAAATGTCGTCGCCTGACTCTGCCCGGAAGAGCGCTTCGAGCGAAATCGTGTCGGAACTCGTGACGATCTTCGTGCGCCACCATTCACCGCCGTCGGTTGGCTTTCCGAGGAACGCGCGCTCGTTGGTCTGGGCGTCGTCATCGCCTTGCGACGTCATCTTCCATCGCGTCCACTCGCCCGGCTTGTAGTCGCTCTCGAACATCGTGGCGCCGGTGCCGTACTGCATCGCGAACAGAGTGGAGATGTAGATCCACGCATAGTCGGCGCCCCACACCGCAGGCGCACCTCGCATGTCACCTCCACCGCCACCGCCCGCGACGTTCACGCTCATGCCAAACGCGCTCGCCAACTGTTTCTCGCGCGACTTGAGCAGGTCCAGCCCGGCCTTCGTGAATCCGGACTGATCGCCACCCATGTACGCCTGGAGTTTCTCCTTGAGGTTGCGGTACTCGGCGATCTTGAAGCCGCCGGCCGTTGCCCCCGCGTTCTCGGGGCCGTCCAGGATCCGGTTGCGCTCCTTGATGAAGCCGGCGTCGTCCGTCACACCGCACTTGGCCTTGATGGCGATGCGTGCAGCGAGGCCACCAATCTTTCTACCGGTCGCCTCGCCCGCGGCCTCGAACGCCGCCTTGCACGTCTGGAACTTCCTGATCTTGTCGTTCTGCTCTGCGAGTTGCAGCTCGACGCCCTTGGTCTCGGACTTTTCCTTGTCATGTCCCGTGAACCAGCGGTCGAGCATGTCGACCGTCAGGTCGATAACGCCTTTCTGCGCCGACGCGGGAACGGGAACGATGACGAGTGCCAGCAGAACCACGGAAAGCAGTGCCGCGCGTAACCGCATAGAGCCTCCAAGGGGACCGACTTCGGGTGACTGCCGTTGAAGATGCAGGGGATGCGGCCCTCCGCCAAGTGCGACTAGCTGTGGGATCTAAGGAGGTTGTTCACTGAGGCATAACTG
>JANNRQ010000170.1:0-2180 GCA_031401495.1 Gemmatimonadota bacterium
TCAGCGATTCGTGGGGCGCCGGGCACGAGCAGAAGCGGATGTCGATGGAGGACGGCTGGACGATCACGACGGGGATGGCGGCGATCGAGCCGCTCTGAGTCTGGTGGCGCAGCGCTTCTTGCGTTTGTAACGCCGGGAGCCGGATGAAACATGGACGCGCCTGGGGTCCTCGGCTAGCGCTTGAGTCGCGAATGAATCTGCCCAATCAACTCACCACGGCCCGCTTTGGGTTGACCGCAATGTTCGTGGCGGTGTTGTCTTCGAACTGGCGTTTCGGGCACCTCGCGGGGCTGGCGCTGTTTATCGTCGCCGGGATCACGGATTACCTCGACGGCGACATCGCACGGAAGCGGCAATTGGTCACGGATTTCGGTCGGCTCATGGATCCGCTCGCGGACAAGATCATGATGGCGGCGGCGTTCATTTGCCTGGTGCCGCTGCACGCCTTTCCGGCTTGGGTGGCGATCGTGATCATCAGCCGCGAGTTCGCCATCACCGGCTTGCGGCTGCTCGCAGCGAGCAAGGGCGTGGTGCTGGCGTCGGAGCGACTGGGCAAGCACAAGACGGTCTGGCAGATCGTGACCGTGTGCTTTTTTCTCGTGCTGCTGTCCATCGCGGAACTGGAGCGCGCGGGCGTGATCACCGGCCTCTACTGGTGGGCGCACGCCTGGAAATATGGCGGTGGCGTGCTGATCGCGTGGGCGCTGGCGCTGACGCTCTACTCCGGCGTCGGTTACCTCTGGAAACACCGCGACCTCATCGCGTCGGACTGAGCGGGCCTACTGCGGGACGATGACCTGGTCGCCGGGAAGCAGCTTCGGATCAAGCGACGGGTCCTTGTCGAATTTGCGCCCGTCGTAAGAAGTCTGCTGGCCGTTGCGAATGATGCGGACGCCCTTGAGCGTGCCCCAGTCGCTGAGTCCCCCGGCGAGATCCACCGCGGAGCGCAAGGTGAGATCCGGAGACCAGGCGAGGCGCTGTGGCGCACGCACGCCGCCGCCGATCGTGACGACCCGGGTGTTCGCGGCCAGCGTGATATTCACCGAAGGACGGGTGAACAGTCTTTCCGAGATCAGTTTGCTTTGAATCAACTTCTCGACCTGCGTCGGGGTGAGTCCAAAGACGCGCATCTCGCCAATGAGGGGAACGTTCACGGTGCCTTCCTGGCTCACGGAATAGGTGGGAGCGTTAAATTCCTGCGCGAGTTCGAGCGGCATGCCGCCGAGGCGCATTTCGAAGGTATCACCCGGGCGCATGGTGGCGATGGTCTGGGCGAAAAGGGAAGCGCCCATGGCGGCGTTGAGCAGGAGAAAGGCGAGGAAGCGCATGGGAATGGGATCAGTAGTCTTCGCGCTCGTCACGCGGCGGTTTGATCGCGGCGACGGCCTGGGAAGGAGTGCGGGCGGGAAGGGGACGCGGCGCCTCGGCGCGGCGCGGGGTGTAGTAGTCGGTGTAACTGTTGTAGTAGCCGTAGCCGTCGTCGTGGCGGGCATCGACGTTGTTGATCACGACGCCGATGAGCGTGCCGCCGACGTTGGTCACGGCTTGCTTCACCCGCTGGAGCATGGCGCGCGGGAAGCGGCGGTGCTGCACGACCATGATGGTCATGTCCACTTCGCTCGCCAGCACCGAGCCGTCGCTGACGCCGAGGATCGGTGGCGAATCAAAGAAGACGAGGTCGTACTGCGTCTTCAGTTTGCGCACGAGGTCGGTCATGCGCTGGGAATTCAGGATGCCCACGGATTCATCCGGCAACTGGCCGCTCGGGATGTAGGACAGATTGTCGATCCGCGTGGTCATGATGACTTCCTCGAGGTCCACCTTGCCGAGGAGGTAATCGACGAGACCGACATTGTTATCCACGTCGAAGAAGTTCTGCTGCGAGGGTCGGCGCAAATCGGCATCGACGACGAGGACATTGTATCCGCCTTTGGCGCAGGTGAACGCGAGGTTGTTGAGCGTCGTGGATTTGCCTTCACCGGGACCGCCGCTCACGAGCGTGAACGTATTCGCGTTTCCGTCGGGTTTGTTGAATTCGACGTTCGCCCGCAGGATGCGATACGCCTCGGCGTCTGCCGTGTCGCCTTTGCTCTTGATGAGCATCGAGACGTCCTTCGGAATGACGGCAAGCACCGGAATCTGGAGGTAACGCTCGACATCATCGAGCGTCTTCACGCTGG
>JANNRQ010000171.1:0-3002 GCA_031401495.1 Gemmatimonadota bacterium
AAAAGTTTGCCACAGTTTCTCAGATTCACGCCAGCGCTCCGCCGGTGTCAGGCGATACCATTCGGCCCATTCTTCACCGGCGATGTCTTCGGGTTTGACCATTGGCCATTCAAACTATCGGGGCCCGGCCGGAGCCTCGCCCCACCATTCACAGCAGTCCCAGTTGCAGCTTCGCCGCCTCGGTCATCATGCTTTGGTTCCATGGCGGGTCCCAGACGAGCTCGACCTCGGCTTCGTCGATCTCCTCGATACAGAGCAGCTTGTTCTGCACGTCCTGCTGAAGCACCGGGCCCATGCCGCAGCCGGGCGCGGTGAGGGTCATCTTCACCTTCGCGCGATAATCGGCGTCCGGCAGCTTCTCGACGACGCAATCATAGATCAGGCCGAGATCGACGATGTTGACCGGGATCTCGGGATCGTAACAGGTCTTGAGTTGTTCCCAGATGTGCTTCTCGATTTCCTCGGCCGTGGCGGGTTTGTCGGAACCCGCGCGAATGGCCGTCGCGGTGACGACCTTGCCCAGCGCGTCGGCGTCCTTGCCGTCGAGACGGAACATGTTGCCGTTCACGATGACGGTGTAAGCGCCGCCGAGTTCCTGGGTGATGCGGGCTTCCTCGCCCTCGCGCAACGTGACGCGCGTGCCCACCGGCACGATCGACGCCTCAACATCGCGGCTCAATTGAACTGTGTCTGTGGTGGTCATAATCAAATTTCACTCCGTCGAAACCGTCTCGTCCTTCCCCTCGACCGCCGCCATCGCGGCGTGCCAAGGCAGGATCGCGCACTTCACGCGGGCCGGGAACTTGTGGACGCCGGTGAAGACCGCCAGCTTGCCGAAATCGCCCTCGGGCGTCTTGCCGGTCGTCACCATCGCGCGCACTTTCTCAAACAGTTCCTTCACCTCGGCCTTGGTCTTGCCCTTCAACGTCTCGGTCAGGATCGATGAGGACGCCTTCGAGATCGCGCAGCCGGAGCCTTGAAAGCTCGCGTCCGCCACGCGGTCGCCGTCCATCCGCAGGTAGAGCGTGATGTTGTCGCCGCAGACGGGGTTGTGGCCCTGCGCGTGACGATTAGCGTCCGGCAGCACGCGGAAGTTCCGTGGACTCTTGCTGTGGTCCAGGATCACCTGCTGGTAAAGGTCTGTCAGGTCGTCGAACATCTTTCTGTGTAGCGGCGCTCTGTGAGCGTCGCACGAATTCACCGGCGGTCACAGACCGCTACAGTTCACGTCGTTGCCAGTTTTTCTTCCAGCCGGTCCCAGATGATCGCGTCCAGTTCCTCGCGGATGGCAACGTGCTGGACGCGTTCGATGATCTCGCCGGCAAAGGCATGCATAAGCATCCGGCGCGCTTTCTCGAGCGGCAGACCGCGGGCGCGCAGGTAAAAAATCGCCTGCTCGTCCATCTGGCCAACCGTCGCGCCGTGCGTGCATTTCACGTCGTCGGCGTAAATCTCGAGCTGCGGCTTGGTGTTCACCTGCGCGTCGTCGGACAGCAGCAGGTTCTTGTTCGTCTGCTTGGCGTCAGTCTTCTGCGCGATCTGATGCACGAAGATGCGTCCGTGGAACACGGCCCGCGACTGGTCGTCGAGGATGCCGTTGAAATACTCGTGGCTCTCGCAGTTCGGCTGCGCGTGCTCGACGAACATGTGGTGATCGGCGAGCTGCTTGTCGTGCGTGAGGTAAAGTCCGTTCAACACCGCCTGCAGGCCGGCCCCGTTGAGCTTCGCGCGGATGTTGTTCCGGGACAGCCGGGCGCCCAAGGCAATCGAGTGCGACCAGACCCGCGCGTCGCGACCGTTCTCGGAATACAGGCCGGCAACGTGAAACGCCGTCGTGCTCTCCTCTTGAAACTTGACGTGCTCGACGTGCGAGTTGTCGCCCGCGAAGAACTCGCTGACCGGGTTGGTCAGCGTGGCGGCATTGCCGAGGCTGACGTAGTTCTCCAGGTAAGTAACCCGGCTGGAACTCTCCGCGATCAGCAGATTGCGCGCGTGCGCAGTGGTTCCGGCCGTGGAACCGGTCGAGACAAACAACGCGTGAACGGGCTGTTCGACCGTCGTATTTGCCGCGACATGAACGAACACGCCGTCCTCGAAATAGGCGGTGTTCAGCCCGGTGAAGCCGTTGGCGTCGAGGATAGAGAGCTTGCCCAGTCTCGACTCGATCAGCTCGGGCACCTTGGTCAGCGCGTCCTTGAGATTTGTGATCAGCACGCCCTTTTGCGTCGGCGGCAGCTTCGAGAGCGACGGGGCAAAGTGGCCGTCCACAAACACGAGCAGCGTGGTGCTGGCGTTCAGGAAGTGGAACCGCTCCAGATCCTTCGCCGCGGGCAGAGCCGCCGGCAAAGCCGTCGCGGGCTTGAACGGCAGCTCGGCGATGGGCTGGACGTTGGTGAAGCGCCAGTCCTCGTGAGCCTGCGTGGGAAAGCCGTTCTCCGAGAAGCGCGCGAGGCCGCTCTTGCGGAGGTTCAGCATCCACTTCGGCTGCGCGGCGTCCTGCTCGAAGCGGCGGAACGTCGTGAGCCGCGGATCGGTGTCGGCGATGACTTCAGGCATGGTAATGGTCATGGCTTCCAATTCGCTCAGGCGGCGACGGCTTCGCCCTTGGTGATCCAGTCGTAGCCTTTTTCTTCAAGTTCGAGGGCGAGGCTCTTGTCCCCGGATTTGATGATGCGGCCCTGTGACAGGACGTGAACGAAGTCCGGCACGATGTAATCCAGCAGGCGCTGGTAGTGCGTGATGACGAGCTGGGCGTTGGTCGGTCCCTTGAGCTTGTTCACGCCCCCGGCCACCACCCGCAGCGCGTCGATGTCGAGACCGGAGTCGGTCTCGTCGAGCACGGCGAGCGTCGGTTCGAGCACGGCCATCTGGAAAATTTCGTTGCGCTTCTTCTCGCCGCCGGAGAACCCGGCGTTCACCGGGCGCTTGAGGAAGTCCTCCGGCAGATCGACGATCTTCATCTTGTCCTTCACGAGCGTGAGGAACTCCATGGCGTCGAGCTC
>JANNRQ010000172.1:0-19786 GCA_031401495.1 Gemmatimonadota bacterium
TATGAGCGGATGATGGATTTGTATCAGGGCTCACTCGCTTCGATCGACGAAGGCGAGATCGTCAAGGCCAAGGTCCAGAGCGTCCGCGACAACGTCGTGGTCCTGGACATCGGCTTCAAGAGCGAAGGCACCGTTCCGCTCGAAGAATTCAAGGACATGCCCGGCCTCAAGCCCGGCGATGAAGTCGAAGTCCTCCTTGAGCACCTCGAAGACCAGGAAGGCTCGGTCGTCCTTTCCAAGAAGAAGGCCGACTTCATGCGCGTGTGGGAGCGCATCCGCGTCGCCTACGAGAGCGACCAGCCGGTCGAGGGTGTCCTGCAGAAGAAGATCAAGGGTGGTGTCGTCGTCGACCTCATGGGCGTCGACGCGTTCCTCCCCGGTTCACAAATCGCGCTCCGTCGCGTTCCGAACATCGACGAGCTGCTCGGCCAGAAGTTCGAGTTCAAGATCATCAAGCTCAACAAGCGTCGCCGCAACATCGTTGTGTCGCGCCGAGTGATCCTGGAGAACGAGCGGGCAGGCAAGCGCGAGAAGCTGATGAAGGAGCTGGAGAAGGATCAGGTGCGCAAAGGCGTCGTGAAGAACATCACGGACTTCGGCGCGTTCATCGACCTCGGCGGCGTGGACGGTTTGCTCCATATCACCGACATGTCATGGGGCCGCATTCAGCACCCGTCCGAGATGGTCCAGATCGGCAGCGAAGTCGAAGTGAAGGTTCTCGACATCGACTGGCAGCGTGAGCGCATCTCGCTCGGCCTCAAGCAGCTGCATCCGTATCCGTGGAAGGACGTGGCCGAGAAGTATCCGGTCGGCACACGCGTGCAGGGCAAGGTCGTCTCGATCACCAACTACGGCGCGTTCATCGAGCTGGAGCCGGGCATCGAAGGCCTCGTCCACATCAGCGAGATGAGCTGGACCCGCAACGTGCGTCATCCGTCGAAGCTTGTGTCCATCGGCGAGACGATCGAAGCCGTCGTGCTCAAGGTCGATCCGAACGAGGAGAAGATCTCGCTCGGCATGAAGCAGACCGAGCAGGATCCGTGGGTCGCACTGCCCCAGAAGTACCCGGTGGGCACGCGCATTGCGGGCACGGTGCGCAACCTCACGAGCTTTGGCGCCTTCGTCGAAATCGAGGCGGGCATCGACGGTCTCATCCACATCTCCGACATGTCCTGGACCAAGCGCGTCCAGCACCCGTCGGATGTCGTCAAGAAGGGCGACGCCGTGGATGTGGTGATCCTCAACATCGACGCCGACAACAAGCGCATCTCCCTCGGCCTCAAGCAGGCTGAAGAGGATCCGTGGCTCAAGATCGGCGAGAACTATCCGGTCAACATGGCGCTCCCGGGCAAAGTCGTTCGCCTGATGGACAAGGGCGTCGTCGTGGACATCGGCAACAACATCGAGGGCTTCGTGCCGATCTCGCAGCTGGATCCGGACGGCAAGCAGGTGAACAGCCCAACGGATGTGGTGTACGAGACCATGAACCTCGAGATGAAGGTGATGGAAGTGGATCCGATCCATCGCCGTATCGTCCTGGGCGTCACCAGCATCCCGGCAGAGCAGCCGCCGCGGCCCGCTGAGCCCAGCAAGGTGGAGAGCATGGACGCCCTCGAGGCGCCCCCGCCGCCGCCGCCGGATGCGTACGAAGTTCCGGACGACGAGTAGCTGTCATCCCGAGCGCAGCGAGGGATCTGCAGTTTCGACTTCAGATTCCTCGCTACGCTCGGAATGACAACACGGGGCCCCGCACTGCGGGGCCTTTTTGTTGCTCAGGTTGCCACGAGCACGCCGAAGCTCAATCTTTCGTCAACAATTCAGCGGAGCTACCGCATGCGCACGTTTCTAGGTGCAATCGCTCTTGTCGGAATGGCGCTCGCGCTTCCAGCCGGCGCTCGCGCTCAGGACTCCACGATGGCGCCGACCGTCGAAGCTGCGGTCGGGACGTCCGTTGCGGACAAGGCCCTCGTGGGCGCGGCGGAGAGCTTCCCCAAAGGCACCGCGGCGGTCGTGTGCTTCACGAGGATCACCGGCGCGGCCAACAGTGAAATCGCCCACGTCTGGTACAAGGGCGATACCGAGGTGACGCGCGTGAAGCTCGCGGTCAGTGGTTCGCCATTCAGGACCTGGACGCGGAAGTCCATGCCAGCTGACGCAGCGGGAGACTGGCGTTGCGACGTCGTACACGCTGGCAAAGTGCTGACGTCCGTGAAGTTCAAGGTCGAATAGCCCGTGTCAGAGACCCTCAGGTCGGCGATCGCCTTCGGTCAGTAGGCGATCGCTGCGGCCGCAGGCCGACTATTTCTTTGGCGCGCTGCAGGCGTCCGCGTCCGGAGGGTCGGCGGCTCCATACTTGGCACGAATGAGCCGCGGTGCGCCAGTCGCCTGAAACTCGAGGATGAACATCAGGCTGTACTGCGCGTCGCAAACGTCGGGAAGGCGCGGTCCGCCGAGCGCCGCCACAATGGCCGTTACCGTATTTGAGTGCCCCACGACCAGCACCACTTCACCAGCGGGCCTGCTCCTGACTGCCGCAGCGACGGCCTCGAAGTGCGCCGACATGGGCGCGGCCGCCGGAACGATCGTGGGCGGCTTGCCGAGCGCGTCCGACAAGTGCTTCGCCGTCAGTTGAGTCCGCTGAAGCTGGGTTGTGATCACGGTCGTCACGCGCGCGCCGGCGAGCGCCGTTGCGAGATCCGAGGCGCGCTGCATGCCCTCGGTGCTCAGAACCGGGTCGTTCGCCGGCGGCGCCGTGGACTTCTCGGCGTGGCGCACGACGATGACGGTTGATGGTTGCGCGCTCACGGGAGCGGCGACGACAACCGCGAGTGCGAGCAGCAAACGCTTCAGGGGCATGAACGACTCCGGGTGTGGCATCATCAAGTAGTTGGCGACTACGGCTTCGGCGGCGCAACCTCGGGCAGCAGGACGAAACGCGCGTAGTTCGACGAGTCGAAATAGCGTTTCGCCGCCTCCTGGATCTGCGCCGGAGTGAGTTTCTTCACCAGCTCATCATAGGGAGCCAGCAGCCCCGCCATGTCCTCACCTGACTGATCGCGCGTCACGATGCCAGCCAGCCAGTAGCTGTTCTCCTTGAGCGATACCTCGCGGCTGCGGAGTATCTGCTCCTTGACCTTGTCGACGTCCGCGGCGCGCGGTCCTTGCGTTTTGATTGTGTCGATGAGCGCGAAAACGGCTTTGCTCAGGGCGTCGACATTTTCGTCAGACGACTGGAAGCGAACCTGGAGTCCGTACTCTTGACGCGGGCGGTGGCTGCAGCTGCCGCCGACGCTGGGGCTATAGACGCCACCAAGTTTCTCGCGGAGCAACTCGTCCAAGCGGATCTGGACGGCGTCGACCAAGGCGCGCAATACCACCCGAGTCTCGGGGTTGTACGTGCACGCGCCAGCGAACGCGATGATCGTCGTCGCCTTCTTCTCAATGCCTTTCCGCACTGTCTTGTCGATGATGCCACGCGGCGTTCGCGGCGAGTTGTCCTTCGTGACGTCCTTCCTGCCCGTCGTGGGCAGCGACGCCAGGTAGGTCGCGACCAAGGGCTTCAGCGCGATGGTGTCGATGGCGCCAACGAAGACGAACGTGAAGTCGCCGGCGTCCGCAAAGCGCTCCCGGATGAAATCGATGGACTTCTGCGGCGACACTTCATTGAACGTCGCCACGGAAATCGGGCGGGCGCGGAAGTGGTTCTGCGACAGCGTCATCTGGACCGTGTCGGCAAAGACATCGTCCGGCGACAGGCCCCGATTTTGGAGGAACGGTCCCACATTCTGCTTGAACGCCGCAAACGCCACCGTATCGAGGCGCGCGCCGGTGAACGTGAGGTACGCCAACTGGAACATCGTCTCGAGGTCCTTGGGAGACGCCGATCCTCCCAGACCCTCGGTCATTTCGCCAATGGTGGGCGACACGCGCGCAGCCTTTCCGGCGAGCTTCTTGCCGAGGTCGATGCGGTTGAACTGGCCAAGTCCGCTCAGGCCCATGATCTGCGATGAGAGGACCGCGGACATGTAATTCGTGTCCGGCACCAGCGACGTCCCGCCGTCGCTGTACGCGTTGAACAGGATTTCGTCTGCCTTGAAGTCGGTCGGCTTCACGAACACGCGAGCGCCGTTGGACAGTCTCCACTCGACCACGCCGACGCCACCGGGGACGGCCCTTCCGGACACAATGCGACCGACCGGCCGCAGCGAGGCAATGAGCACGTCGCCGGACACGTTCTCGGTGTATGCGGCGACTGTCGCGGTCGCGGCCTTGTCGAACACGGCCAACAGTGTTGCCTCTGTGGGAATGCTCACCCCGTCCTTGATGGGGGACTGCACGATCACCACGCGGTTCTCGTCCGTGATCCACGCGGCCGCCAGCTTGTTCACGTCGTCCAGCGCAATCGTGGGCAGCAACTTCTGCGTAATGGCGTACTCGTATTCGATGCCCGGAATGACCTCCTGCTCGAGGAAGTTCCGGATCAGCTCATCCGCGTAGTCGCCGGATTCGGTCTTGTCGCGTTCGGCGTTGGCGCTCTCATACCCGCGCAGCATGTTGGTCTTCGACCGGTCCAATTCCGCCTGAAGGAACCCGTACTGATTCACACGGCGCGCCTCGACCAGGAGTGCCTCGAGTCCGCGTTCGACCGCCCCGTCCTGCACGCTTGCATCCAATGAGAACGCCTCGACATCGCGGGCGAGGAAGCTGCCTTTGCCGGCACCCGCGCCGGTGAATGGCGCGCCGGGCTTCTGCGAGATCTCGCCGAGCCTGCCGTTGAGCATGCTCAGGTAGAGGCGTTCCACCAGGTCGCGGCGGTACTCGCCGACCGTCGTTGTCGTGTTCCGGGGAAGCTTGAAGTAGACGCTGACGTCGGTGCTCGTGGCTTCCTTGTCGCTCGCGATCGCAACCAGAGGCTTGATGTTGCCCGGAACGGTTGAGACCGTGCGGGTGCGCGGATTGGCGCGCCGCGGAAGGTTCGTGAACTTGGCTTTGATCTTCGCTTCGATATCCGCGATATCGAAATCGCCGACGGCGACCACGGCCATCAAATCGGGGCGATACCAGTCCTGATAGAACGGCCGCAGCCGCTCGCGCGTCGCGCTCATGATGCTGGTATCGGTCCCGATCGGAAGACGGTCTGCGTAGCGCGATCCTTTCAGCGCGATCGGCAGCATCTGCTTGAACATCCGCTCGCCCGCGCCCTTGCCCAGGCGCCACTCCTCACGGACGACGCCGCGCTCGCTGACGACTTCCGCCGGATCGAACGTGAGTCCGTTGGCCCAATCCCGCAGAATCGTGAATGCCTGGTCCACGAGTCGCGCAGTGTCCGTCGGAATCGGCAGGATGTAGACCGTCTCGTCGAAGGACGTGTACGCGTTCAGGTCGGCGCCAAACCGGACTCCAATAGACTGCAAGTACTTGACCAGGTCGTTCTTGGCGAAGTTCGTCGTGCCGTTGAAAGCCATGTGCTCGACGAAGTGCGCGAAACCCAGCTGGTCGTCGTTCTCCAGGATCGAGCCGGCGTTCACCGCGAGCCGCAGCTCGGCGCGCTTCTCGGGACGCGTGTTCTTGCGGATGTAGTAACGCAATCCGTTGGGCAGCGTGCCGATCTTCACCTTGGCATCGGTCGGAATGCGCGCTTCGAGCGAGAGCGGGGCATCGGGCCGGGGTTGCTGGGCCGACGCGGCGCCAGCGCCGATCACGAGTACGACTGCCAGAGCCGAGGAGAGGAAGCGCTGCATTGACAAGATCCTGAATCGGGTGAGTAGGTGCGAGCGGGGAATTATAGGCGCTGACGGGGCCGCGGCGAGCGGCTACCTTCTTGCCTCATGACCATGCGCGAAAGGCTGGAGCTGCTCGACAAGCGGCGCGCGGAGGCCGAACTCGGCGGCGGCGAAAAGCGCCTCAAGGCGCAGCACGACAAGGGAAAGCTCTCGGCGCGAGAACGGCTGGACCTCTTGCTGGACGAGGGTTCGTTCACGGAGCTGGACCGTTTCGTGGTACACCGGTCCAGCGATTTCGGCCTCGACGAGCAGAAGTTCTATGGCGACGGCGTGGTCACGGGTTACGGGCGCATCGAAGGCCGTCTCGTCTACGTTTTCAGCCAGGATTTCACGGTGTTTGGCGGATCGCTGTCCGAGTCATTCGCGGAGAAGATCTGCAAGGTCATGGATCTGGCGGTGCGCAACGGCGCCCCGGTCATCGGCCTCAACGACTCCGGTGGAGCGCGCATTCAGGAAGGCGTCGTATCGCTTGGCGGATATGCAGAGATCTTCCTGAGGAACACGCTGGCGTCAGGGGTCGTGCCGCAGATCTCGGCCATCCTTGGTCCATGCGCTGGCGGCGCCGTGTATTCGCCCGCCATCACTGACTTCACCTACATGGTGAAGCAGACGTCGTACATGTTCGTCACCGGCCCGAACGTGGTGAAGACCGTCACGCATGAAGACGTGACGATGGAAGCGCTGGGCGGCGCCGATACGCATGCGGGCACTTCGGGTGTCGCGCACTTCGCGATGGACTCCGAGCCAGCATGTCTCAAGGCGATTCGCGACGTGTTCCGGTTCATCCCGTCGAACAACCTCGAGACGCCGCCGCGCGGGGCAGGGACGGATGCGCGTGATCGCCGTGACGAGGCGCTGCTCGACATCGTACCCGACAACGCGAACAAGCCGTACGACATGCACGACGTCCTCAAGCGTGTGGTGGATGACGGCGACTTCTATGAAGTGCACAAGGACTATGCGGGCAACATTCTCTGCGGCTTCGCGCACCTCGGCGGCGCGAGCGTCGGCATTGTGGCCAACCAGCCCGCCGTGCTCGCCGGCGTCCTCGACATCAACGCGTCGGTGAAGGCGGCGCGGTTCATCCGGTTCTGCGACGCGTTCAACATTCCCATCGTGACGTTCGAGGATGTGCCGGGCTTCCTGCCCGGCGTGGCGCAAGAGCACGGTGGCATTATTCGCCACGGGGCCAAGCTGCTCTACGCGTACTGCGAAGCCACCGTGCCGAAGCTCACGGTGATCACGCGCAAGGCGTACGGTGGCGCGTACGACGTCATGGCGTCAAAGCACATCCGCGGCGACTACAACGTCGCGTGGCCAACGGCCGAGATCGCAGTGATGGGCCCCAAGGGCGCCGTGGAGATTCTCTTCAAAAAGGAGATCGCGGAGAGCAAGAATCCCGAGAAGGCCACGGACGCGAAGATCGAGGAGTACCGGGACAAGTTCGCGCACCCGTACATCGCGGCCGGCCGCGGTTATCTGGACGACATCATCGATCCGCGCGACACCAGACCCCGGCTCATTGACGCCCTCGAGACTCTCAAGACCAAGCGCGACAAGAACCCGCCCAAGAAGCACGGAAACATTCCGCTCTAGGGCGGCGGACCGACTTCCGGCTAGTCAACGGCGTCCAGATCGGCTGGTCTGTCGCCTCCTGTCGCGAGCCATTCGACCGCGGCCCGCAACTTTCTGATCGGAATTGGCTTGCGGAGGACCAGGAAGCGACCGGGCGCATCGTGCAAGTCCCAGAACTCGTCCGTCCACCCACTGATGAACAGGGTTGGCCGTGCGCCGTATTTCTTGCCGGCGTTCCGTACGAACTGCGCGCCATCGCCGTCCGGTAGGCCGAGGTCTACGACCATCACCTTCACGTCGCCGTCAATGGCGTCGAGTCTGTCCATCGCCTCGGCGCACGATCCGGCCATGTGGATCTCTCGGCCGGGCGCGGACAGTACTTCCATATATACGCGGCAAACCGCCGGGTCGTCCTCAACTACCAGGAGACGGGTCAGTGACGTTGTCGGCTCCGCGGGGACTGGCTGCGCCATGGCCTAAGCATCGGCGCGGTGCATCGTTCGGTTAGCTCGGTAAGTTTCCGCGTCCATGACGATTCCGTCATTCAAGAAGGTCTTGATTGCCAACCGCGGAGAGATTGCCCTCCGTGTGATACGCGCGTGCCGGGAACTCGGAATTCGCTCAGTGGCCGTGTATAGCGACGCGGACACTCGCGCGGTGCACGTGAGAGAGGCCGACGAGGCCGTTCATATCGGCGCCGCACCGTCGTCAGAGAGCTATCTCGTTGGCGCCCGGATTATCGAAGCCGCCAAGCGGACCGGCGCTCAAGCGATTCACCCGGGGTACGGCTTCTTGTCCGAGCGCGAATGGTTCGCCCGCGCGGTCCGCGATGCCGGCCTGGTGTTTGTTGGCCCGCCGGCGGAAGCAATCGCTGCGATGGGCTCCAAGACCGCCGCGCGTACGCTCGCGATCAAGGCCGGCACTCCGGTGGTACCGGGCACAACGACGCCACTCAAGAACGCTGCGGAAGCGGCCAAGGTTGCCAAGGAGTTCGGATATCCGATCCTGCTCAAAGCGGCGGCCGGCGGCGGCGGGAAGGGTATGCGTGTCGTTCGCGCAGAGTCGGAATTGGTGGGCGCACTGGAGTCGGCGCAGCGCGAAGCGAAGAACGCGTTCGGCGACGACGCGGTCTACGTCGAGAAGTACATCGAGAAACCGCGCCACGTGGAAATACAGGTACTCGGCGACTCGCACGGCAACATGATCCACCTGGGTGAGCGCGAGTGCTCCGTCCAGCGCCGTCACCAGAAAATGGTGGAGGAGGCGCCGAGTATCGCGGTGTCGCCGGAGTTGCGCGCGAAGATGGGCGCAGCGGCGGTCGCCGCCGCCAAGTCCGCCGGCTATGTGAACGCCGGCACGTGTGAATTCCTGCTCGACGCGAACGGCGATTTCTATTTCCTCGAGATGAACACGCGTATTCAGGTCGAACATCCCGTTACCGAACTCGTGACGGGTATCGATCTGGTACAGTGGCAGCTTCGAATCGCGGCGGGCGAGAAGCTTCCGTTCAGGCAGGACGACATCGTACCGCGCGGCTGGGCCATCGAGTGCCGCATCACGACCGAGGATCCCGCCAACGGATTCCTGCCGTCCACCGGAACGATCGAGTACATGCATCTGCCTGCCGGTCCGGGCATTCGATGGGACGGTGGCATCGAGGCGGGCAGCGAGATCGGGCTTTTCTACGATCCGATGGTCGGCAAGCTCATCGTCCATGCACCGACGCGCGATGCCGCGATCGAACGCATGCGGCGTGCGTTGCTCGAGTTGACGATCACGGGCATCGAGACATCGCGCGATTTCCATCTGCGTTTGATGGAGAACCCGAACTTCCGCAGCGGCGCCATCGACATTCAGTGGCTCGAGCGGAATCTCGCGAGCATTGTGGACGCGCCCGTGCCGGCCGACGTCGAGCGCGTTGCGATTGTCGCCGCTGCATTGGTCGCGGAGCGGCAGCGGCTCGCGCCGCGTCGAGCGACAGCGTCATCCGGGCCAGTCGCTGACTCTGCGTGGTTGCGCGAAGCGCGCAAAGAAGGCCTGCGATGAGCGAGACCTTCGACCTGCGCATCGACTCGATCGCTGCGGGCGGTGACGGCGTGGGGCGCCGCGACGGCATGGTGGTGTTCGTTCCGCGCACGGCGCCCGGCGACACTGTGCGTGTGGAAGCGATCAAGGACGGCCGCCTAATGCGCGGCCGCGTCATCTCCGTGATCGAGGCTTCACAAAGCCGAGTGACGGCAGACTGCATGCATTACGAGGCCGATGCCTGCGGCGGCTGCCAGTTACAACACCTCAGCTACGACGCGCAGCTCGAGGCCAAAGCCGGGATCATCAGCGACTCGCTGACCCGCATCGGGCGGATCACCGTGGATCGTCCGCACGTCGAACCGAGCGACAATCGCTGGCGCTATCGTCGCAAGCTGACGCTGGCGATGCGGCGCCAGGGCGACTCGTGGATCGCGGGTCTGCACAAATGGAACTCGATGGACTCCGTGTTCGCGGTCGCGGATTGCCGTATCACCGATGAACTCGTGATGGAGCATTGGAAATCCGTCCTCGAACATGCCGCGCTGCTGCCCCAGGAGCGCGAGCTGCGCGTGGCGGTCCGTATCCTGGATCACGGCTTCTCACTCACGGTGGAAGGCGGCACTCATTGGACCTCGAACGATGAGTTGTTCGCAGCGATCCCGGAGATCACCGAGATCTGGTGGCAGCCGATGGCAAACCACCGCCGGCTGCTCAATTCGCGCGCCACGAATGCGGCAGGCGCCTCGTTCACGCAGGTGAATGCAGGCGTTGCTCGTCTGCTGATCGCGCACGTCGCCGGCCTCGCAGCCAAGGCCATGGCCAAGACCGCGGTCGATGCCTACGCCGGCACCGGCGACATCGCCACCGCACTGGCAGAGCAGGGCACCCGGGTCGTCGCCATCGAGATTGACCGGGACGCCAGCAAAGTGTGCGCGGCCCGCCTGCCGGCGGGCTCGCGCGTGATCACGTCGTCCGTGGAGCGCGCACTGGCAGACGCATTGCCCGCCGACCTCGTCGTCGTGAATCCGCCGCGGGCTGGCTTGACGCCGGATGTGATCAACGCGCTTCAGGATCCACGCACTTACCTCGCCGACCACGTCATCTACGTGAGCTGCAACCCGGCGACGCTGGCGCGGGACCTCAAGCGAATGGACAAGTACCGTGTCACGTCCGTTCGCGGCTTCGACATGTTCCCGCAGACCGCGCACGTCGAGACCGTGTGCTCCCTGGAGCCCGCCGCATGAAGTACTACGTCACCATTGCGGGCAAGGAACACGAGGTGAGCATCGATGGCGACTCTGTCACGCTGGACGGCATTTCGATGCGCGCCCATGTCGAGGAACTTCAAGGTACGCCGATCACCATCGTCACCATCGGCAACGAGGTTCACCGTCTGGTGGCCAAGCGTGGAGCCGAGAAGGGCCAGTTCACGCTGTCTGTTGGCGGCCATCGCATTGTCGCCGAGGCGCTGGACGACCGCTCCCACACCATTCGAAAGCTCACGGGTGCGTCGGCCAAGGCCAAAGGTCCGGCGCACCTGCACGCTCCAATGCCCGGCCTCATTGTTCGCATCAACGTTGAGGCGGGCGACCCGGTTCAGGCGGGGCAGGGCTTGGTCGTCATGGAAGCCATGAAGATGGAGAACGAACTTAGAGCCACCGCCGCCGGCAAAGTGCGGCGCGTCGCCGTGAAGACCGGCAGCGCGGTAGAGAAGGGCGCGATCCTACTCGAGATGGAGGACGAAACATGAAGGCACCAATCGCAGGGCTCCTATTTTCGCTCTCGATCCTGGGCGCTCAGGCGCCGACACCCTCCACGGACGTCTACGTCTATCGCCTTGCCCGTCCCCAGGATCGGGTTATCAACGTCACAAATCGTGCTGGCTACGATAACCAGCCTTCGTACATCGACGCTCGCCTCGCGTGGACGCAGCAATCCGACGGCCAGACCGACATTTACTGGCTGAACCTGGAGACGCCCGCTGCGTTCACCAAAACGCCTGAAAGCGAGTATTCGGCGGCCCGGACACCGGACGGAAGGGGCGTCGCTGTCATCCGCGTCGAAAAGGACTCCACGCAGCGCCTGTGGCGCTTCCCGATTGGCGCAGGAACTCCCTCGTTGGTGCTGACCGATATCAAACCGGTCGGCTACTTCGCCTACCTCGACTCGGTGACGCTCGCGCTCTTCGTATTGGGTAGCCCCAACACGCTTCAGATCGCGGACACCCGCACGGGAAAGGGCATGGTTGTTACCACCAACATCGGTCGGTCGCTTCAGCGCGTTCCGGGCAGCCGCCGCGCCTCGTTCACACAGCGCGTCGAGGGAAAAACGTTGCTGAGGACCGTTGACGCCTCGCCACGTGCGGACGGTTCATTTGCGATAGACACCGTAGCTGCGCTGCCGGACAGCGCTGAATACGTAGTCTGGAAGTCGGCGACAACCGCAATCACAGGCGCGGGCGGTCGCCTGATGCAGCTCACACTGCCATCGAAGGAGTGGACGGTGCTTGCGGACCTAACGTCGCAGGGGATCACGCGCATCTCACGGCTCGCACTTTCCCAAGACGGCCAGCGCCTCGCCTTCGTCGCAGACGAGCCGAAAGCACCCTGACCCGTTGACCGAGCGTAAGTCGTTGTCTAGCTTGCATGTCTGTACAAAAACGCCTTCGGGCGGCCGAAACCCGGGATGCAGTCCGCACCGGTGAGGCGTTGGACTTCTCTCAGTTCTCTGTTCTCAAATGAAAACGTTTTCAGCGACGCCAGACGACATCAAGTCCGACTGGCACGTTGTGGATGCCGAGGGCCAGGTCCTCGGCCGTCTCGCCAGCGAGATCGCCAAAGTGATCCGCGGCAAGCACAAGCCCATCTTCACGCCGCACATGGATACCGGCGACGGCGTCATCGTCATCAACGCCGCCAAGGTGAAGGTCACTGGCCGCAAGGAGACGGGAAAGCAGTACTTCTCGTACTCCGGTTACATGGGCCACGAGAAGTACACCCAGCTCTCCGCAATGCGCGCCAAGCACCCCGAGCGAATCGTTGAGAAAGCGGTTTATGGCATGCTGCCTAAGACCACGCTGGCTCGACAGATACTGCGCCGGAAGCTCCGCGTTTACGCGGGCGCCGAACACCCACACGCATCGCAACAGCCCAAGCCTCTCAAGTTCAATCTGGAGACCAAGTAGCCATGGATAGCATCCACGCGATTGGCCGCCGGAAAGAAGCTCGGTGCCGCGTTTATCTCCGTGAAGGATCAGGCAAGTGGAACGTCAACGGCCGTACGCTGGGCGATTATTTCCCGCGTCCGTCGCTGGTGACGTCCATCCAGCAGCCGTTCACGGCGACCGACACGCTCGGCCGCTACGACGTGCAAGCGAATTGTGAAGGCGGCGGGCAGATGGGTCAGGCCGGCGCACTGCGCCTCGCTGTGGCCCGTGCGCTCGTCAAGATCGAAGAAACGCATCGCAAGAAGCTGCGTGACTTGGGCCTCCTGACGCGCGACGCGCGCGCCGTGGAGCGCAAGAAGCCAGGTCGTCCGGGCGCACGCAAGCGGTTCCAGTTCTCGAAGCGTTAACAACTCGTGCTTGGTGCTTGGTGCTTCGGCACCTTCACCAAGCACGAAGCACGGCAGTACCCAATCCCACAAGCGCTTGGAGTTCGGGTCGGGTGCCGGGAAACCGGTCGACCGGGACGTTGAAAAGTGCTGACGACAAAAACCATCCAAATAGGAATGAGTCACCATGGCTGACAATCAGCCGACCGTCGAAACATTGCTGGCCGCCGGAGTCCACTTCGGCCACCAGACCCGTCGTTGGAATCCCAAGATGCGCCGCTTCATTTTCGCGGAGCGCAACGGGATCCACATCATCGACCTCCAGAAGACGCTGCGGCAGCTGGAAACCGCGCAAAAGCTGGCGCGCGAAGTCGTGATGAAGGGCGAAAACGTCCTCTTCGTCTGTACCAAGCCGCAGCTCTCCGCGATCGTCAAGGCGGAAGCCGAGCGGTCCGGGTCCATGTTCATCACCGAGCGTTGGCTCGGAGGCCTGCTGACGAACTTCGCCACGGTGAAGAAGCAGCTGCGTCGCATGAAGGAACTCGAGTCCGGCACGGAAGAGGGCGGCGAGTTCGCCAACTACACCAAGAAGGAACAGCTGATGCTTTCGCGCGAGCGCGAGAAGCTTGGCAAGTACCTGAGTGGCATCAAGAGCATGACCCGCCTGCCGGGCCTGATGTTCGTGGTGGACTCGCGCAAGGAACGGATTGCGGTGAGCGAGGCGAAGAAGCTCGGCATTCCGATTGTGGCCATCGTCGACACCAACGCGGATCCGGACCAGATCACGGTTCCGATCGCGGGCAACGACGACGCGATCCGCTCGGTGGAGCTGATCACCCGCGCAATCGCTGACGAGATCTCCGAGGCGCGCCGTTCGGCGCCGGTGAAGGAAGTGGTCGAGGAAGGCGAGAGCTACACCTATAGCTCGGATCGGGGCGCAGAGCCGGCCAGTGACGAGCCAGATCGCAACAAGCGCAAGCGTCGTCCGCGTCGTCGCCGGGCCAACCCGGGCGCGATCGCGGCGCGTACCAAGTCTCCTTCTGAGGGTGGCGGTGAAGGCGGTGAAGGCGGTGAAGGCGACGCAGGCGGCGGGGAGGGCGGGGACGGCGGCGATGCCGGAGCCGGCGAGGCCGCTCCAGCGGAGTAGGGCCCGCGACCACGTACATTTCCAACGCCGCCGGAAAAGGATCTTCGGCGGCGTTTCCACGATGACTGCAGAGACAATCAGATGACTACGACCGAGAAAGTGATTTCAGCGAAGGAAGTTGCCGAGCTCCGGAACAGAACCGGCGCGGGCATGATGGATTGCAAGGCGGCCTTGGCAGAGGCCAAGGGCGACATGGACCTGGCCATCGAGGTCCTTCGCAAGAAGGGCGCGATGAAGGCCGAGAAGCGCGCCGGCCGCACCGCAGCAGAAGGGCTGATTTCCAGCTATATCCACCACAACGGCAAGATCGGCGTGCTCGTCGAAGTGAACTGCGAGACGGACTTCGTCGCGCGCACGGACGACTTCAAGGCGCTCATCAAGTCGGTTGCGGAGCACATCGCCGCGACAGCGCCGCTGGCCGTGGACAAGGACCAGATTCCGGCCGCCAAGGTCGAGTCCGAGCGTCGCATCTTCACCGAACAGGTGAAGGAGAGCGGCAAGCCGGCGAACCTCGTGGACAAGATCGTCGAGGGCAAGCTGGAGGCCTTCTATAAGGAGAACTGCCTGCTGAGCCAGCCTTGGGTCCGCGACGACAAGAAGACGGTCGGCGACCTGGTGAAGGAGATGTCGGGTAAGACCGGCGAGAACATTCAGGTGCGCCGGTTTGTGCGATTCCAGATGGGCGAGTCGTAGGCCAAACTACAGATCCCTCGGTACACGCTCGGGATGACACCCACGGGCTCAGGATGACAAAGAAAGACCTCAAGTATCCTCGCGTTCTGATCAAGCTCTCCGGCGAAGCCCTTGCCGGAGACAAGGGATTCGGGCTGGACAACGAGACGATCAACCGTCTTAGCGACGAAGTGGTGAGCGTGATCAAGACGGGCGCGTCGGTTGGCCTCGTCATCGGCGGCGGCAACATCGTGCGGGGCTCGCACCTCGCCAAGATGGGGATGGATCGCGTCGCCGCCGACTACATGGGCATGCTCGGCACGGTGATCAACGCGCTGGCGGTGCAGGACACACTCGAGAAGAAGGGCATCGAGACGCGTGTCATGACAGCCATCCGCATGGAGGAGCTGGCGGAGCCGTACATCCGCCGCCGCGCCGTGCGGCATCTCGACACCGGCCGCACCGTGATCTTCGCGGCGGGAACGGGCAACCCGTACTTCTCGACGGATACCGCAGCGGTCTTGCGCGCGATTCAGATCAAGGCCAACCTCGTCATCAAGGCGACCAGCGTGGATGGCGTCTACACGGCCGACCCGAAGAAGGACCCGAAGGCGAAGCTGCATGAAACCATCAGCTATCGCGACGTGATGATGGCGGAGCTCAAGGTGATGGACCAGACGGCGATCACGCTGTGCAAGGAAAACCACTTGCCGTTGATTGTCCTCAACGTTCACAAGTCCGGTTCGATCGCGGCGGCAGTACGCGGCGAGCGCGTCGGCACCCTCGTGCAATGACACAAATACCGCAGATCATGAAGGACACGCGCACCGCGATGGACAAGGCAGTGGAAGCGGCCAAGCGCGAGTTCAACGGCATTCACGCCGGCAAGGCGTCGCCGCAAATGCTCGACACGGTGAAGGTCGAGATGTACGGCACGATGATGTCCCTGAATCAGTGCGCCACGGTCGCCGCGCCCGAGCCGCGACTCCTGGTCGTGACCCCGTTCGACAAAGGACAGGCCAAGGCCATCGAGAAGGCGATCCGCGAGGCCAACCTCGGCCTCGATCCGGCCAGCCAGGGCGCGATCATCCGGGTGCCGCTGCCGTCGATGAACGAAGAGCGTCGCAAGGAACTCGTAAAGGTCATTCACAAGTTCGCCGAAGAGGGCAAGATCGCGATCCGGCACGCGCGCACTCATGGCCGAGATATCCTCAAGAAGCTCACCGGCGTGCCCGAAGACGATGTCAAGCACACCGAGAAGGACCTTCAGAAGCTGCATGACGACTTCATCCACAAGGTGGATGACCTGATCAAGGCGAAAGAAGCTGAAATCATGGCGGTCTGATGCTCCGACCGTTGTCGGGCTGAAGGTTCCCTGATGTCTGAACTCCCAAAGCGGGTGTTGGCGGGCGTGGTGCTGGCACCGCTGGCGTTGGCCGCCGTGCTGAAAGGCGGCGCGGCATTGGCCGGACTGCTCGCAGTGGTCTCCGCAATTGGCGCGTGGGAGTTCTACCGCATCGCGCGCGCCGCCGGCCACGAACCCCTTTCAGACCTTGGTTGCACCATCGCCGGACTGATACCTCTGGCGGTCCACGCGAAATACCTGGGCCTGTACCAGCCCCATTTCGGAACTGTTGCGGTGGTCGTGATCGTGGTGATGTGTGTCAGCCTGTGGGCGCGCGGTTCGAACGGGAAGCCGGCCGGGGCGGTCGCGACGACGCTCTTCGGAGCGGCCTACACCGGCGGGCTGCTCAGCTTCGCGTATGCGATGCGTTACCACCAGTACGCGATCGACCTGCCCACCGGCGGTGCGCGGCTGTGGTCAACAAACATTGCCGCAGGCGGCGTCCTCCTGGCATTGCCGGTGTTGTTGACGTGGGCGACCGACATTGGCGCGTTTCAGGTTGGGCGTGCGGTCGGCGGCCGCAAGCTCATGCCAACGGTGAGTCCCGGAAAGACCGTCTCCGGTGCAATTGGCGGACTCGTCTTTGCCGTAATCGTCGCTTGGCTCTACACCAGGTATCTCCTTCGACCGGCCGCGCAATTGGCGTTCTCTCCGACCGGACTCGTCGTCTTCGCCGTTGTGGTGAGTGTCGTGGGACAGATCGGAGACCTGTTCGAGTCCATGCTCAAGCGGGAAGGTGGGGTGAAGGACAGTTCGCACCTGATTCCGGGCCACGGTGGCGTTCTGGACCGCCTCGACAGTCTCTTTTTCGTGTTGCCGGTGGCGTACGTCCTGATGAACGCGCTCCTGATTCCGGCGCCGAACTGATGGCGAAGCGCGGGGTCGCGATTCTCGGCTCGACGGGGAGTATCGGCACCACCGCCCTTCGCGTGCTGTCACGCCACGCCGACCGCTTCACCGTCGCGGCGCTCACGGCATTCTCCAACGAGACGCTGCTGCGCGAACAGGCGGCGCAGTTCCGTCCGTCCTTCAGCGAGCTGGTCTCCAACGGCGGGCGCGAATGCCTGGTGCAGGCCGCCACGCGACCGGACGTCGACATCGTCCTCAACGCGGTCGTTGGCGCGGCGGGCCTGGATGCCACGCTCGCCGCGCTCGAAGCGGGGAAGCGCGTCGCGCTGGCGAACAAGGAGACGCTGGTCATGGCCGGTCATCTCGTTCGCAAGGCCATGGCCAAAGGCGGCGGTGAAATCGTCCCTGTGGACAGCGAGCACAGCGCCATCCTCCAATGCATGGCCGGCCGGAACCGCGAGGACGTCCGGCGCGTAGTGCTCACAGCGTCCGGCGGGCCGTTCCGTGATTGGCCCAAGGACAAGGTGCAGCGCGCCACCGCGAGCGAAGCGCTGCGTCATCCCACGTGGAGCATGGGCAAGAAAATCACGATCGACAGCGCCACGCTGGCCAACAAAGCGCTCGAGGTCATAGAAGCGCACCACTTGTTCGACCTCGACTACGACCAGATCGACGTCGTGGTTCACCCGCAGAGCGTCGTACACAGCTTCGTCGAGTTCATCGACGGCAGCGTGCTCGCGCAGGTGGGTGCTCCCAGCATGGAGCTGCCGGTACTGTATGCTCTGACGCACCCCCATCGTGTGAGCGACAGCGGTGTAGGACAGTTCGACCCCGTGAAGCACTCCCCGCTAACGTTTGAACCTGTGAACCACGACACATTTCCCGCGTTGGCGTTGGGAATCAGCGCTGGCAAGGCCGGGGGCGCTGCACCCGCGGTGTTCAACGCTGCCAACGAACAAGCGGTGGAGCTCTTTCTCGACGGAAAGATGCCCTTCGGCGACATCGCGCCGGCAATCGAGGCTGCGCTCCAGCGCCACAGGGGCGCGCCGTCAGACTCGCGTGAAGCGCTTCAGGCTGCGGATGCCGCGGCCCGCGCTACGGTAAAGGAGCGCTCCTGATGTTGGCGTGGCTCGCACCCATTTTCGTATTCGGACTCGTGATCTTCGTGCACGAGCTCGGGCACTTCCTCGCCGCCAAATCCGTGGGCGTGTGCGCGCCGCGATTCTCGATCGGGTTCGGGCCTGCACTCTGGCGTCGCCGCAAGGGCGAAACCGAGTATGTGCTCGCGGCGTTCCCGCTGGGTGGGTACGTCCGCATGGCGTCGCGGCTGGACGAAGCCACGTCCGGTCTGGAAGGCGGCTCCGAAGAAAAGGTCGCGAAGAAGGAGGACGACCCCGACTTCGATCCCGAGGCGATGATCCCGTTCGGGCCCAAGCCGGTGCCCGAGCACCGCTGGTTCGAGTCCAAACCGCTGTGGGCGAGGCTGTACATCCTCCTTGCCGGCGTAACGATGAACGTCATTCTCGGCCTCGTCGTCGCAATTGGCTTGACCGCGCATTTTGGAAAGCCCGTGATTACCGAGCGCCTGATCGGCGCCGTTCGTCCCATCAACGGCAAGCCACTGCTTGCGGCCTTGCGTGTGGGTGACTCGGTGCAACGCATCAACGGACAGCCGGTCCGCGTCTGGAACGACGTCTACACGCTGATCGCGGCCAGCAAGGACAGCGTGACGATCGAGACTGGGCGCGCGAGTGCCACGGTCTCACTCCGCGGTGCAGGCGCACCCTCGGCCGCTGACGTAGCTGCTGCGTTTGACTATGCGATGCCACCCATCGTGGGAGACCTGCTGCCGTCCGAACCGGGCGCGAAGGCCGGACTCAAGGCCGGCGATACGGTGCTCACGGTCAACGGAGAGGCGATTTCGTCGTGGGCGCAGATGGTCGTGCGCGTTTCGGGCTCGCCGGGCAAGCCTCTGACCATGCAAGTTGGCCGGCCGACCGGTCGCGTTGACCTGACGGTGACTCCGCGGGCGCAAGCCGGGATCGACCCGGTCACGGGCGAGCGTGCCGAAGTGGGGAAGCTCGGTGCCTACTCGCCCGATATCTCGTCACGCGAACCCGTGTCGGCACGCGAGGCCGTGAGCGGCGGCGTTCGGGTCACGTGGGGAATGGCCACCGGCATCGTCGGTACGGTGCGGGACCTGTTCACGCGCAAAGTGTCCATGGACCAGCTGGGCGGTCCGATCGCCATCACCAGGGCCTCGGTAAACGCGGCCCAAAGTGGCATGGAGAACCTGTGGTACCTGATTGCCCTGCTCAGCGTGAACGTCGCGGTGCTGAACCTGCTGCCGATCCCCATCCTCGACGGCGGTCAGATCCTGATCAACATCCTCGAATCCGCCAAGGGCTCACCCTTCACGCTCCGGGCCCGCGAGTACATCCTCCGCGGGGGATTGTTCTTCATCCTGATCCTCTTCGTCCTCGTGATGTTCAATGATGTGAAGGCACTGTTCTTCGGTTAGGGCCCCGCTTCCCATTGGCGGCGACGTAGCCTAACTTCAATGACTACAAACAATTCGACTACGTAAGGGGTTCAGGGTACAAGGTGACTTTCAGCAAAACGACGACGATCGCGAAGTACCGGCAGCACGACGGCGACACCGGGTCGACCCGGGTTCAGATCGCGGTGCTGACCGAGAGAATCAACTACCTCACGGAACACTTCCGTGAGCACAGTAAGGACCACCACAGCCGCCGCGGCCTCCTGAAAATGGTA
>JANNRQ010000173.1:0-12397 GCA_031401495.1 Gemmatimonadota bacterium
CGAGTGGTGCGCGTGTAGCCATGGCTCCCTCGGAATCTGCGAGGAATCCGGCGCGGAGCGCCGGCCGAGAACCAGATCCGCGGCGAAGCCGCGGCCGAGAACTGCTGTGCGGAGTGGGCCTGGGAGGAGTTGAACCTCCGACCTCACGCTTATCAGGCGTGCGCTCTAACCACCTGAGCTACAGGCCCTGTTTCTGGGGCCAGAAACTAGGTCGTGAAACGTAGCGGCTTCACCGTCATGACTCAACGAGTTATCCCTCATAGGGCTTCTTGGGCGGCCGGTGGTCGTCATCGGCGTCGCCGACGCCGTCGTACTCGTCGTCGAGGTCGATGAGCTTGTCTTCGAACTCCTCATCGAAATCATCGTCGTCGGCGTCCTCGTCGTCCTCGAGATCGTCGTCCTCGAGATCATCATCCTCGAGATCGTCGTCGCCAACGCCTTCAACCCCATCGTCCAGGTCGTCATCCCCCTTGGGCGAAAGGGAGAATTGCGACTCGAACTGCGCGTGCATTGCTCGTGTCTCCTCGTTCCTGCGGTGGCTGGTGGTTCGTTCCCCGGACCGGACTAGACTGACGCGTTCTCTCGTTCGCGCTTCGCTGTGCGGCTGATCTTCTTGCGATCGGTGGCCAAGAGCGAGCGCTTGCGCAGACGAATGGATTTCGGGGTTACCTCGATCAACTCGTCGTCTTCGATATACTCCAATGCAGCTTCCAGCGTCAACAGGCGCGGCGGCTCCAATTGGATCATTTCATCGGATCCCTTGGACCGCATGTTGGAGAGCTTCTTTTCACGCGTCGGATTCACGTCCATGTCGCCGGGCCGAGCACTCTCGCCGATGATCATGCCCTCGTAGACCGGCTCGCCTGGAGCGACGAACAGCGTCGACCGATCCTGAAGCGTGAAGAGGGCGAACGCGACCACGACTCCCGGCTCCATCGACACCAGCGTGCCGCGCATGCGCCCGCTGAGCGGTCCTGCCCATGGCCCGTACTCCAAGAACCGGTGATGGATGATGCCGGTGCCGCGCGTGTCCGTGAGGAACTCAGAGCGGTAGCCGAACAAACCGCGTGATGGAATGCGGAACATGAGGCGCACCATGCCCTGGCCCGGATTGCGCATGTCCAGCATTTCGCCGCGGCGAGGTCCCAGCTTCTCGATGACGACGCCGGTGTACTCGTCCGGAATGTCGAGCATCAACTCTTCGTATGGCTCGAGCCTCTCGCCGCTCGGTCCCTCGCGCAGAATCACGCGCGGACGTGACACCTGAAACTCGTAGCCTTCGCGCCGCATGGTCTCCATGAGGATCGACAGGTGCAGTTCGCCGCGGCCCGACACGGTCCACGTATCGGTCCCGTCGGTGTCCTCAACCTTGAGGGCAACGTTGCGCTCCAACTCCTTGAACAACCGCTCTCGCACCTGGCGCGACGTCACGAACTTGCCGGCCTGTCCCGCGAAGGGCGAGTTGTTGACCATCATGTCCACCGAAATCGTGGGCGCTTCGACCGCAATGCCCTCGAGACGCTCCGGATAATCGGGGTCCGTGATCGTCAGCCCGATCTCGACGTTCTCGAGACCGGCCAGCGCGACAATCTCGCCAGCGTTGGCGGACTCGAGCTCGACGCGATCCAGTCCCTCATACGCGAACAGCTTGGTCACCCGCGACCGCTCGGCCTTGCCGGTGTCGGAGCCTGACGTCGGCGTCATGGGCAGGAGTGCGACCGTGCCGCCGACCTTCACCGTGCCGCGCTCGATGCGGCCGATGCCAAGCCGGCCGAGGTACGGCGAATAGTCGATGGTGGAGATGAGCATCTGGAACGTGCCCGTCTGGTCGTGCGGCGGGGGCGGGACGTTACTCACGATCGAGTCGAACAGCGGCGCCAGGTCCACCGGCTTCACATCCATGTCGAGCGTCGCGACACCTTCTCGCGCCGACGCATACACGGTTGGAAAATCCAGCTGTGCTTCGCCTGCCTCGAGCTCGATGAACAGACCCAGGACTTCGTCGTGCACTTTCATCGGGTCGGCGCCCTGCCGGTCGATCTTGTTGATCACGACGATCGGCGTGCGGCCCAGCGCGAGCGCTTTGCGGAGCACGAACCGGGTTTGCGGCATCGGCCCATCGAATGCATCGACCACGAGCAGCACGCCGTCCACCATGCGCAGGATTCGCTCGACCTCGCCGCCGAAATCGGCGTGGCCGGGCGTGTCCACGATGTTGATCTTCGTGCCTTTCCAGTGGACGGACGTGTTCTTCGCCAGGATGGTGATCCCGCGCTCACGTTCCAGCGGGTTCGAGTCCATGACCCGCTCTTCGACGACCTGATTCTCGCGAAAGGCCCCGGCCTGGCGAAGCATCTTGTCTACCAGGGTGGTCTTGCCGTGGTCGACGTGCGCGATAATGGCGATGTTACGTATTTCCATGAGCTTAGAAAGATAACGACGGTTCTCGGCGGAGCCGCTTTGCGGCTCGATCTCGTGCTCGGCGGCGGCCTCCGGCCGCCGATTTCTGTTGCTTCGCGCACGAGACCACGACAAATCGGCAGCGCAGCTGCCGCCGAGAACAGTTCAGGCCGAGAACGGATGTTTCCCTCTTGCGCTTAGTCCAAATCGGCGCAATCCTGCTGGGAGCGGTAACGTCTCCCACAGGAGGTGGACCACGAAGCACTCAACGGACCCCTCGCTCGAGGACTACCCACATGGTCGCGGTTACGGCCACGACTACATGCGAGGGGGCGAGGTACTCGGCGGTTACGGATACGCCGAACGATCGGAGTACGAGACACCCCGCGGTGAGGCTGGCAAGGAATCCAAGCCCGAGGAAGCAAAGGAGGAACGGCACTAGCGCCCAGGGCGACGGCCTGTCGCGCTGATGCGCACCACGAAAAAAGGACGGCGCGAATGCGCCGTCCTTGCTCGTTCATGGTGCCCGGATCGCCTATTTCTTGGCCGGGGCGGGCTTGGCAGGCGCCGCCGGCTTTCCCCCGGGCGCCCCCGGCGCAGGAGCGGCGCTCTTGTCCTCGCTCTCTGCAAAGCTGACGTCGAGATTGCGAGCCTTCAGCATTTGCACGAAGCCCGTCTTCTCGACGCACTTCATCCAAGCTTCCTTCGGCTCCACCTGACCGGCGTCCACATAGTGGATCAGCGCGTCGTTGAGGGTCACCATGCCGAGCTTCTTGGACGTCTGCATGATGGAGGGGATCTGGTACGTCTTTGCCTCGCGGATGAGGTTGGTGACCGACGGCATCGAGAGCAGGATCTCGCGCGCCGCCACTCGACCCCCGCCGATTTTTTTGCACAACGTCTGCGAGATGACGCCCTTGAGCGACTCCGCGAGCATGACGCGAATCTGTTCCTGCCGGTCGGCCGGGAACTGGTCGATGATGCGGTCCACGGTGCCGGCGGCCGTCGTCGTGTGCAGCGTGCCGAACACCAAGTGTCCCGTTTCCGCCGTTTCGATCGCGATCGAAACCGTTTCGAGGTCGCGCATTTCGCCGACGAGCACGATGTCGGGGTCTTCACGCAGGGCCGCGCGCAGCGCTGCCTTGAACGACTTCGTGTGCACGTGCACCTGACGCTGCGTGATGATGCAGGCCTTGTTCGGGTGCACGAACTCGATCGGGTCTTCGATGGTGATGACGTGGTCGCTGCGGGCGCGGTTCACGAGGTCGATGAGCGCACACAGGGTCGTCGACTTGCCCGAGCCCGTGGGGCCGGTGACCAGCACCAAGCCCTTGGTGAGGAAGCAGAGGCGCTGGACTTCCTCGGTCACGTTCATTTGCTCCACCGACACCACCGTCGCCGGAATCTGTCGGAACACTGCGACCGGCCCGTTGCGGTCGCGCGCACCGTTGCATCGGAAGCGTGCCACCCCGGGGAGTTCGTAGGCGTAGTCAGTGTCGTTGGTCTCCGCGTACTCGCGCCGGTTGCGCTCCGGCATGACCGACAGAATCATCTGTAGAGCTGGTCTTCGCCCAGTCGCTCACCTTCTTGCCGCTCCATTTCGCCGTGGTGCCGCAGAACCGGCGGCTCTGTCACGCGCAGGTGTAAGTCGGACGCGCCTTTCTCGACCATGCTCTTGAGCAGCCGATCAAGGTGTTCCTTGGCCTCGTCCATGCCGGGGAACTGCTGGATGAGGTCGAGCTCGGACTTGGATGAAATTCCAACAACGCTTGCTGGCGGCGCGGTTGCTGTGGCCATGGCGGGTTTTGCGGGAGGCGCCGCTGGGGCCGGCGCCGGAGTCGGAGGGGGCGTGGGGACGGTCGGCACGACGGCCTGAGCCTTCGCCGGTGTCTCGGGCGGCAGTTCCATCGCCTTGAACTGACCGGTCAGGCGCTTGAACTCGGCGCGATCATCGATCTTGGCGACGATGTGCCACTTGCCGTTGTTGATCATGGCACGTACGACAAACGCGCCGTCGTTCGTGATATAGGACATCGTGGCCGGCTTGCCTTCGTCCAGGCTCTTCGCGGCTTCAGGCTTGGCGATTTCCTTGCACAGCGCGACGATCTGCGCTCCAGCCAGCGGTGTCTTGGTGAGTGGACGCAATTGCCCGCCGACCTCGACCTTCACGAGGTCTCCGTCGTCGAGGACGAGCGAGTCTGCTTTGTTGCTCACCATCGCGGCGAGCAGCTTGTCGAATTGCGGCATCAGGCGACCTCGCGCACGTGCGCGATGAATTGCGTATTGATCAGCACGACCTTGCCGGGTGATACGACCGGAATGAAACGGTCGCGGTAGGCGTTCAGGAAATCCATGAGTCTCGGCCGATCCGAGCGTGATTCCAGAAAGATCGACCCGCCGTGCACCGTCTCGTCTTTGAGCGTGACCTCCACAATCACGCCGAGTGCGCCGGTATCGAGGGCGTCATCCTCGCTCACCTCGGTCTGGGCGGAGGCGACCTGGGCTTTCGCGACCAACAGCATCTCGCCGTTGCGCTCCAGCGCGAAGAATGGATCCGCGTCGTTCAGCAAATCCCCCGGCTCCTCCGCGCGGGAGCGGTAGCGCGACACAGACCGGAGAAACACATCACCCTCGAGCGCCGTGCCGTCGGCCAGGAACATTTTGAGGCCGCGACGCAGCTTCTCGATCCGGTATTCGCTCATGCGGCAAGGTGGCTGGCCTGAAGGGGTTGCGTCAAGGATGTCCGTGCGCGTCATCGACGCAAATATCGCGCTGCTCGATCTGAATCGTGACGTGGTGGATCCCCATCGTGCCGAGCAACGCACAGGCGTTTTCGAGGACGGTCTGGCTGCGCGACGTGTCCGGCACGATCGCGTGGGCGCTGAGCGCCACCATCCCGGACGCCACGCTCCAAACATGCAGGTCGTGCACCGACGTGACGCCGGCGATGCCTTCCAGCTTGGCCCGCACTTCGCCCAAAGCGATATGCGACGGAGTGGACTCGAGGAGCACATCCACCGCTTCCCGCACCAGTGACCATGCGCCACGGACGATCAGCGCTGTCGCAATTAGTGACGCGATCGGGTCTGCTGCCAACCAGCCGGTAAACCGGATGATGAGGGCCGCAACGATGACACCCACCGACGCGAGCAGGTCGCCGAGGATGTGCAGGTATGCGCCGCGCACGTTCATGCTGCCTTTCTTCGCCGGATGCAGCCACCACGCCGCCAGCGCATTTGCCGCAAGCCCGGCCACCGCCACAGCGAGCATGAGTCCGCCGGCGACAGGCTCCGGATTCTGCAAGCGCTTCACGGCTTCGACGGCGATCCACGCCGACAGCCCCAGCAGCGTCGCGCCGTTGATCAGCGCGGCCAGGATTTCCCAACGCAGGTATCCGTACGTCTTGGTCGGGTCGCCGGCCTGCCGCGAAAACCATGCAACAAAGAGGCAGAGCGCGAGCGCGCCAGCGTCCGTGAGAACGTGCCCCGCGTCGGCAATCAGCGCCAGCGAGTTGGAGATCCACCCGCCGATCGCTTCGACTACCAATACGGCCAGCGTCAGCCACAGCGCGGCCTTCAGCGCCCGAGTCGAGTGCTCGTGCGCGTGCGCGTGTGTGTGAGGCTGCCCGTTGTGGGCGTGGTCGTGCTTGTGCAACAAGCTCAGGGTATAGGGTTTAGGGTAACCCGTTCGAGTGAAAAGCTAAGCGCTCTCGCAGCGTCGGCAGTCGCCCCATAGTTTTGTCCCGTGCTCGGCCGCCTCGCAGTCATTGTCGTTCTGCTCTTCCTGAACGGCTATTTCGTCGCTGTAGAATTCGCCCTCGTCCGTTCGCGGCGTACGCGCCTCGAAGCCATGGCCCGCGGCGGAGACCGGTTGGCGCGGGTCACTGTCCGGGCGCTCGGCAACCTGGGGCGATTGCTGTCCGCGAGCCAGCTCGGAATCACGCTCTGCTCGCTGGGGCTTGGCGCGCTGACCGAGGAAACGCTGGCCGATCATTTCGCCGAGTGGCTCGCAGCGCTGCCAGTGGCGCTTGAAGTCGGCGTACGACTGGGCGCCGGCTCGGTCATCGCCATCACGTTCGTCACGTACTTCCACGTGGTTTTCGGTGAGTTGGCCCCGCGAAGCGTCGCGCTGACGCACCCGGAACAGGTCGCACGCCTTCTCTCGCCACCGCTGCTGTTGTTCGAGTTTGTGATGCGGCCGTTCACGCTGTTCCTCAACTGGTCCGCCGAGATGGCACTCAAGGCCGTGGGGCAGAAGCCGATGGACATGGAGGAGACGCTGCACTCGCCGGACGAGCTACGGATGCTGGTGCAGCAAAGCGAAGAGGGCGGCGCGCTCGAGGCGACGCCGGCAAACCTGCTGTCGGGCGTCTTCGAATTCTCGGAGAAGAACGCGCGGGAAGTGATGACACCGCGCACCGAAATCGACTCCCTGGCTGTGGATTCGACCCTCGATGACACCGTCGCGCTGGTCGAGGAGACCCATCGTTCGCGATACCCGGTCTTCGATGATTCGATCGACAACATCATCGGACTGGTGCTCGCCAAGGACCTCATCCCCGTGCTGCGACGGCCACCAGCGAAGTTCGATCTCCGCGCGTTGATGCGACCGATTCACGTGGTGCCGGGATCGCGTGAAGTGGAGGAAGTGCTGGCAGACTTCAAGCGGCTCAACCAACACCTCGCGATTGTGCTGGATGAGTACGGCGGCACCGCTGGCCTCGTGACGATGGAGGACTTGTTGGAGGAAATCGTCGGTGAGATCCGCGACGAGAAGGACGAGCCCGCCGAAGTGGAAGAGCGCGAGTCGCCGCACCTGGTGCTCTTGCCCGGGTCGACGGCGATCTCCGACGTGAACGAACGGCACGGCTTGGCCGTGCCGGACGAGGACTACACTACGATCGGCGGCTACGTGTTTGGCACGCTGGGCCGTCTGCCCAGCGTCGGCGATCGCGTGACAGTGAGTGGCGCGGTGTTCGCGGTCCGTGAAATGGAGGGCCGCCGGATCGAGACACTGGCCATGGACCTGAAGGGAGCAACCAGCAAGGGCGCGTAGGCGCGCTACGCCGGACGCGCGACCCGCCCGGCAATCGACGCGCACAGTAGCGTGGCCTCGATCATGCTCGAGGCGTCTGCGAGTCCCTTCGACGCAATGTCGAGCGCGGTGCCGTGGTCCGGCGACGTGCGCGGGAACGGCAGTCCGAGCGTGACGTTCACGGCGTGGCCGAACGCGGCGACTTTGATCGCCGTCATGCCGACGTCGTGATACGGCGCCACAACCGCATCGAACTCGCCGCGCATTGCGCGCACGAACACGGTGTCGGCCGGGAACGGCCCAAGCGCCCCGCACTCCTTGGCTGCCGGCGCCAGCAACTCGTCGTCTTCGCGGCCGAAACGACCCTTGTCGCCAGCATGCGGGTTGAGTGCGCACAAGGCGATTCGCGCATCCGCGATACCGAACCAGTCGCGCAACCCGACGCGCGCGGTGGCAACGGTGGAGACGATGCCCTCGCGCGTCAGCGCCTTTGGGACGTCACGGAGCGGAATGTGCATGGTCGCGAGAACCACCCGCAGCGTTGGCGACATCAACATCATCGCCACTTTCGACCCCGTGAGCTGCGCCAGCATTTCGGTGTGCCCGGGAAAGTCGTAGCCGCCCTGGAGCAGTACGGACTTGTCGATCGGCGCGGTCACAATGCCGTCCACGTCACCGACCTTCGCCATCGCGACGGCGCGCTCGATCTGCTTCCCTGCCAGTTGTCCCGCCAGCACGGGATCGCCGTCGCGACGCCACTCGCCTACAGACTCGGCCGCGTCGACCTCCGTGCCGGTCGGTCCCACGATGATCAGCGACGCCACGCGCGAAGCGCGCCCGTCACGCAGCATCTTCCCGACGATTTCCGGTCCGATTCCGCGCGGATCGCCGAGCGTAACGGCGAGGCGCGGCAGGCGCGACATGGCTACGGCTTGGCGGCCGGCGCGGCGCTCAGCGGGGGCGCGTCGAGTCGGATCCGCACGAACGTCTCCTTCCGTAGCCCATCCAGAAACCGTCGATACGCGCCCTCCTCCGCCAACTGCTGGCGAACGCGGTCCTTCAGGTCCTTGAGCGTGTACTCGCCGCCCTCTTCCATTGTGAGCACCTGGGCAACCACGGACTTGTTGTGGCCGAATTGCCCGGGAATCTCGAAGACCACAAGGTCGCCCGGCTTCCTGTCTGCGAACGCCGTCTTGTAGGACACCGGCATGGAGTCGCGTGGAATCGGCGTCAGCAAGCTCGTCTCTTCACCGTTGGCAAAGTCGTGATGCAGCTTGGCCAGCGTGTCG
This sequence comes from Gemmatimonadota bacterium, assembly GCA_031401495.1. Classification (GTDB taxonomy): domain Bacteria; phylum Gemmatimonadota; class Gemmatimonadetes; order Gemmatimonadales; family Gemmatimonadaceae; genus DASPMP01. The sequence goes on from JANNRQ010000173.1 coordinate 8,724, forward strand.
AACGTGACGCCGGAGCGCCACCGTGTCGCAACGCTGTCCGCCTCGCTGCGTGCGCGCGCATCGTCAGTCGAATCCAGCGTCGCCCGGACAAGAATGTGACGCGACTTCACTTCGCCAGGCTGAAGTCGGTCGACGCGGATGATGTGGTAGCCGTGCACTGTTTCGATCACAGGACTCATGTCCCCGGGCCGCAAGCCGAACATCCACCTTTCGAACTCGGCCACCATCACCCCGCGCCGCGCCCAGCCGAGGTCCCCGCCCTGCTCGCGCGAGCCGGAGTCTGCGGACTCGCGCCGCGCGACGCGCTCGAACTCCGCGCCGGCCTTGATCTCGACGAGGAGCGACTCCGCTTTCGCCAGGGCGCGCGCCTTGGACACCGCGCCGGCTTTTGGCGCGACAATGATCTGGCGGAAGGTGACGGTCGCCGGACGCTTCGGCAGTGAGCTCCTGGACTTGTTGAACGCCTCCTCGACATCCGCCGGCGAGACGTTGGCGGGCGTAATCTTTCCGTCGTGCCGCAGCTGCGCGACCGCGCGACGATTTAACTCTCCGCGCCGCATCTGGTCCTTCTGGAAGCGCCGGTACTCCTCGGGCGAGCCCAGCCCGGCCCGCATCAGCTCGGCCCGGAACTCGGCGTCGCTCTTGAAGCGCCCGCGAATGTCGCGCACCTGCTTTTCCACCTGAGGCAGCAAGTCGGTGTCAGGGATTTCGACCTTCAGTTCTTTCGCCTTCAGGACCAACAGTTCCTCATCCACGAGCTGGTTGACGATTTCCATCGCCAGCTTCTTGAATTCCTCTTCGTTGGACGGCGGGCGAAAGCCTGGCGACTGCTGAAGCGCGATAATGCGCTCCTGTACGTCGTACATCGTGATGATCTGATCGCCGACGTTTGCGACCACGTGATCGAGCGGCAGGATGGTGTCGCGCACCGACGACAAGCGCGTGGCCGGCACCTGTCCCGCCGCGATGGCGGCCGGCACCAGCGACGCCGACGCTACCAATAGCGCGAGGATGGTGAACGAACGACGCATGCGTCTCTTACCCGACATTCTCACGCGAGGTCCCCCAGTCGTCAGGGCTGCTTTGCCGACTTGCCATCAGCCGATGGCGCCGGCGGCGCGCCTGGCAGCGGCACCTGCGTCTTGGGCTGGTTGGCCAGACGCATCGAATCTGCGGACGCGCGCATTTTGGAGGCGCGCTCGACGACACGATCGAGTCCGGTCGACATCGTTTTGGCCGAGTACATCAACGCAAGCACGCTGTGCGCCGGCGTGGGCACCTGGATCGCCTGTGCCTGACCCGACATCACGCGATCGAGCAACGCCTCCACCCGCTCGGCGGCGATCTTCTCGCGCTCGGGCACGCTCTTGGCGCCTTCGGAGATGCTGGCGGGGTCGAGGCCAAGCTGCGCCCAGAGACCCATCAGCGCGTTCTTGAACTCGGCGCGGAGCTGCGTCTGCTCTTCCGGCGTAATGGCGACACCGGCACTGTCCGCCTTCTTGAGCAGGACTTCGTTGCGCGTGATGCTGCGAACGAACTGGCGCACAATGGAATCCGGCTGCTGCTGGATCTGCTGCGCGATGCGGGCCTGCGGCGGCATCATCTCCACCCAGCGGACGAAGCGGCCGAGCGTGAGCGAGCCGTCCCTGAACGTGGCGAGCACATCCTTGTCGCTGCGGTGCTGAGAGAAATTGCGCGCTGCGGCTTTCACGTCGGCGGACGCGCTGCTGCGGACGCTGATCCTGGCTGCGTCTTCAACGCCGGCGACGTAGATGCTCTCGGCCTTTTGCCCGATCGTCCCGTTGTACCGCTCGTCGTAGAGCGCCTTAGCAGCAGCGTACATGGGACGCTGGATGATGTGGTAGCCAAACTGCGTCTCCACGAGGCCGGAGATGTCGCCCGGATGAAGTGCGGCGACGGCGTCGCCGAACGGTTTCACCATCTCAGCACGCTCGAAGGGGCCGAGGTCGCCGTCGCGAGCCGCCGAGCCCGGATCGCCGCTGTAGCGCTTGGCCATCGCACCAAAGTTTGCCGCCGTCACCTGGCTGCGAATCGCCTGCGCCCTCTTCTTCACCGAGTCGCGCTGTTCCTGGCTGGCGCCACCCGGAAATGAAAAGAGAATGTGGCGCGCGACGAACAAGCCGCCGGTCGCCTGCGTATACGTGGCTTCGCTGGCCGGCTCGCGCTTCAGCGTCCCGCTCACCCCTTCCATGTACCTGCGAAGGCGCATACTCGCCGTGATGCCTTGCGTCGCTTCGTCGATGAGCTTCGGGTCGACGATCGAGTCGCCGTGTGCGGCCGCAACGGCCAGTAGCTGGTACCCGGACCACAGATCGGCGACGAGACCCGCTGTCTCACGCGTGACCGGAATCTGGAGGGTGGAATTGCCGAGCAGATCCGACAGGCGATCCACCGACAATTCGCGGTCGCCGGCCTTGGCCACAACGTCCACGTGCGCAGTGAGCGCTTCCTTCATGCCATCGCAGGCGGCAAGCGTAACGAAGGAAACCGCGAGGACGGCGATTGAGCGAGTCTTCATCTTTTCAATTGCTCCGGAATTCCGGTGATCGGCTTGTCGGCTTGCCCGCGCGAGCCGGGGACAAGCGTGGAGAGCGCACGTACCAACCCGTCGAGTATGGGGACGCCGCCGAGCCGCATGAGCTTCAGCGACAGCGGGTGCGCCCGGCGAACTTCCGCCTGGAACTGCACCTCATGAAACGCCGCGGAGAGTCCCATCATTCTGGGGGCCGCAACGCCACGGAAGTTAACACGCGCTTCATTGCCTCGCACCAGCACGCTCTCGATGTTGAGCGCGCCACCGAGGAGCCGCAGGCGCACGGCAGCGAGCATGTTTTCCGCCGGCGCGGGCAGCGCGCCAAAACGGTCCCGCAGCTCGTCGCGGAGCAGCAGGATGTCGCCGGCTTCGGTGACGCGTGACAACCGGCGATACACATCGAGCTTGGCGTCCTGCGACGGCACGTAGTCGTCCGGGAGAAACGCCGGCGCGTCTGCTGAGACCTCAGCCGGGAGGACCTTGGCCGTTTCGCCCCGCGCGATATTGCCGACCGTCTCCTCCAGCAGACGCAGGTACAGGTCGAAACCCACGGCCTGCACGAAACCGGACTGCTCGGGACCCAACAGGTTCCCCGCTCCGCGCAGTTCCATGTCCTTGAGCGCGATGCGGTACCCGGCGCCGAGTTCGGTGTGGTGTTCGAGCACGCGCAGCCGGCGTTCGGCGTCTTCGTCGATCTGGTCCGGGACGATCAGGTAGCAGTACGCCCGCCGGTGTGAGCGGCCCACGCGTCCGCGCAGCTGGTACAGCTGGGCCAGGCCGAAATGATCAGCGCGGTTCACGAACATCGTGTTCGCATTGGGAACGTCGAGACCCGATTCCACGATCATCGTCGAGACGAGGACATCCACCGCACCGTTCACGAACCGGTGCATGATGTCCTCGAGGTCCTTCTCCTTCATTTGGCCGTGCGCGACCGCGACACTGGCGCGCGGCACCACGCGTTTCACGTGGTCCGCCATCGCGTCGATGGTATCGACGCGATTATGCACGAAGAACACCTGTCCGCCGCGATCCAGCTCACGCGTCACGCCTTCCTCGATGAGCCCGTCGTCATACGGCTCGAGATACGTGAGCACCGGCGACCGGTCGCGCGGCGGCG
>JANNRQ010000174.1:0-41684 GCA_031401495.1 Gemmatimonadota bacterium
CTTCGTGATCGACGTGGTCGATGTCGTGGACGTCGAGCTGGAGCGCGCCCAGGCCGCGTTCCTGAAGGGCTGGATGAGCGGCTTCCGCCGCGACCCGGTGCTCACCGTGAGCGAGTGGGCGGACCGGTTCCGCATCCTCTCGCCTGAGTCCGCGAACGAGCACGGCCGCTGGCGAACCGATCGCACGCCATACCTGCGCGAGATCATGGACTGCCTGTCGGCGAACAGTCCCATCCGCCGCGTCGTGTTCATGAAGTCCGCGCAGGTCGGTGGCACCGAGTGCGGGCTCAACTGGCTGGGTTACATCATCCACAACTCGCCGGCGCCGACGATGATCGTGTACCCGACCGTCGAGGTCGCGGAGGACGTCTCGAAGGACCGCATCACGCCGATGATCAACACCACGCCCGAGATCGCTGAGCGCCTGCGCGAGAACCGCTCGCGCGGCAGCGAGAACACGATCACCGAGAAGAAGTTCCGCGGCGGACTGCTGAAGCTCTCGGGTGCGAACTCGGCCGCGAGCTTGCGATCGAAGCCGATGAAGAACCTGTTCTTCGATGAGTCGGACGGCTACACGAACAACGCGGATGGGGAGGGCGACCCGGTATCGCTCGCTCGAGGGCGCACCACGACCTTCACCGAACGATTGAAGGAGCTCGAGGTCTCGACGCCAGGGCTGACCGGTGGGCGCATCGAGAAGAGCTTCCTCGCCGGCGACCAGCGCCGCTACTTCGTCCCCTGTCCGTACTGCAGGCACATGGATCACATGCGCTGGAGCAACCTGCGCTGGTCCCCGGGGCCGCCGGAGGACGCCAAACTCCTCTGTGCGAACTGCGAGATCCTGATCGAGGAGAAGTTCAAGACTCAGATGCTCGCTGGCGGCGAGTGGCGGGCGACGGCCGAGAGCAGGGCGGGTGTGCGCAGCTACCACATCAACGGGCTCTATTCGCCACTGGGTTGGTTCAAGTGGTCCGACATGGCGACGGAGTTCGAGGCGGCGCAGAAGGACCCGAGCCTGTTGCGGCCGTTCGTGAACATCCGGCTCGGCGAATGCTTCGAGGACCGCAACGAAGCGGTGAAGCCGGAGACAATCCTCGCGCGGCGCGAGGTGTTCCCCGAGCAGGTCCCGATTCGCGTCGGAGTACTCGTCGCGGCCGTCGACGTGCAGGGCGACCGCCTCGAGTACGCGATCAAGGGCTACGGCGAGGGCGAGGAGAGTTGGCTCATCGCAGCGTCGTCGGTGCCAGGGGATCCGGAGCAGACCGAGACCTGGCTCAAGCTCGATGAGATCCTGCGCGAACCCTGGAAGCACGAGAGCGGCGTGGACATGCGAGTCGAGTGCGTCGCGGTGGACTGCGGATTCAAGTCCGACAGCGTTTATCGGTTCACCAAGCCGCGCGCCGACCGATTCGTCTTCGCGACGAAGGGCGGCAACACGGTCGGCTCGCCGTTGGTGGGCAAGCCGACGATGAACAATCCCTACCGCGCGCGGCTCTACACCCTGTGCACGGACACCGGGAAGGAGACGCTCGCCGCGCGGCTGCGGATCCGCAAGCCGGAGACCGATCGGCCCGCGCCTGGATATGTCCACATCCCGGACTGGGTCGATGAGGAGTACGCGGCGCAGCTCACCTCAGAGCGTGCAGTGCGGAAGTTTGAGCCAGGGAAGAAGCCGGTGCGCAAGTGGGAGCAGCTGCGCGATCGCAACGAAGCGTGGGATCTCGAGGTGTACTGCCTCGCGGCGCTGCGCATCCTGTTCGGCCCCACGCCGGCGACGTCACTGGCGAAGCGCGTCGCGAGACTGCAGGCGGCGCAACAGGCGCTGTCGCTCGAGGGAGGGCCGCCCAAGGAACCGCCGCCAGAGGGCCCGTCGCCGGTACCGTCCGCTGCACCGCCGCCCCGTCCGCGGCCGATACAACCGCGGCCCGGTGGTTGGGCGAGGGGTTGGCGGCGCTAGCGATCCGCGTCGGGAAACAGAACGGCGGGCCAGATGGCCCGCCAGAGGTGGATCGACGCTCGTGCTGGCTACAGGACTGGGTCGTGGCCGGGCTGGGACGACATCACTCGGAGCACGGTGACGCGCTCGGCGCCACGATGGAAAATCAGAGTGACTGTCGGGAGATTCCGGCTCAGCTTCGACTTCACGAGCCGAAGCTCGCCGGGGCCAAGCGTCTCGGGGCCCCGTAGCGACAACGGGATTCCGGCTTCCTTGTCGCGCGCGATGCGCCAGAGCCAACCCGCGTAGACGTCCTGGAAGCGAGGATGGCGATTCCTGCATGCCTCTAGCTCAAGCGCGGCGTTCGCGCTGAGGACGACCGCCGGCGGGCCGCCGGCGTCTTCCTCAACCAGCGGCACCGGCGAGCTCCGTTCTGGCCCACTCAAGATCCCGGGCGTTGATCTCCCCGGGCTCGCTAGCCAGGAACGCTTCGTAGGGGATGGTCTCGCCCATCTCGGCGAGGTCGTAGATCACGTCGTGGGTCAGGTTGCTGATCGATGTCGCCGTGTGGTTGCGGCAGATGTCCTCGATCATTCGCTCCACGAGGCTGATCTCGGCCGAGGAGAACGCTTCCAAGTCAGGTGACTCGGCAGCGAAGAACAGCGTCGGCTCGTACGCCGCATCGGGGAGGCGAACGGAGAGCTTGTTCTCCTGCTGCAGCTCCTCCACTGCGGAGTCGATATGCGACGGCACTGGCCCGAACTGGCGTTTCACGTAGGACTCGCCGGTGAGCGCCTTGCCAGTCGCTTCAAAGTTTAGCATGTCCGAGAACCACAGGATCTTGTTGAGCTTCACCTTGCCGAGCAGTCTCGGATTGTCGCACCGGTAGCAGATGTACTGCACCAGGGCCTTGAACTTCTCGGGGTTGAATCGCATGATGATGCCTCCTATGAGGAGCCCAGCCTTCCAGCCTACGGCGCAGGGAAGATAGCAGGCATCCCACCGAGCGCCAATAGCGATTCGTCTACCCTGCCGGTTATCGGCCGGCACCCGATGGAGGGTGAGAGCATGAGTGAGGCACCAAGATCTCCATACGATTCGCCACAACCTGGCCACTCCGAGCACCACGATGGGCCTCAGGCGGCTCCGTCCGGAGGGGCTTCTGTCCACACCGAGCAGCCCGACCCGCCCAAGCCCTGACATTCCGGCAGCACCCGAGGCGGCCCGATCTTCCCCCGGCGGGCCGCTTTTCCATGCCCTCCGATTGTGCTTGCTCGGAGCAAGCATTCCGTGTATTGTCTCTACATCGGCAGGTGATAGGCACCGGCCGAGATTCGAAGGAGGATGAGATGTTCGGTTCGATGGTCGAGCAGACGATGGCGGAGGTGGTTCGCGATGCGCGCCGCACGCCACGCCTGCTCATCGGTGATTCGCCGTACAAGGGCGTGGTCCACGGTCCGGAAGACGTGCTCGCCGCTTGGCCGGAGCTGGTGACCGCGGAGCGCGAGGTGTTCGGTGTCCTCGTGCTCAACGCGCGCCACGGCATCACGCGTCGCGTCGTGGTGAGCATCGGCTCGCTGAACGCTTCGATCGTCCACCCGCGCGAGGTGTACCGCGTCGCCCTGCTGTACTCGGCGGCGTCCCTCGTGCTCGTGCACAACCACCCCAGCGGCGACCCGGAGCCGAGCGACGAGGATATGGGCATCACTCGTCGTCTCGTCGAAGCGGGCGAGCTGATGGGCGTGGGCGTGCTGGACCACGTCATCATCGCCAGCGGGGGTGTCGTCAGCTTCCGCTCGCGGGACCTGATATAGGAGTCGGCGGGCGGGGGCTTCTGCCCCCGCCACTGCCGAGGCGGTGCGCAGTCAGCTCTCCTATTCAATCTGCACGCGCGAAAGTCGTGTGGGCTGATGTACGATTACATGCGCAGTTGGCGCGGGTGTTGCATGATGAGGAATGCCAGGCGGCGGGCGGAGCCTATCTCCCGCAAGCGCTATCACCGGTGGGTCATCCTCCCGCCGAGGCGGCCAGTCGTCTGGCTCCAGGAGATGAACCCATGGACGAAGAGGAACTGATCAAGGCCGCAATGACCGCGCTCTCGAGGCGCGGCGCATCCAAGGGCGGCAAGGCTCGTGCGAAGTCGATGACCGCAGAGCGGCGCAGCGAAATCGCCAAAAAGGCTGCAGAGAAGCGGTGGAGCAAGAAGCAGCGAGTCAAGCCATGACCGGCCTCCCGCTCAGCTTCTCGAGCGTCGAGACCTTGGCGAGCCTCGCGAGCATCGCAACGTTTCTGGCCGCGCTCATGGTGTACGGGCAAGCCTCGCGGCAGGCCAAGGCGCATCTTCGTGCACATCTGGAGCTGCTCGAGCATTGGGTCGCGGGCAACTATGGTACGGGGTGGAGTCCAGCCACAATCACGCCCGCCAATCAGCTGAGATGGATGCTTCCGGAGTGGCATGTGATTAAGAATCACAGTGCAGGTCCAATATCGCAGCTGAGTCTGTTGCAGCAGTTCACCATCGATCCGCGGCTGACGCCCAGCATCGTCCGAGTCTCCCAGGCTCTCAAAGCCCTGAACGACGCAATCGATCGGGTCGAGAACTTTAAGCTTTCAGAGCCTGATAGGTTCACTGTCGTGGCTGCTGTGCTTCGGGTGCGCATGGACCAGGCTCTCGGAGTCGACGCTATGCCAGCTGCCGACCTCACCCAGGAGCAACTCGACAAGGTGATGTGTCAGATCGCTTTCGATGACCGCGACCGAATCTGGTTGTTGACAATGCGTCGGATGGTTCAATCCTTGTATCTGGATTCTATTGGGACGGATGAGTCGTACGGCTTGAGAAGCGCGGTCACCCAACTGAGGCGGCAGTTCGACCTGCTGCACGGGGACTGAGCTTCACTCCGCAATGAACTCCCGCCGCAGCCGCTCAATCGCCCGCTCGCGCAAGAACTGTACGTTGCTCTGCGTGCAATTGCGCCGTCGCGACACCTCGGCTTGCGAGAGCCCGCCGAAGTAGATCAATCGCAAGACGTCCGCCTGCCCCTCGGTGAGGAGTTCGTCAATCGCCGCGCGCACCCTAGCGGCGCGCCTAGCGACCTCGAACGTGACCGCTGGGTCTGAGTCTGGTGGCGCCGGGAGAAGGTTCTCCAGCTCATCGACCCGCGCTACGGACGCGGTGCGCACGTGAGCCTCGGAACCCTTTGACCGGCCGCCGTACATCACGCGTGCGTAGTCCAGGAGTGCGCCGTTGACCTTCGTATGGATCCACCACTTGAGCCGCAACCCGAGCGATGCGTCGTACCGCTCCCACGCCCTCCAAGCGGCGACGTCGGCGACCGCTCGGAAGTCCTGCAACTCCGCCTGCCGCTTGTTCATGCGCCAGCACTTGAACGCCAGCCAGTTCAGCATGCTGCGGTGCTGCTTCAGCATCGCCTCCACGGTCCGCGGATTATCCTCGCGCGGGGCCGAATAGGTTTCGGCGCTTGGCCCGGCGACAGGCCCAGGCGTAGGCTCGTGCACGGTCAGCCCGCTGCCAGGCGCGCGATCTGGCTGTCGGCCGACTCGCATGCAAACGCCGAACCGCATCTGTCCGATTCACTCGACGCCTGACGAACAGTGAGAGGAGACGCTCGATGACTGCTGAGCGGCTTGATCCGGAAGCCAACGCAGTGGAGGATTTGAACGGGCGACGTGGCGGCCGCGTGCTCAGCAATGAGCGAGGTGTGGCTACTTTTGAATTTCTGGTGGTGCTGGCGGTGATTGTCATCGTCGTGATTGTCGTCATCGTCCTTGTCATTCGCGGCGGCAAAGGCGGCGACGGGAAGAAGCCGAAGTAGCTCGTCGCCGTAGACGCCTGCTTCCGACTGCGGCGTGGCCTTCGGGACGCGCCCAGTCGGCATCAGTCCTAGCCCTCGTCGCCGGCCGAGTCCTCGCTCGCCTTGTCGTTTTTGCCAGGGTTCCCAGTGCCCTTCCCGAACGGGCTCGCTGCTACCGCGGCCGCCGCTGCCGCCGCACCGCCGTCGATTGAGACGCCCGCGGTATCCGCCGCCTCCTGCTCCGCCGCTCGCTCCTCCAGCAGCTCGTAGAAGTCGCGGCCGCGCTCCTGCGCGAGGCGCGTATGCGAGTTGAGCCCGAGCGCCAGTTCCTTCTCGCTCGCCTCGACGTCGTTCTTCGGATCCACCCACGGCCAGCCGCGCGGCACCCACTTCACGGCCGCGTACTGGCGCCAGTCGCCGCCCGGCAGGTCCAGCACGCCGGTCAAGAACGCCGTCTCGAGCCATGACTGGTAGACCGGGTGGAGCATGCTGCGCACCCACCACTTCTGCAGCAGCTTCCAGAGCTCGCGTTCGATCATCAGGCCGACGCGCGCGCTCGAGTAGTTCGCGGCGCTCAGGTCGTTCGACAGCGACTCGTACGAGATGCCGAGACCGCTGGCCATGCGGCGCAGGATGGTGCGCGTGAAGTCGGAGTAGACCGCATGGGGCTGGCTGGGGTCGAAGCCGTTGAAGTGCTGCCCCGGGTCGAGTTCGGTGACGGTGGCCGGGTTCAGCTCGTACTTGCGCGGGGTGCGGTCGTCACCGGGATTCACGATGGGCGCGGCCGCGTCGCTCCACTCGACGAAGCCCAGCTGGTTCGCGCCCGCGCGCGCCCCGAGGATCACCGCCTCGTCGTAGCCGGCCACGTCCTGGACATCGACCATGGTCCTCGCGAGCCATGTGACGCCGCGCGTCTGGTGAGCACGGCGCATGCGGTAGTGGTGCAGCATCTCGGAAGCGGGGTAGCGCTGCAGCCCGCGGCCCTGGCTGCCCGGCGTGTAGTCGGGCCAGTCCCAGCAGTGGTACGCGACCGGTGAACCGAACGCGTCGATCTCGACGCCCATGCGGACCTCGGCACCGTCTCGGTTGAGCGTGCGGCTCACGGTCTCGGCGACCAGGTCGGCGTCGATCGGCTGCAGGCCCAGCCCGTGCGGGAACTGACGCCCGATGATCCGGCGCGTGAAGGACTCACCGTCGACGGCGGCCGCCTCGAGCTGCAGGGACTGGAAGCCGAGGAAGTCGAGCTTGCCGTCCACGCTGACCGTGCTCTCGGTCCATTTCTTGAACTGTGCCTTGAGCTCGTCGTTGATCCCCTTCTCCAGCTTCCCGCCATTGCCGCGAACCTGGGGCTGGTGGCCGAAGCCGTCGGAGCTGATGACGTTGGTGTTCAGGAGGCCGAGGTAGCGCTCGATGTAGGGGTTGTTCCGCGCGAGGTCGCGCGCGCGCGAGCGCAGGACCGCGAGCGCGCCGCGGATGTCGTTGTCGGCCGAGGCGTTCCCGGTGCGCCAGTCCAGCGTGAACCGGCTGGTGTCCGCGCCCTGCCAGGCGCCGCGAGCGATGGAGCGGTCGCGGCTGGTCTGCGTGGCGGTGGGGGAGACGGGACCGCTGCCGAAGAGTTCGGCGATCGCCGCGCGTGCTGCGCGCTGGAACCGGTTACCGCGGGGCTGCTGGGTCGTCGATGCCCCGACGCCGGCGGTCGATCGCTGCGCGCTCATTCGTTCTCGGCTCCCGTGAAGTTGGCTCGGTGCTGGCGCCCGAGCCCGCCGCCGTTGCGTGCGCGGTTGACCGCGTAGCTCAGCTGGGACTGGAGCTTCTGGAGGCCCTCGAGGTCCATGCGCTCGATGCTGCGCCCGGCGATCGAGTAGGCGGCGATGTCGGCTCCCGGGTTGGCGAGCCGCGTGGTGATCAGGGCCGAGACCTGCTCGAGCTGGGCCTCGAGGCTGGTGACCATATCGCCCGGGGCCGCGACGGAGATGTCGGGGGTCACCACAATCTGGCCGGATCCCACGACGTACACCTCGCCGGCCTTGGTGACGCGCTCGGTCCACTGGTACAGGCCCGGGACCAGCGTCGCGGTGGTGGCGGCCGCGATGGTGACGAGGAAGTCGCCGCTCACGGCCGTCGCGAGGATGTTCGCGGTCGCAGCGCCCGCGAGGTAGAGCCGGAGCGTCCAGCCGCTGCTCGCCGGGTAGTCGGGGACGCTGCGAAGGTACTTGACCGTGGTGCCGGCGGCGAAGCTGTCAGGTAGCGCGGTGGGCGTGTCCATGGGCCGCATCATCGCGGCCGGACGCCCGGGGAAACATTACAGTTTTACTGTAATGGTATTCGCCCCCTCACCTCTCGCATCGTGGCCCTCGTTCGAAGCGCGCGTGAAGCGCAGAGGTCCACTCGAGGCGAGGTGAGCGATGCCGATCCCGGACAACCTGACGGACCGATTCGACGGCCAGTACCTGGACGGCCAGAAGGTGGGCGACGTCGACTGGCCCGCCATCCGTGCGGCCGCCGTCACCCCGAGCGATGGCGCGGACCTCGGGTTCGTCACCCGTGCGCTCTACGTGGGCGCGGCGGGCAGTGTCGTGGTCGACATGGCCGAATCCGGCACCACCATCACCTTCGCCGGGGTCACCGCGGGCACCTTCATGCCCATCCGGGTGAAGCGGGTGCGCAGCACCGGCACCACGGCCAGCTCAATCCTGGCCATGGACTGAGGGGTGAAGTGTTGAGTCTCGGCGTCGGCCTCTTCGAATCAGCGGTCCGGGAGAAAGGTCCCGCACCCGGTGGGGATGTCACTGCGCCCGCGCAGGTCACCGACCTCGAACTGGTCGGGCCGCCCTTCAACGGCGAGGCGCTGATCGGGTGGACCGCGGCTGGCGACGACGGGCTCGCGGGGCTCGCGGCCGAGTTCGACATCCGCTGGCGCAGTGACGGCGCGATCCTCAACGCGGCTCAGTGGAACTCGGCCATCAGCCTGTTCGGCGGATGGGCCGTGAACAGTGTATCCGGCGGCCTCTTCATCGATTACCTGATCAATGACACCGGTTTCGCGCCCATATGGGTCGCGGTCCGCTACCGGGACGAGGCCGGGAATGTCGGCCCGATCTCCAACAGCCTCCAGATCGACAACTTCGGGTGATGACCATGCCGACCGCTGCGAAGCCCGAGACCGTCTCGCTCCCGAAGTCCTTCCACTTCGAGGAGATCGAGCTCATCCCCATCACCCGGGCGGCCCAGGCCGATGGGGCCGAGCCGGTCGTCGAGGATGACGTCTTCGACATCGTCATCAGCACCGAGACGCCCTGCGACTCCTACTACGGCACCGAGGTCTTCAGCCACGAGAAGAGCGCTGTCGACATGAGCATTGCCCGCAAGGGCCTCTCGCTCTACCTCGAGCACGGTGGCTACCCGAGCCGCCGGGACCCAGATCCAGGCCTGCACATCGGCATCGTGGAGGACATCAGGCTCGGCGACGACAAGAAGATGCGCGGCCGCATGCGCTTCTCCGCCCACCAGCTCGCACAGCGCGTGAAGCAGGACGTGAAGGACCGGACGTTGCGTTTCGTCTCGGTCCGCGGCCTGCCCCTCAAGCGCCGCCTCACCAAGTCCGCGCCGGATGCCCTGGGCAACGACCGCACCGTCTTCACTCGTTGGCGGCCCGAGGAGGTCTCCATCGTGGGGATCCCCGCAGACCCCAACGCCGGCATCGCCCGCTCCGCATCCGCGGACCAGTTCCCCGTCGAGACCGAAGTCGACACCGAAGTCCTCGAGCCAGTCACCCGTGCAGTCACCGATACCCAGGAGGAACCGAACATGGATCCCGAGAACGCCACCACCGCGACGGCCGCTGCTGCGGTTGCCGCCCCGGAGCCCACCGGCGCCGTCTCCGTGACGCGCTCCGCCGGTGGCGCGTCGGATGCCATCCTCGAGCTCTGCGATGCGCAGAAGGTGCCCATCGCGCGCGCGCGCCAGTTCATCGCGAACGGCTTCACGCTCGAGCAGGCGAAGGCCGCGATCTTCGATGCCAGCGTTACCCGCACCGTCACCACCCAGCCGCCCGCCGAGGCCAGCCTCGACGCGGTGCCGGAGAAGGACCGCAAGCGCTTCAGCATAGCGCGCGCGGTCCAGATGGCCGTCGCCGTCCGCGAGGGCACCGGCAAGTACGAGGGCCGCGAAGCCGAGATCAGCCAGGAGCTGGCCCGTCAGGCGCCGAGCTCCTACCGCGGCGTCGGCGGCTACTTCCTGCCGATGAGCACCCTGACCACGGAACAGCGCGAGGAGCGGGACGCCCGTCGCGCCGTCACCCGTGCGATGGGCTCGAACATCGCCGGCGGTGGCTCGGAACTCGTCTTCGACCGTGCCGGGGACCTGATCGACCTGCTGCGAAACCGCATGCTCACCGCGCGCTTCGGCGCGGGTGTGCTCAGCGGCCTGACCGGGCCCGTGCAGTTCCCGGTGCAGACGGGCGATCCGACCGCGTACTTCATGAGCGAGAATCCCGCAGTGGGTGCTGCGCAGTCGCAGCTGACGTTCACCACGCGCAACCTCTCGCCCAAGGAGGCCATCGCGGTCGTGCCGTTCCCGCGCCGGTTGCTCAACATGGCGAGCGTCGACATCGAGGGTCGCGTGAAGGCGAGCCTGATCGCCAAGCACGCGCTCCTGTGGGACCTCATGGGCCTGCACGGCCGCGGGACCGACGGGGAGCCGACCGGTATCTACAACACGCCCGGTGTCGGGACGGTCGCTTTCGGTGGGACGGTGCCGACGTACGGCAAGCTCGTCGACCTGGGCGGTGCGATCGCGGACGCGAACGCGGACGACGACACCATGAAGTACATGACGCACCCGCTCATGGCCGCCAAGCTCAAGCAGACCCTCGTGGCCGCGGCCGCCGGCTCGAACTTCATCTGGGACGGCAAGTACCGCGACGGCGAGGTCTGCGGTTACGGGGCGGGTGCGACCAAGCAGGTCTCGCGCGTGCTCGGTGCCGGTCTCGATGAGGTCGGCATCATCTTCGGCGACTGGTCGAAGCTCACCTTCGGCATCTGGGGTGCGCTCGAGTTCATCGTCGACCCGGTCACCCTGGCCGACAAGGGCCAGATCAAGATCACCACGAACCAGCTCGGCGACAACGTCGTCGAGCGCCCGGAGGCGTTCGCAGTCGCCACCGGTGCCAAGCTCGCCTGATCCGCATGAGCACCACGCGAGTCAGGGTCATCCGCAGCCACATCCTCGGCGCGGGGCGCTATGCGGAGGTCGGGGAGATCCTCGACCTCCCCGAGCGCGTCGCGACCGAGCGCATCACCAACGGCTCCGTCGAGCCCGCACCGCTGCCGCCCGAGCCCGTCCTCGAGTCCCTCTCGAGCACGGGCGAGGTCCCCAGCGTTCCACCGATTCCCACGCCGGAGGAGCTCGCTGCTCAGGAGGCCGCCGCCGCGGCCGCCACTGGAGGTGCTCCACCCCAGCCCACGCCCGAGGAGGTCGCTGCGCAGGCTGCTCCTGACGCTGCCGGGACATCGGCTTCCACCACCGCCAAGCCCGCCGGAGCCGAGAAGTCGGCCAAGGCCGGGAAGGAGAACAGCAAGCCATGAACGTCATGAACTGCCTGCCCAGCTCCCAGCAGACCTCTCTCCTGCCGGCGCTGCAGCGCACCGGTACCGGCATCACCATCGGCGGCGGACAGGATGTCTCCGCTCTCGAGGGTCAGGCCATCGCGCAGCTGGACTGCAGCTTCGTCTCCGGCACCGCGACCACCCTGACGGTGATCCTCGAGGAGAGCGACACGGTCGGTGGCACCTACACCACCGTGCCCGGCTCGAACTTCGCGGTCGTCGGGATCGCCAGCTCCAACCAGAAGGTCTCCGTGGATATCCAGGCGACCAAGAAGTTCGTCCGGGCTCGCGGTGACGCGGCGGGCACCACCCCGGTCTACACCTGGGGCGTGCAGCTCCTCGGCTTCAAGAAGTACAACTAGGCGGCCGTACCGTCATGGCCTTCGGTGACGACGACCTCCCGTTCATGCTCGGTCCGCCGCTCGGCGTCCCGATCGTCATCGGCGCATCCACGGCCTTCGGGATCGTGGATGAGTCCGGTGTCGGTCTGTTCGAACAAGCGGGTGGCAGGCCCGAGCTGATCGGGAAGTCGGTCGTCGTCACCATCCAGAGCGGGACCCTGCCGGGGCTCGCGACGGGTGTGGCCATCAACGTCAACGGTACCGGCTATCTCGTGCGCCAG
Source organism: Gemmatimonadota bacterium (assembly GCA_031401495.1). GTDB lineage: Bacteria > Gemmatimonadota > Gemmatimonadetes > Gemmatimonadales > Gemmatimonadaceae > DASPMP01. Next base: position 11,980 of record JANNRQ010000174.1, read on the forward strand.
TACCGCCGGGCCGATGACGGCGGTCTCACCCTCATCGAGTGCGTGGTCCGGGCGTGAGCACCATCCTCGAGCAGATCGCCGCGGATGCACTCGCACGCCTGAACGCAGCGGAGAAGCCTGTCGGGGTCCCGGTCGCCGAATACGTCGACGGCCTGGTCCCGCAGACCTCGGAACTCCCGCTGCGCCAGCTCGACTGGGGCCCCGACCAGGTCAGGCCGGGCCCGAGTCCCACATCCCCACTCTCGCGCCATGAGCTCCGCCTCACCGTCGTCGACTGGGTCACCAGCGTCACCACGCCGACGCCGCTGCGGCCCAAGCAGGTCGCGGAGCCGTTCCGTGCCTGGAGCGTCAAGGCGCTGGTCCAGCAGCGGCTGGCCGGCTTCGCCTTCGACGTGCTCGAGATCGGCACCACGTGGCAGACGGTCCAGTCGGACCTCCCGATCGTGCGCGTGGAGCACCACTTCAGCGTCCAGTACACCACCAGGTCACAGGATCTCGAACTCCGGGCCTGAGCCCGAGGAGGTAGCGGATGTCCTTCAATGCCAACGCCAACAGTATCCTGCTCGGGCGCGGGAAGGTGTTCTTCAACCGCCTGAGCCCCGCCGGCGTCGCGACCGGTTACAAGATGCTCGGCGAGGTCTCCAAGCTCGAGCTCTCGACCGAGGATGACATCCTCGAGATGCGCGACCACACCGTGGCGTCGACGCCGGTCCTGAAGAAGGTCGTCCGCCAGCGCGACGCCAAGGTCTCGCTCACGTTCCACGAGATGGACAAGGAGAACCTCGCCCTCGCGCTGATGGGCTCGGTCGCCGCGTTCATCCAGACCTCCGGCAGTGTCGTCGCCGAGTCGCTCACCACCAGCGTCGTCAAGGGCCACAGCTACAAGACCCTCGCGCGCCAGATCTCGACCATCGTCGTGAAGAAGGGCGCCACCACGCTCGCCCTGGGCACCGACTACGACATCGCCGACGCGACCACCGGCCTGATCCACATGAAGGAGACCTCCGTCACCGTCGTCGACGGCGATGCGATCACGGTCGACTACGCCAAGGCGGCGATCGCCGCGCCCGGCCTCGGCCGCGTCGTGGGCGGCAATGCCACGTTCATCGAGGGGGCCATGCTCTTCGTCGGTGACAACGCGACCGGTCCCTCGGCGGACATCGAGATCTGGAAGTGCTCCCTGTCGCCCTCGGGCGTGCTCGGGCTCATCCAGGACGAGTTCGCCGGCGTCGACCTCGAGGGGACGATTCTCAGCGACACCGCGAACCACCCGACCGAACCCCTCTACGTCGTCCAGTACAAGAGCTGACCGGATGAAGAGCCCGGATGCCGCGCCCGAAAGCATCACCCTCGGCGGACGCTCGTTCATCCACGCCACCGAGACCACGGTCCGCCAGGACCAGTACTGCTTCGGACTCATCCATGCACTCGGACTGAACGCGGTCTCGCTGCAGCCAGGCGAGGCCGCCGAGTCCTTCGCGCGCCGGTTGCTCGGCACCTGCATGGGGAGCGAGAAGGTGTTCCAACTGCTGGGCGGGCTCATCGTCCCCGAGGAGGCTGGTTTCGAGGGCTGGTCGCCCTCGGTGGCCGCGGAGACCGCCCTTTTCCTCTCAGCCCTGAAGTCCGAGGAGGACAAGGCACAGCTCCACGGCCTCGTCGCCTCGATGCTCGTGGATTTCTTCACAGCCGGGATCAGCTCACTCGAGCGTTCGTTCGGACCTTCGAGGCAGGTGGTTCCCGGCGCACCAATGGCCGCACCACCCGCGAACACGTCCGGGACCGACGCTTCGGCGACTGGGAGGGACCTATCCGGTTTCTCACCGGAAGCGACCAGTCTGCTGCTGACGGGTGGAGGGATCGGCGCCTGACGGACCTGCACAAGTGCTGCCTCGCACGCCTGCGCGAACTGGCGCGCGAGCAGCACCGGTTCGGGGTCCTGCTCCACACCATCGTCGCACCGCACCGGCGCCGCGCAAGCAGGCCACCCAAGGAACCCGAGATCCTGGAGGACAGGTTCGATGCCTAGCCCGGATGTCCGAGTACGACTGAGCGCCGAGGGTGTCGCCGAGGTCATATCCGCCCTGAAGAAGGTGCAGTCCGAGGCGGTCAAGGCGTCGACCACCACCGGCGCCGCAGCGACGAAGGGCGCCGGGGGCATCGGGTCGTTCACGAGTGCCTTGGGTGGGCTGAAGGGCTTGCTGGGTGCGGCGGGGATCGTGGCGTCAGTCGCTGGAGTGGTGTCCTCGTTCAAGAGCATCGGGGATCAGGCACTGCAGACGGCCGATCGGCTCGGCGACATGGCTGAGTCCGTGGGCACCACGCCCGGCAAGCTGTCGGTGCTGTCGAACATCGCCGCTACCTCTGGACTCTCGATCGAGCAACTCGGGACCGTCATGGCGAAGACCGCCACACTGACCACCGACTTCGAGAACGGCTCAGCATCCGCCGCCGCCACGATGCGCGAGCTGGGCATCAGCCTGAAGGACGTGAAGGGCAAGGACACGGCTGACCGGGTGGCACATGTCGCCAAGAGAGTCAGTGAGCTCAAGGACTCCGCCGCGAAGACGACGACTGTCGTGGGCGCGTTGGGGGAGAAGCTCGGGCCGAAGGCCATCCCGTTCCTCAATGAACTGGGGGCGAAGGGCATCGAGGGCGCACGCAAGGAACTCGAGCGGCTCGGCATCGTCCTCAGTGATCAGGTCATCGCCAACGTGAAGCGCCTCGGCGATACGGGCGAGCGCAGCCAGAGCCAGATCGTGGCGCTGGGCTCCGCGTTCCTCTCCGGTGCGTCCGGACCGATCGTCCAGGGACTCGAGGCGACACAGGAAGCACTCGGCACGACGACGGAGTTCTGGAAGGGGCTCGGCGAGGTCATCGGTTTCGTCACACGCACCGTGATCCTCCTTGCGACTGCACTGCTCCCAGTGTTGAACATTTTCGATGGCCTCGGGACACTCCTTGGGAACGGCATCATCCTGCTCGATTCGTTCTTCCGGCAAGCGTCGTTGAACGCCAATGGCCGCATCGCCGAGGCGAAGGCGCAGGCGAAGTTGGTCGAGGAGGTCATCCAGCGGAACATCGATGCGGCCGCGAAACGTGCTCAGGCACGCATGGAGATCGCCGGGAAGGCCCTGAAGGGACTGTTCGCGGGCGCAACTGATGCCGCAGCCCGAGTTGCCTCTGGTGGCGGCGTAAATGCCGAGGAACTCAAGCGCCAACAGCGCGAGCTGCGGAGCACGTTGCTTGCACTCGATAGAAGTTTGTACGACGCGAGACTCAAACTGGCGGACGACGCCGACCGACGAGCGTTCGAGCGGGGCGAACTCAATCTTCGGACCTACCACACCAAGCGACTGCAGCTAATCGCGACCGCGATGCGTGCCGAGTTGGAGTTCATCGAGCGCCAGCGAAGGCTTGACCTGCAGAAGGCCGCAAACCCGCGAGAGGCCGCTGGCACCAACGCGCGCGCGACAATCCTGAGCACAATTGCGCGAGAACAGGCGGCCGGGCAAACGGCTGCAGTCGAGGCCGAGCTGGACAAGAAGAAGCTCGCGCTGTCGCAGGATATTCTGAATGTGCGTCGCGAGTCGCTCGCGGTACTCGGTCGAGAGCGCGAGATTGCGGAGGCAATCCTGGCGCTCGAGGTCGCGAGGAAAGAACAGGAGTTGCGCGACCAAGGCGCCTCGCCTGAAGTGATTGCCCAGTTGAGTGCGGAGTCCGCCAATGCCAAGGAGTTCGCGCGGCTCGTCGGTGACGCGGCCCAGGATGCCGACAGGGAATTGTCCTCGCTCCAGCACGACCGCGCGGAAATCCAAGCGCGGATTGCCGCCGGCCTAGTCGGCGAGGTCACCGGCGCCAAGCAGTTGCTGACCCTAGACGAGCAGCGCCTGCCCAAGCTGCGAGAGCTCGCGGCCGCACTGACGAGCATCGCGAGCGAAAGTGGCAACCCTGAGTTCATCGAGAAGGCGCAGGAGTTCGCCCTCAAGCTCGACACCATCGGCCATTCGATCCGGGCCGCAAACGATGCGCTGGTGACGTTCCGTGCCGACTTCGAGAACGCGTTCGAGTCCGGGCTCTCGGCGTTCCTGGGTGACACCATCAACCAGGTGCGCAGCGTCGAGGAGGCATTCCACAGCCTTGCGCGCTCGATCATCGCGGACATCCAGCGCATCTCGGCGCAGAAGTTGTCGAAGTCGATCACCAGTCTTCTGTTCGGTGTCCCCAAGTTCGGGCTCACGCCGAGTCAGCAGCAGCTGGTGTCCGCAGCCAGCAGCATCCACTTCGCTGACGGCGGATTCGTCTCCGGGCCCGGTACCGGACGGAGCGATTCCGTCCCGGCGATGCTCTCAAGCGGTGAGTTCGTGGTGAAGTCGTCGGTCGCGGGACAGCCCGGCATCGCCGAACTGCTCATGAACCTGAACAACGGCTACGACCTGCGGCCGCCGAGCTTCGCGCCCATCCAGTTCGACGACGGTGACTTCGGTGATGGCGGATCCAGCAGTGTGAATGGGGCGATCACCGTCGCGGCAGAAGAGGGCTCGACCATCACGCACATGGAGACGCCCGCCGGCCAGAAGGTCATGCTCAGGCACATCGTCAACAACCGCCGGGCCATCGGCCGCATCCTGGGAGGGCGCTGACGTGTTCGAGACCGGCACCGCCACCGACTACCTCGACCTGCTCGAGAAGCTGCACACCTACCTCACCACGAACGGCAGCGCCTTCGGGCTGACCTATGCCGGCACCGGCACCGGGACACTCACGGCGTACCGCGGCGGGGCGAGCTCCATCGCCGAGACATTCACCATCACCGCCACGAGCGCCACCAACTTCACAGTCGTCGGCTCCACGTCCGGCAGCATTGGGCCCGCCACGCTCGGGACGCCGTTCTCGCACGCGAAGATCGCGTTCACGCTCACGGCCGGTGGCACGGCCTTCATTGCCGGCGACGTGTTCACGCTCACCACAGCACCCAAGTGGACCAGCATGCGTCGCGCACGCGGGTGCACCGTCACCGCGAGTGCCGGAACCACTGGCCAGTACGCCGCGGAGAACGTGATCCAGGGCCTCGAGGTGCAGGACGCCAACCGCTACTGGGACTCCGGCGCCGCGCCCACGCAGACGCTGGAGTGCACCTTCCTCGACGCCCAGACAATCGTCGAGTACTCGATCATGGGGAACAGCTCCTTCGCCCCGAAGACCTGGACGCTCGAGCAGTGGAACGGTGCCGCGTGGGTCACCGCCGACACCCGCACCAACATCACGAGCTGGCCGGCCACGGCCGGGTTCCTGACGTTCACTGTGGCCACGCCGGCCTCGAGCACCCGGTGGCGGCTCAACATCACGGTCGGGATGTCGGTCAGCAACATCTACATCCACCAGCTCGAGATGCGGATCACCGCCTCGGGCCACAACGTGGCGTTCGGGCAGTACATCTGGAAGGCTCCGGGCAACGACGGGACTTCCGAGATCTACGTGGGCGCGCACCACTTCCGCCGGCTCGATGCCGACTACTTCAACTGGGAGCTCGGCGGGTTCGACGGTTACAACTCCGCTTCCGAGTGGTACGCCCAGCCGAACCGCCAGAGTGGGCTCTACCTGCCGCTGGTGAACGGCTCCATCCCGTACTGGTTCGTCTGCAACGGCCGCCGGGCGATCATCGTCGCCAAGGTCGGCTCCCAGTACGAGGTCGCCTACCTCGGCCTGATCGAGCCGTTCTTCACGCCCGGGCAGATGCCCTACCTGCTCGCGATCGGCGGGACGCTCGCCTTCAGCTCGCCGCCGCTGTGGAACTCCACGACGTGGAAGTACACGAACGCCTCGAACAGCCACCGGGCGTTCACGCACTCCGACCCCACCAGCACCAACTCGGCTGGCAACGTGCTCCTGGCACAGCTACGGCTCCGCAAGCCCGATGGCAACTGGGCCGGGTTCTTCGCGACCTTCGCGGACGCTTTCAACAGTCCACAGGCCGGCGAGCACTGGATCTGGCCCTATCTCGGCGACTTCAACCTGCTCGACACCAACTTGGACGGTGGCGCCACGCTCTGGCCGGTGATGCTCATGCATAACGCGCCCAACACCTACGGCGTCCTCGACGGCGTCTCAGCGGTGACGGGGCAGGGGATGACGCCCGAGGACACCATCCGGGCCGGTGCGCCGAACCACCTCGTGCTGCAGAACATCAACCGGACGGACCGCAATGACTGGTTCGCTGTGAGGCTCGACTGACATGGCCGCTTCCTACTCGACCGGCATTGCCAGCGGGCCCACGGACCTGCTGCAGAAGCTCGTCACATGGCTGGTGGCCCAGGGCTGGACATCGGCCTCCAGCGTGTCCGACGGCACCGGCTGGCGCGCCCACCTGAGCAAGTCCGGCCTCTACGTGAACATGCGCTCGGCGGTGAACGAGGGAATCTGGAACTACAACAACTTCAATGGCTATGGCATCGGCCTCTACCTGGGCGACGGGTACTCGGGGGCGTCCAACTGGAGATCGCAGTCCGGCGGGCCCCTCTTCACCGGTACGGCGAACACGGTCGGCGCGGGCATCCTGCTCAACTCAGGCGCGATCACCGCGTACCACTTCTTCGACAACGGCTCCGATCACATCGTCGTCGTGGTCGAGAAGTCGCCGGGCATCTTTTGCCACATGGGGTGGGGCCCGAGCCTGGTCAAGACGGGTTACTCGACCGACTTCCCCTACTTCTGGGGATCCGCGAGCTCGTACTACACGACCTCGCAGTACGTGGGACAGCCCGGGGACCTGGTCACCAGCCATGTGCCGACCGCACCGCTCTTCGTCTCGCCGAACGTGCACTCCACTTGCTACGTGAAGGTGGACGCCACCACGTTCGCCGGCCGCTGGATCTCGATGACGAACACCACCAACCCGGCCACCACCTCGAGCGGCTACACGGGCAAGCAGGCCCGCTGCGCCGCGGACATGAGCGGGCAGTTCGCTACGGGCGAGTACCCCGGCTGGTGGAACGCGGATGACCGTTCGTGGCAGTCCGCCTTCTCAGGCGCGCTGCTGCTGCCACTGCACGTCTTCGTCCAGACCGCTGCGGCCCGCTGGGCGCCGATCGGCTACCCGCCCACGGCGTTCTACAGCCAGGCGGTGGGCCACGGCTGGGGCGCGGGCGAGGTCTACGCGGTGGGCGGGGTGAACTACATGGTGTTCCCCAACTTCGCCGTCCTGAAGGCGGCATGATATGGCAGCATTCGTGGGTGTGGGGGCTCCTCGCCCAGCCGTCCTGCCCGGACCCATGTCCTCGGGTCTCTCGGGTATCAGCTGTCCGGCACCAACCAGCCTCGCCTGGACGCGGGTGGGTGGCGGCTCCGCGGGTGCGCGCACGCACGTCGTTGCGACCCCGGCGTCGGTGAACCGGGCGGGCATCCGCGGCCCGGCGCACGACCTGGTCTGGTTCGACCGGATCCACGTGGTGCCCCGGCGGGCCGATGTCGCCTTCGTGCTGAGCGCGCAGTCGCTCCAGGTGGAGGTCTGGAATGCGTTCATGTCCCGCGCGAGGACACTGACCGCGATCGGGATCTCGGGGGCGGCTGGCGTCTCGATCGATAGCCCGCCCGCGACTCCGCTGGATGTGGCCGCATCGGACTCCACCGTCTACACGGTGCTCATCGCGGCCGACGGCGCCGCCACGATCGACGACGTCATCACCTGGTACTTCACCGGCGTGGCTTCCTCGGGCACCGACATCACCCTCGTCGGTCTCCGGCTGCAGCCGTTCCCGTTCCCGCCCGACATGGGGCAGGGGATCCGCGAGGCGATCGTCTACCTGACCGACGTCATCGAGGCCTACGACACCACCGAGCAGCGCGTGCAGCTGCGCGCGAAGGCCCGTGGTGGGATGGAGTACGTCCCGGTGTTCACCGACCCGCGGGACGCCCAGTACGCCAATGCCCTGCTGCAAGGGGCCCAGGCCGCACCGCTAGGGGTCCCGCTCTGGCAGTACGCCGAGCGCCTGACGGCCGGCGCCAGCGTCGGCGCCACGACGCTGACACTCGATACCACCGATGTCCCGTGGGCCTCGGGCGACACCCTCTTCCTGTTCGCCGACCCGTACACCTGGGAGGCGCTCACGGTCGACATCGTCGGCGCCGGCAGCCTGACCCTGACCTCACCCACCACGAAGGCGTGGGGTGCCGGGTCGCAGGCGACCATCCTCAAGGTCGGCCGACTCGGCAACTCCCAGACCTTCGATTGGCACTCGCTGCTCTACGGGGCCGCAAGGGTCTCGTTCTCTCTGGAGAGTGCGGCGTGACCTACCTCGGGCTCGACGTGCTCGACCAGTCGCCGCACAACCGCCGCGGACTGGTGGGCGATGACATCCGGCGGGAGTTCGAACTGCTCGACACCGGCACCGGGACCCGCTCGAGCGACGCCCGCGGGATCGCGCCCACGCCCGTGCGCCCGTTCCAGTGGACCTGCTTCAGCCGCTCGGCCGTGACGGCGCTGCGGGCGTTCGTCCATGCCCGTCGCGGCCGTGCGGTGCCCTTCTGGGTGCCCACGTACCAGCAGGACCTGACGCTCGCGACCGACCTGGTGAGCGGCGGATCGACGGCCACCATGCGGTGGGTCGGTTACGCCCAGCACCTCTTCGCCAACACCGGCCGGCGCCACCTGGCGTTCATCCAGCCGGGTGGGACGATGCTGCTGCGCAAGGTCACCGCGACGACAGACCCCGCGACCTTCGTCACCGAGGACCTGGCGCTCGACTCGCCGGTCAGCCCGACCCAGCCGGCGGCCAGCACGATCGTCAGCTTCCTGCGCCTGTGCCGGCTCGAGAGCGACGAGGTGGTGCTCGACTGGCGCTCGCGCGGCATCGTCGAGGTGACGCTGCAGATCCACGACCTCGGGGTCGAGGCGCCGGCATGACCTACGACTCGCGCGAGAAGAGCCGCAACGACGCCCAGCCGGTCGAGTGCTTCCGCTTCGCACAGGGCGACCGGCTGTGGCTTCTCACCACGGCCGACCAGACGGTGACCCTGCCGACCGGCACCTACCAGCCCGACGTGCTCGTCCGCGGGGCGCTGAACCACAACCAGGAGGACGGATCCGGAGTCCTCGAGATCACCGTCCCGAGGGACAGCACGATCGCCGAGCCGTTCATCCTGTTCGTTCCCAGCACCCGCATCACCCTCACCGTGTACCGGGCCCACCGGGGCGATGAGTCGCTCGCCGAGGTCAAGTTCGTGGGGACGGTGAGCTCGGTCGTCTTCGATGGCTCCAGCGCCAGGGTCCGGTGCACGCCGCTTCAGGCCGCCTTCACCCGCACGGTGCCGCGCCAGACGTTCCACGGGGCATGCGCCTGGGCGCTGTACGGCCCCGGCTGCGGCGTCAGCTCGGGATCGTTCCGCGACACCGCACTGCTCGCGACCGTCTCCGGCATCACCCTGACATCCTCCGACTTCGCCCTCCGCGCCAGCGGCTGGTACACGAACGGGTGGCTACAGGGGCCCGGCGGCGAGATCCGCTTCGTGGTCGACCACGTGGGCAGCACGGTGACGCTCATGAGCGCGATGCCCGGGCTGGCATCCGGCCAGTCGGTACAGGTCTTCGCCGGGTGCGCGCGCACCGAGGCCATCTGCGCCTCCAAGTTCGCGAACCTCGACAACTTCCTCGGCTTCCCGCGGATCCCCTCCCGCGACCCGCAGCAGAAGGGACTGTACTGATGGGCTTCTGGGTGGCGCTCCTGTGGAACCTCGTGATCAACGTCGGCGCGGCGCTGCTGGGCCGGGCCCTGTCCCCGCGCGAGCGGTCGGACCGGCTGCGCCCGAGCGCCCTGGGAGAGTTCTCTGTCCCCACCGCCGAGGAAGGGCGTGTCATCCCCGTCGCCTTCGGCACATGCCACATCCGGGGACCGAACTGCGTCTGGTACGGCGACCTCGCCACCGAGGCGATCGAGACCGACAAGCAGGTCACCGGCTACCGCTACTACCTCGGCATGCACTACGTGCTCTGCCACGGCCCCGTGGATGACGTGCTCGAGGTCCGCTGGGACGGACGCATCCCATCCATCACGTCAAGCACCCTGGCCACGTACAAGCGCATCACGGTCAATGCCAAGGATCTCTTCGGGCAGGACGACGGGATCCGCGGGACGCTCGACGCCTACTTCGGCGGACTCGCGCAGGTCGCCAGCCCCTACCTGGTCTCGGCGATCGGCGCGGCGCTGCCGGGGCTGCGCGGAATCTGCCATGTGGTCTTGAACCGCCCCTGGCTCGGCAACTCGCCGTACATCAAGCCCATCTCGTTCGTGGTGCGCCGCCTGCCCAACTCGCTCAGCCTCAGCGCCGGCGCCCACGACATCTCCACCGACGCCAACCCGGCGTGCATGCTGTACGAGATCCTGACCGACCAGCGCTGGGGCCTCGGGCTGCCCGTGGGTTCCATCGACGTCACCGGCTTCCGCGCCGCCGGCGTGACGCTCAAGGCCGAGGGCTTCGGGCTGTCCATGCTGTTCGATGGGGCCAGCACCGCCCGGGACATGATCGACGAGATCCTGCGGCACATCGACGCCCTGGTCTACAGCGACCCCTCGACCGGGCTCCTGACCTTGAAGCTCATCCGGGCCGACTACACGCTCGGCTCGCTGCCCGTGCTCGACACCACGAACCTGGTGAGCTGCGAACTCGTCCGGCCCGCCTGGGAGGAGACGCGGAACCATGTGCGCGTGCGCTACGTGGACCGCGCCTCCGACTTCGCGGAGCGGGTGGCAAACGCACAGGACCTCGCCAACATCCAGGTGCGCGCCGGCGACGTCTCGGTCGAGGACCTCGACTTCATGGGGATCTCGAACGGCGCCCTCGCCCAGCGGGTCGCCGCCCGCAGCCTGAAGAGCGAGTCCTATCCGATCGCCCGACTGGAGTTGGTCGCCAACCGCACCGCCCACGCGGTCAGGCCCGGGGATGTGTACAAGCTCAGCTGGCCGCCGCTCGGCATCGTCGACATGGTTGTCCGGCTCTCCGATCCCGGCTACGGGACGCTCACCGATGGCCGGGTGACGATGCAGGCGCTCGAGGACGTGTTCGCGGTGACCTGGACCGGATACCCGGCGCCGGTGGCCACGGAGTGGGTGGACCCCTTCATCGCGCCGCAGGTGCTGCTGGCGAGCCGCCTGATGGAGACCCCGTACACCTTCGGGCTCGGTGTGAAGGTGCCGGTCGTGGGCGGGGCCTACTTCCTCGACGTGGGGGAGAACCGGAGGGTGATGACCCTCGCGGTCCGTGGTGCCTACGCGGCCCTGGGTTACGAGGTGTGGAGCGACCCGGCTGGAGGCACCTCGTACCTGGAGACGAACAGCGTCAGCCAGCTCACGCCCTCGGGCGTGCTCTCCGCCTCGATCACGCCCAAGTCCACGAGCCTCACGGTGACATCCGGGGTGGGGCTCTCGGTGCTCGAGTCGGTCAACGCGGCCGCGCTCGCCGAGGGCCGCAACCTCCTGATCGTGGATGACGAGATCGTGGCGTGGCAGACCGTCACCGACAATGGGGACGGGACCTGGACGATCTCCGGCCTCGTGCGTGGCTGCATCGACACGACGCCCAAGTCCCACGCGAGCGCTGCGCGGGCGTGGTTCGCCTCGAACGGCTATGGGCTCTCGCGCTTCTCGCCCTACGACGCGGACCTGACCCTCACCGCGAAGCTGCTCCCGTTCAACACGAAGGGCACCCTCGCGATCGGCGCGGCCACCCAGATCTCGACCACCACCGTGAGCCGCTCGACGCGGCCGTATGTGCCCGGCGCGATCAAGCTCAACACGATCGGATACCCGGTGAACATCAACGGCCAGCTCGTCGTGTCCTGGTCGCACCGCAACAGGCTCGCGGTGTGGGAGTACGACGACGCCGGCGCCACCGGATCAGGCGAGCCGAGCGTCACCTATCGCGTGAAGGTGTACGGCGAGGCCGGGACGCTCATCCACACCGAGACCGGGCTCACTGGCACCAGCTGGACCTATTCGCTCGCGAGCGAGATCAGCGACAGCGGCGGGCTTGGCCGTCCGAACGGGACACTGCGGGTCGTCGTCGAGGCACTGAACGGCGCGCTGGTCTCGTTCCAGGCGCACGACCACACCACGGATGCCGCGGGCTGGGGAATGCTCTACGGCGACTACTACGGCGGCGCGGCCGCGTAAGGGGAGAGAGATGCCGACCACGGGACCGAACGCGGGGATGATCCACTCGTACGCATCGCGCGAGAGCGGGTGGAACGTCGGGATGGACGCGAATCTGAAGAAGCTCGACGCGCTCATGGGCGGTGGGGTGAAGGATAAGGACCTCGCGACACCGCCCGGCTCGCCCGCGGACGGCGATCGCTACATCGTCGCGGCCTCGCCGACAGGCGCATGGGTCGGGCATGCGACGCACATCGCGGTCTGGGAGTCGACCGGCAGTGCGTGGACGTTCTACACGCCGAAGAAGGGATGGCTGCTCTACGTCGACGACGAGGACAAGTACTACAAGTTTACGACGCTCTGGGTAATCACGGCGGTCTGAGTCTGATAGGCTGCGGGCTCAGGATTCGATGGAGCAGTACCCGCACGGATGCGCGGGGATGGCGAGATGACCCTCGACTGGAAGCTGATCCGCGAGATCTTCGACGCGATCGAGAGCAAGCCTGTGACGCAGGAGTTCGTGAGCGATACAGCGTTCGCCGAATGGGACGCGCTCACCGTCAGCAAGCACATGCGTCTGCTGGATCACGCAGGCCTGATTGAGGCCAAGCTGTTCGAGCAGCCCAATTGCACACTGAAGGCGAAGGCTGGCGAACTGACCATGGAGGGATACACGCTCCATGCCAAGTTGAAGTCCGATGGTGTGTGGGGATACGTCTGCAAGACCGCACGGGAGCGGAGCGTCGAGCTGAGCATTGAGGTCGTTAAGTCGCTCGCGACCAAGGCCCTCGAGGCAATCCTGAGACAGTAGCGCTGGAGCAGCACCCGCACGGATGCGCGGGGAAGCACGCCATGAAGGATCTGGGTATCATCGACGCGCTCATCCGGCGGGAGCAGCCTCCCGGGGCTTCAGCCTCACTCGACCCGGCCGACAGCGGCGGGCTCACGCACTTCGGCATCACGAAGGTCGGCCTCTCGGAGTTCCTCGACCGCCCGGCCACCGACGCCGACATCAACGCGTTGACACTGGGCAAGGCCCGCGAGTTCTACCAGTGGCTGCTCGACACCACGATCGGGGAGTACGTCGACCACCCGCAGCTGCGCGGGCTGCTCCTGGACATCATCGCGAACCACGGGAAGGGCAACGCCACCCGCATCATCCAGCGGGCCGTGGGCACCGCCGTCGACGGCGTGTTCGGCAAGCAGACGCGCGCCTCGCTCGCGAAGATGGCCGTCGAGGACCCGGGCGCCCTGTTCCGCGAGCTGGTCGCGCAGCGCCTCGAGTTCACGGGCCGGATCATCTCGAAGAACCTCAAGGACGATGACCACGACGGCATCCCCGACAACACCGAGTTTGCCTGGGGATGGCTCAACCGGCAGGCCGAGTTCGTGAGGATGGCGTCATGAAGAACTGGAAGGACCTGATCCGCTCGGTCGCCCCCTCGCTCGCGACCGCCCTGGGTGGACCGCTCGCCGGCGTCGCCGTCAGGGAGATCGCCGGCAAAATCCTCGGCAAGCCCAATGCGTCCGAGGATGACGTGGCGGTCGCGATGGCCTCCGCCAGCCCCGAGACGCTGCTCAAGCTCCGCGAGCTGGACCAGGAGTTCAGCAAGCACATGGCGGAGCTGGGTGTCGAGCTCGAGAAGCTCGATGCGTCCGATCGGAAGGATGCCCGGGCCCGGCAGGTCGCGATGCGCGACTGGACGCCGAACGTGCTGGCGATGTGCGTCGTGGCCGTGTTCTTCCTCGCCCAGTGGCACCTCTTCCACAACGTCGTACCGGAGACGATGAAGGAACTCGTGGCGCGGCTCCTGGGGACCATCGACGCCATGGTGATGCTGGTGCTGTCGTACTTCTTCGGGTCGAGCCGCGGCAGCCGGGCCAAGGACGAGCTGCTCGCCAAGAAGCAGGACAACTGACATGGAAGGGGCGTGGGCGCAGATGAAGGGATTGCTGGACGGCCTGATGAAGGAAGCGAAGCAGATCCCCTACACCGTGATCGCCGTCCTCGCCCTCTACGCGCTGCTCACCTTCTACGTGCTGCCCGCGGCCGTGCTTGCGAGGGCCACCGCCGTCTCGGCCGAGGGCCTCAGCCGGAATCTCGCCAAACTCGAGAGCAAGCTCAGTTCGATGGATCAAGGGATGCGCCTGGCGAACGCCCGGGCGCTCGTCGTGGCGCTCGACTCCCAGCTCTTCCAGCTCGAGCAGGAGCAGCGTCGCGCACGCAGGGCTGGCGAAGTGGTCTCGGAAGTGATACTCCAGCAGCTGCACGAGCTGCAGAACGAGCAGGCCGTCGCCATGGCGGAACTTCGCGTGCTGCTCGATCGCTCGGACAAGGACGCGTCCCAGGATCCCTGAGGCGCCCGCGCAGGATGCGCGAGGGTCACATGATTGCGCCCCATCGCCCGCAGCTGGCGTACTCCGCTGGGTAGTTTCATCGGGGAGTACGGTGTGGACCGACTGACCGCCGACCTCGCCGCGGCCGGCCAGCCTGTGACGCGCACCGCTGTCTACAACTGGATCGGCGGCCGCCATGCGCCCCGCCCCGACTGCGCCGTCCAGATCACGCGGCTCAGTGAGGGGCGAGTCTCGCTCGCGGACATCTACCTGCAGCGGGATGTGGTGAAGGCGGGGGAGTAGTGAGAGGCAGGATCCTGACGCTGACGAAGCATAGGACGGTATAGGGGTTGCCCGGCGAGCAAGACGGGATCATAGCCGCCTGACTTGGGCAGGTGTGGGCGGGGCCTGAAGCTGCGCCTCGTACTCGGCCCACCGCTTGGTCCGAACAACAATCTCCGCCTTGGAGAGCAGCACGCTCGGAGAACTGTCAGTGAATCTGATTTCGGTATTCTCTCCCCGCCAGACAGCGGTGCCCTCCAGTTGATCTCTGTTGGATCTGCCGAACTTGTGCCCTCGGGGCCAGGTCCGCAGGGGTTTGCCATACTTGGATTGCAGGAGGGCGTAGAATCGTTCAGATGAACTCGCCGGCAGCGTGACATTGATGCGCTCGACTCTCCCCTCCAGAAGGTCCATTCGGACTTCCTCATAGTCGACTCCCAAGTCCGGAAGCGTTGTGAGGTAGGCCGAGCTCTCGCCTCGGCAGATGCACCTGGGCTCTTTGGCGGATATTGGCGCGGAGAGCAGGGCGCTGAAGGAGAGACACTCGTATGGGTCACATTCCTTGAACTGCTTGGCAACGTCGGCGCCGAGCTGAATGCCGAGAAAGCTCGATGGTTCACCTGCCCATAGAGCAGCTTTCGCAGGCACCCATGTCCCTACCCCCTTCTCCTGCTGAAGACATCCTGCGGAGAGCAGGACCAGTAAGGCGGCGATGGCAGAAACTCGAGTAGCCATTTGATCTCCCCTCTAACCTCTCGCTGAGAGGTAGAACGTCGCGCCGGCGCGAATCGCCTGCAACTCTAGCTCTGACAACGACAAACCGTTTGTCTATTGCGCCAAGCTCGCACCCGCGCTATAACACGCACATGCGAACACCGTTGACCGTGCTACGGAAAGCAGCTCCGGGCTCTCTCACTCTGAGCGACCTGTCAAAGTTCTTCGGAAAGCGACGCTATCCGAGGACTCGGATCAGCATCGGAGCGTTCGAGCGTGGCCAGATCAAGGAACCGCCGGAGCGCTTCATCGAGCTCTGGGCCGAAGCTGTTGGCCAAGATGTTGCAACTGTCGTCGCCGCGCTCCGAAAGACCCAGCGCGCCCGGGAGACCCAGTCCGGCCCTTTCGCAAATAACAAGGCCGCATGAGTTCCGAGATAGAGGATAGACAAAAGGCTATTGACTTAGCAAGGACGAACCGATAGCTTGAGCCTAGGCCGCCAATGTGACAGCGGCATCGAGGTGGGGACGGAGCCCCCGACAGGGTGCCGAACCGATGGCTCAGACAGTGAAGGAAGCGGCCGCCCGCTGGCTGGCCGTCTACGTGGCAACCGCAAGGAGCGCGAAGAACATGGCCATGGCAGCGCAGCGTACTCGGGACTTCATCGAGCCCTTCATGGGGGAGCGTGTCCTCGCGGACGTCCGCCCCGATGACGTGCGCGAGTACCGGCTCTGGCTGCAGATGAAGGATCTGGCCCCGCGCACCGTCCGCCACCTGCTCACCGACCTGCGGTGCCTGCTCCGCTGGGCCGTGGAGTCCGAGCATCTGGTCCGCTCGCCCTTCCCGCGCGGCGTCATGCCCCGCATCCAGGAGACTTCCCCCGATCGGCTGCTCGACGACGAGGTCGCGGCGGTCCTGTCCATCCCCGAGCCGCAGGCCTTCATCGTCCGGCTGGCCCTGGGAACCGGGCTGCGCTGGGGCGAGCTGTGCCGGGCCGAAGCCGCCCATGTCGAGGGCGCCATGCTCGTCGTGAGCCAGACGAAGTCGACGCGCGTGCGACGGGTGCCACTATCCCCGGCGCTCATCCGCGAGATCCTCTCGAAGTCGGGCCCGCTGGTCCCGTACACTCAGGGCTCGGCAGGTTCGTTCTCGAAGTTCGTGCGCCGCCATTCCGGGGTCGCACGGTTCCACGCCCACCAGCTGCGTCACACCTTCGGGTGTAGATGGGTGGAGGCCGGCGGCAGTCTCGCCAGTCTGCAGCAGATCCTCGGTCATGCGTCGGTAGTCACGACGCAGCATTACGCGAGGCTGAGCGACGAATCGGTTCGTCGTGAGGCGGAGCGGGTCAGGGAGACTGGTGGCAGCCTGGTCATGGACCGGGTCGTCGCCTGATCCCGAACTGAGGAATCTCAGCAGTCCTGAAGTGCTCGGTCACTGGCAGCTTCGGCCCAGAAAAGGGTCGGACCCCGGCAGCTTGCGCCACCGGGGCCCTAGATTGGTAGCGGGGGCTGGATTTGAACCAGCGACCTTCGGGTTATGAGCCCGACGAGCATGACAGGATTGCAGGGATTCCGACATGGAGAGTCGGATGCACACCTCGAGTGCCGGTCGTCGTCTCGTCAAGTTCCAGCACCGCAACGGAATCACCTCACATGCACGCGGGCAGCACGCCCCCGTCGCAAGCCCGACGCCAGCGTCGCGGCCCTTCCATGATCCGCTGACCGAGGTCGGTCGCCGGCTCCCGGTCCTGCCGGGTGGACACCGCGAGTTCGTCGGCGGGCTGGCCCTGCTCGTCGCCGCGGCAGTCGTCGGCTGGCTCGCATGGGTCGCGTTCGCCGATGTCTCGCGCGGTCTCCGGCCCATCCCGCAGGACTCCCGGGCCCAGGCGGTGGCGCGATGAGCGGCCCCCGCAACGGCACCGCCCGTCCGGATGTCGTGCAGGATCTGGTGACGAGCTTGGTCGAGTTCATGCGTCGGCGCCGCGACGCGGCCGACGCTGCGCCGACGCCACCGTGCAAGTGCGCGACGCCCGAGGTCATCGAGTCCACCCGCGAGCGGATCACGCACGAGCTCGAGGATGCATTCGACTCTGCGCGCATCCGCCGGGTGAACGTCGCGCGCGAGCTGCAGGAGTTCGAAGCCGATGGCGTGTCCGCCGTGGCCGAGCTCGAGGGAACGCTCAAGTCCGCCGAGGCAGCGCTCTGGCACTGGAACCAGCGGCAGCACGGGACCAGTGCCCGCGAGTTGAACGATGAGGCCCTCGGCAGGCAGAACGGACTGGAAGCTGTCCACCGGGCGAAGAAGACGCTCGAGTTCTGCCTCGAGATGCGCCAGGCGGCTCGCTCCGAGAAGCTCCGCGAGCTGGGCGAGGCGCGCAACCGGGTCGCGCGCGTGGCCCGCTGTATGTCCGCAATGGCCCAGCTGGACTGCCATGGCCAGATGCTCGCGTTCGAGCGTCAGTTCCTGCCGTGGAACGACGGCAACCCGTCCCGCCCGGTGACGGGCTACGAGACGCGCGCCGGCCACGACACCCACGTCGACGGTTCGAACGGGGGTACGCGATGAGCACACAGATCCCGCTCAGCGACATCCAGCCCTCGCCCACGAACCCGCGCGCCCGGATGGATGACGCGGCACTCGCGGAGCTCGTGGAGAGCGTGAGGACGTTCGGCGTGCTGTCGCCCGTGCTGCTGCGCGAGGCGCCAGTGGCAGTGAAGGGGAGCAAGTCCGCCCGCCGGAAGTACGAGATCGTCTACGGCCACAGGCGCTTCGCAGCCGCAGTGGGCGCCGGGCTCGATGAGATCCCGGCGGACGTGCGCGAGCTGACGGACGAACAGGCGCTCGAGATCCAGCTGGTCGAGAACCGGGACCGCGAGGACGTCCACCCGCTCGATGAGGCTGAGGCCTACCAGCGCTTCCACCAGCAGTTCGGGCACAGCGCCGAGGACATCGCTGCTCGCGTCGGCCGGCCCATCCAGTTCGTGAAGGACCGATTGCGCCTCATGCAGCTCGTGGAGGAAGCGAAGGAGCACTTCCTCGAGGGCCGAATCCATCTGGGCCACGCGATCATCCTCGCGCGGCTGAAGCCGGACGATCAGAAGCGCGCTATCAAGGCTGGCCTGTTCCAGGAAGAGAACCTGCTCTACCACCCAGACGACGAGAGCGACGAGGATCCAATCAAGGTCCGCACGGTCCGTGAGCTGCAGGGCTGGGTGGATTCGCACGTGAAGCTGGATGTGAAGGCACCGATCGTGGCGGACCTGTTCCCCGAGACGCACGCCGCCATCGAGCAGGTCGGCGGGAATCCCAAGCAACTCCTACCGATCACGCACGAGAGCTATCTCCCGCCCGATGCGAAGGACGGCGAGCGTGTCTACACGCCGCAGTCGTGGCGGCGGGCAGACGGGAACCACAAGTCGAAGACGTGCGACAAGTCGGTCCTCGGGATCGTGATGGTGGGGCCGGGCCGTGGGGAGAGCTTCCACGTCTGTATCAACAGGACCGCATGCAAGGTCCACTTCGCGGAGGAGATCAAGGCGGCCGCGGCGCGGGCGAAGCACGGCTCCGCCTCGAAGTCCGCGGGCAAGGCGACCGCCCGAGCGAGCAACACGCAGAACAAGTACGACATCCAGAACAAGCTCAATGAGGCGAACCGGCAGGCGTTCAACGCGAGTGCCCCGGCAATCGTCGCGGCCATCATCAAGCAGCTCGGGAAGCTGGAGGTGAAGCCGAACGGCAAGTTGGCTGACCTGCTGGTGCAGCAATGCCTCGAGTACGGAGATAAGCCAACCGCCCACATGGCGCGCGGCAAGGATGCGAAGTCTTTGCTCAGATACCTCGTCCTGCAGGCGCTCGAGACCGAGATGGGCGAGTGGGCCAGCTTCCGAGAGTTCCCGAAGCTGGCGAAGAACCTGGGGTTCAAGCTCGACGGCGTGTTCCCGAAGCCGATCACGAAGCTCCCAGCTGAAGCGAAGGGCGCGAAGTCGGCGCCGGTCGCTGATGACGAGGATGACGAGTGAAGGCCGCGATCACACTCGGGCCCGGCTTCACCCTGCCGGACGACGCCGTCACCCAGACGTACGGGTTGCTCGGCAAGCGTGGCGTGGGGAAGACGGAGACCGCCGTGGTCCTCGCCGAGGAACTGCTCGACCGGGGCCACCAGGTGGTGATCATCGACCCGGTCGGCGTCTGGTGGGGCCTGCGCGCATCCGCAGACGGAACCAAGGGCGGCGGCTATCCCGTTCTCATCATGGGCGGGGAGCACGGTGACATCCCGCTCGAAGCGAACGCCGGCAAGCTGGTCGCCGACTTCGTCGTCAGCAAGGGCGCGAGCGTGGTGCTCGATGTTGGCAACTTCGGCAAGGCCGAGCAGGGGCGATTCGTCGCCGACTTCCTCGAGCGGCTCTACCAGAAGAACCGCGCACCGCTGCAGGTGATCATCGACGAGGCGGATGCGTTCGCTCCCCAGCGCATGAACCCGGGAGTACTCCGCACGTTCGGCGCGGTGGACACAGCCGTTCGCCGCGGCCGTGCACGTGGGCTCGGCATCACGCTGATCACGCAGCGCTCGGCCGCGCTCAACAAGGACGTACTCACCCAGATCGAGGTCCTCATCGCGTTCCGCACGATCGCGCCGCAGGACCGGGCCGCGATCGAGGCGTGGGTCGAGGTCCATGCCGACCGTCCGCAGGCGAAGGACATGATCAGCACGCTCGCGGTGCTCAAGGTTGGCGAGGCGTGGGTCTGGTCGCCGTCCTGGCTGGAGCGCCTGTCCCGTGTACAGGTCCGCCGCCGTCGCACGTTCGACTCGAGCGCAACACCGAAGGCCGGGCAGAAGCGCATCACACCGAAAAGCGTGACGCCCGTCGACGTGGAGCAGTTCCGCACCGAGCTGGCGTCACTGGTGCAGCGCGCGGACGAAGAGGACCCGAAGCGGCTGCGTGCTCGCATCGCCCTGCTCGAGCGCGAGCTGAAGGCGAAGCCGGCCGAACTGCCTCGCACGATTGAGATCCCGGTCGAGGTCTCGATCCTCACTCCTACAGCCAGACAGCTGCTCGAGACTGTGGGCACAGAAATGGCCGCCTTCAATGCACACATCATGACCATGCTGAAGGCGCCTAGCGCGTTCCCACCCATGACAGAAGAAGGCCGGAGCCGCGACGCTGCTGTGTCGCGGACGGTCAGCCCCGCGCCTGCACCCTCTGTTCACACGGCACCCAGAGGGGCGGCGCGGCGGCCTGCAGCTGGAAGTGGAGACCCGGCTGTGGGCAACGGTGGACTGCGCCGCATGCTCATCGCTCTCGCGCAACGCCCGTCAGGGCTGAACCGCCAGCAGCTCGGCGTGCGAGCGGGGATGTCGTCCAGGTCGGGGACGTTCAGCACGTACCTCGGCAAGGCGCGGCAGTCCGACTGGGTCACTGGTCGAGACACTCTGTACATCACGGCAGACGGGATCGATGCACTCGGTTCGTACGAGCCGCTCCCGGAGGGACGCGAGCTGCTGCAGTACTGGCTTAGCGAGCTGGGGCAGAGCGGCGCCGCGCGGATGTTGCGCGTGCTGGCGGATGCTCACCCGCGCGCCATGACGAACGAAGCGCTGGGCGACGCAGCCGAAATCAGCCACAAGTCGGGGACGTTCTCCACCTACCTCGGCAAACTGCGAAAGCTCGAGCTCGTCGAGGGCCGCGGCGAGCTGATGGCCAGCGCGGAGCTGTTCGACGGCGGTGCGCGATGACCCGCAGCCCGGTGCGCGTGATGACGCGCGAGGAGTGGGAGGCCGAGGGCGTGCGTCGCTTCGGCCCGGAGAAGCTCGACTGGAAGTTCATCTGTCCCAGCTGCGGCCACATCGCCTCGGTGAAGGACTGGGTGGATGCCGGTGGGCAGGGCGGGATCGGGTTCTCGTGCATCGGCCGCTGGATCGGATCCAAGCGGAACGCGCTCGATGGCAAAGGACCCGGGCCTTGCAACTACGCGGGCGCGGGGTTGTTCCGCCTCGGGCCCGTGAAGATCGAGGGCGACCCAGCCCACTGGTTCGACTTCGCGCCTGAGGAATTCGAGGACCCGAACCCTGACGGGGAGGTCGGCGGCGCATGAGCCAGCAGATCCCCGAATGGATCGTCATCGACGCCGCTCGCCAATGCCAGCGCTGCACGCGCTGCGGCCGCGAGGAAGCGCTCGTCATCCCGACGCTCGTCGATGCGTTCGTCCTGCGCGCCCAAGCGTTCGCAACTGACCACGGTAACTGCCAGTCCATGACCAGGGAGGTCACCGATGGACCCGAAGCGGCCTGACCGGCTCGCTGCGACGGTGATCGTCGCGATCGCACTGCTCGTCGTGTGGATGATGCTGCACGCGCCGAGGCCCGCGGCGGGAGCTGTACGCGTCCGAATGTCGTGGACTGCGCCCGGCGGCGGGACTGTGCGCGCGATTGAGACACAGGCTCGGCGCCCGGATGGTTCTATCGTCCCGCTCACGCCATACGCAGAGAGCACCGGGACGGCCGCGCCCGTGTTCGCAGCGCCAGGCGCCCAGCAGGATGCGTGGGTCCTCGTCAGCGAGGACTGGCGCTCCGGCGCTTGGATGATCTGCGTCCGATCGTGCAACTCGGTGGGTTGTTCGGACTGGTCCAACTGGGGCGTGGTCATCGCCGGCGTGCCCGACACACTCTGGCATCTCGAGCGCATCGGCAGCGGCCCGCGCATGCCACCCCGCGACGGCAATGAGTGGAAGTACGCTGGCGGCGCTGTGGGCTGGTCGCTGCAGCGCGGCGACAGCATGACCGTCGCGACGATCGTCCATCAGGAGGTCGTGCAGATGCGCGAGCTGCCCGCGATCTGTCGCTTCTACGGCTACTACGGACTGCGGGGAGGGCGCATCCCATGCCCGTGAGCCGCCGTTATTGCAGATTTGCAAATCTGTCATTGCGCGCGCGCCGGATGGATACGGCCAGGGAGGCCACGGCGCGCGCGTACCTCGGCCCCGATTTGAGCGGGGGGCACAATGCCCACTGAGCGCATCGCGGCCGCCCACTTGATGCGCACGGTGAAAGGCTCGTACCGCGCGCATCAGGACCTGCAGGGCGCGTGCATCAGCCTCGCGACGCTGCGCGGTGTGCCCGCCGTGCCCATCCACACCGGGCCGCGCGTGACGCCGCGCGAGGGCGGCGGCTTCGACCTGCGCAGCAACAAGGCCCAGCACGGCGTGTCGGACATCATGCTCTGCCTACCGCCGAACGGCCGCCTCGCGCTCTGGGAAGTGAAGAGCGGCAAGGCCCGCCGTTCCCCTGAGCAGGTCCGCGCCCAGCAGGCGTTCGCGGCTGCCGGCGCCCAGTGCGAGGTCATCCGTTCCATCGAAGACGCCGAGCGATGCCTCGCCGGCGTCCCACGCAGTACCCACCAGGGAGGGAAGTGATGAAGCACCACATGACGGGGAAGGTGATTGGAGTCGAGCTATACCAGCCGGATCCGAAGGACCTATCCGGCTTCGAGGTTGCGAAGGTGAAGGTCAAGTTCACGACGAGCATCGACTACGCCCCGAACGGCGGACCAGGCATCCAGATGTCCCTGCAGTCCACGGGAACACTCGTCGTCCCACTCGAGCACGTGGGGCACCGCGGCGACTTCGCGCTCGGCCGTGTGATCACCGCCGACTTCGAGGACTACCAGCAGGAGCTCACGTTCGGTCGCCCACGCGTGACCGCAACCGAGACCGCCGGAGAGTTCTTCGACACCACGACCGGCGAGAAGCTCGACGAGGAAGGCGACGCCGAGGTCGAGCTGCAAATCCCTGGTGAGAAGCCCGTGAAGACCACGCTCGGGAAGATGCGCACGGTCGCGGACCAGCTCAAGAGCAGCAAGGCGCGCACGACGTCCCGCCACAACTGACACAGGCCGGCCTCATCGACGGGGCCAGCTGCAGACCAAGGAGCGGTGGTGTCCACACACGACGAGCAGCAGGAACCAGCAGCGGAACCGGCGAAGCCCGCGAAGCGCGGCCGCAGCGCGTTCAGTCGGCGACTGGATCCGTTCTGGTGGGCCAGCGTGGACTTCCGCTGGTGGATGTCCGATCCGGGCATCCGACGGCTCACGCACGAGCAGCGCGGTCGCTTCATGGACATGTGGGCCCTGATCTGCGGGAACACGACACCGGGCGTCTGCTCCGAGGAGGACGTCCGCGCATGGGCGGGATACACGCCTCCGGAGTGGAAGGCAGTGCGCCCGGTGTTCGTGCCCCTGTTCCGCATCACGCGCGGCGGTAAGTGGATTTTGGAGACCGTTGTGGAGGCTCATCAGGCCGCGCTGAATGCCCACAAGACGAGACTTGCGGTGTCGAAAGCGGGAGTCGAGAAGCGGCGCAGCAACAAAGGGTTAGCAACTGACGGTTCACCGCCGGTACTACCGGGAGTGCTACCGGAGGACGTGAAATGGCGGCCTCCGAAGCAACCGCCGGTCAACCGGCATGGTTCACCAGATATGGAGATGGGTAGAAGTAAAGACTCTGGCCCTTCGGTCCAGAGAGAGATCGATAGATCGGCCGTGACAGGCCTTTCAGGCCTCTCACGGCCTGAGACGCGAGAGCGCGCGCCCGAGGGCGGCGAGATGCGCGGCGAGGCTGCGCAGAACGCCGACGAGTGCTTCCGCAACGTCGGCGACATCCTCGCGGGGGTTCTCGGAGAAGGGCAGAGCGCAGACGCAAGGCGCCAGCGCGGAGGTGCAGCGTGAGCCGAGCCGTCAGTCCGTTCGAGGAAGGTCTCGAAGACCGCCTTTTAGGGCAGTACCCGGAGCATCGTGACGCCGTGGCTGCTGCCATCTCGAAGACCCGGGACATGATCCGGCGCAAGCGCGTGCGCAGCCCGAACGGACTGCTCGTGTCGAGCGTCCGACAGGCGGTCGCGACGGCGCAGACGCTGCAGACCCGGGCGTTCGCCGGCGGCGATTCGGAACTCTACGGCTCACTGCTCGTGCAGATCTTCGAGGAAGCGGTCCGCTCGAAGCTCGGGCCGGCCGCGATCGCGAGGGCGCTGCAGCACGCGAGGCAGTCCGGCTACGGGAAGTTGAATCCCGTGCTGATCGAGAAGCTCGAGGCGATGGGCGAGTACTGGCCGGAGGGCCGGTGAAACCGAACAGGGACCAGGGAGGTCTTGGGATGCTCGTGCTCACGAGGAAGATGGGCGAGTCGGTGGACATCGACGGCGGGACCGTGACGGTCACCGTGCTGCGCGTCGATGGCAAGCAGGTGAAGCTCGGGCTGGTCGCGCCGTCGGACATGGCCGTGCACCGTGCCGAGGTCGCCACGAAGATCCGCGAGGCCGGTGAGGACCCGGCCGTGCGTCTCGAGCGCGATGTCGAACCGGCACCCACGGCGAAGGCGAAACGGCCGAAGGGGCAGCACCCGTGGCGGCGCAGCTGGCTCTGGGGCGGGGCGGCGCAGCGCCTGAACGAGGAAGCCATGCGCATGCACCGCGAGGACCAGGCGGTCGCGGACGCCGAGGAGAAGCGCGAGCGCGAGAACGCGGCAAAGGGGATCGAGACATGAACCTCGTCGAAGTCCAGATGGACACCACCGAGCTCTTGCGCAAGCTCGAGCTGGTCGCCGGCGACAAGGGGTCGAAGCGCTTCGTGTACGCCGTGGTGAACGCGATCAACAGCACGGCGAAGCTCGTCCAGGCGGGCGAGATCGAGCACGTGCGCGACGTGTTCACGGTGCGCAAGACTGACTTCCTGCTCGGGACGCCATCGCGTCCCGGTGGCGCGGCCGCGCGCATCAAGCCGTTCGCCAGCGTGAAGGATGCACGGCCCTATGCGGAGATCTCGGTGGGTGCGAGCTCGGCGACGGCGCAGCGCACGCTGCTGCTCAGCCAGTTCGAGGCCGGCGGCATCCGCAAGCCGTTCACGCCAGGTGCGAAGGCGGTGGGCGTGCCCATCACCGGGCGCCCTGCACGTCCATCGATCGGACGCGAGGTCCCGCCGGCGTTCACGTTCGCGGGCCTCAAGCTCCGGCCGTACCGCGCTGGCCGCAAGCTCTCGCGCAAGGCCCATGCAGCCACCATCGGCGTGCCCGGCGGGAAGGATGCGGTCCAGTGGAAGGGCGAGAACCGCACTTTCATCATCCGCAAGGCCGACGGTGCGCCGCAGGGTGGTGTGTTCCAGCGCACGGGCAAGGAACGCGGCGACATCCGCGAGATCATCGAGTTCCGGAAGAACGACCCGATCGACAAGCGCCTCGGGTTCGTCGTGACCGCGAACCGCATCGCCGACGTGTGGTTCCCGCGGTACATGGAGCAGGAGCTCGCGAAGACCTTCGCCAGGGCGGGCCTCTCGTGACCGCCAAGTGGCTCAACCCGACCGTGTGGACGCCGGTGCGCCGGCTGCAGGAGATCAAGCAGTGCGACTTCTGCTGGAACGACATCCAGCGCTCCGCCGGCGGCTGGTACAACCCCGCGCTCGACATCTGGGAGTGCATTCCGTGCCGCGTCGAGGGGCAGCGTGCCGAGATCGTGCGCGCCGCGATGTCCCCGCCGGCGTCGGCGCCGCAACAGGAGCTCGCACCCGTGACCGAGGAGGCAGCGTGAGCCCGGTGAGACCGGAGAACCGAGACCTCTATCCGAGGGACTGGAAGGAAATCACCGCACGCGTGAGGGCTCGTGCCAGCGATCGCTGCGAGTGCAAGGGCGAGTGTGGTTCCGAGCATGGGAGCGTCGTGCACGTGCGGCGAGGTCGACACACGACGAGCTACTACTCCGAGCGATGCGGCGTGCTGCAGCACGAGCTGATCGAGCGCGATCCCAGTCGTCCCGAGAAGTGGGAGATCCACGGCTGCAGTGCTGAGTGTGTGGGTGAGGGCAAGCACCCTGGCGCCATTCGAGTGGTGCTGACCGTGGCGCATCTGGACCACGACCCGACGAACAACCGCATGGGCAATCTGCGCGCCATGTGCCAGCTCTGCCACAACCGCTACGACCGTGAGCACCGAAAGGAGACGGCCGCGCGCACAAGGCATGCTCGACGTGCACATGCTGAACTATTCCAACAGGAGGGCTCTTGAGCAAGGACATCGCCGGTCCGAAGCAGAAGGCCCGTGCCGACTTCATCGGGATTCCGATCGAGCGCGGCATCCCCATCCCGACCGACAGCGGGAAGGGGATGAGTGGCCCGCGGACACTCATCGGGCAGGCGCTGGTCAAGCTGCAGCCCACCGAGTCGTTCGCCGTGCCTCTCGAGCAGAAGTCGAAGCTCGCATCAAATGCGCACGCGTGGGCGAAGAAGCTCAAGCGTAAGTTCGTCGTGCGCGAACTCAATGGGTACGCGCGCTGCTGGAGGCTCTCGTGACAGCCACACCCATGCCGGCGCCACTCCCGTGCCCGTTCTGCGGTGGGAAGCCGAGCGGCCGCAGGCTCTCAGGTGGGAAGTACGAGTTCGGCTGCCACCTGGCCAACTGCATCCCCAACCCGACGGTCGTGGTGTGGACCAACAGACGCCAGGCAATCGAGATCTGGAATGACCGCGTGCCGATGGTGCGCAAGCTCAAACGGAGGCGGGCAGCATGAGCCCTGAGACGATGAAGCTGAGGGACATCAAGAAGTGCGACGAGTGTGGCAAGGGAGTGCTCCATACCGGTGTCCCGCTCTTCTGGCGCGTCAGGGTCGAGCGCTTCGGGATCGACATGCGTGAAGTGCGGCAGCTGCACGGGCTCGAGATGATGCTCGGCAGCCCCTCGCTCGCGGACGTGTTCAGTCCTGAGCGGGACGCCGTGAGGCCTGTGATGGATGCAGTCGAGCTCACGCTGTGCGAGGAATGCATGTCGGGCAGAGGGCTCGGCCTGGCTGCGCTGGTGGAGCGCACGGCCCGAGCATCTGGCGAGGACGACACTTCAAACCCCGCGCCAATAGATGTGAACTGTGTGAAGTCGGGTCCTTCCTGACATATGGACCACGGGTGACGGCGACCGCACCATCCACCCACGCAGACCCCTGTAAAACAAGTTGACAGGTTGACACCGCGCGCGCAACGCATGGAGGGACAATGAGTTACGAGGGGAGTCCGGTTGACAGCCCGGTTGACAGTCGGCCAGTAGGTGCCGTTGTGGCAATGAGTTACGCCGGAAATACGCAGGTTGACACCGATTCGGACGGTCTGAAGCGCAGGGACATCGCGCACGCGATCGCCGCGGCGGACGTGGTGCGCATCGTGCGCGGCGGCGAACCGCCTAAGTGCCTCCTGTGCGAGCGCGAGTCGGAGCCGGGAATCTTCCTCGTGCTCAAGCCCGCATCGGTCGGGATGAGCGAGTCCGATGGCAACCACTACGTCATGGTGTGCCGGCGCTGCCGCGCGGCCGCGTCCGTGGACACCGAATCTGCCGTGGTCGAGCTCGCGCGGGCCGGTCGGCAGGTGGATGAGCTGCTCTCCCTGGTGCGTCACCGCGCCGAGCCGCAGCTCTCGGGCTGGTGGGGCGGTGTCGGCGCGTGCACACGCGAGGCTGCGGAGGCCTCGAGCGTCGCGTTCCGCCGTGCGGTCGAGCGTCTCAAGCCGTTCCTGCCAGGGGTGAGCTGATGACGCACGAGGCGATCATCCTCTGGTGCGGGGTGGGAGCGCTCATCGCGGCGGCCATCGTCAATGCGCATGGACGCATCTGGGTCTCGAGACACATCGAGCGATGCGCTCAGGTCCTCGCGAAGGCCACCGCCGCCCAGGAAGGGGCCGCCACCACGCACGCCGAGGCCATCGCACTTCACGAGAAGACGCTCGGCGTAGCAGAGCGTGCCATCGCATCACAGCGTGAGTTCGGTGTCCGGATCGCCTTACCGTTGGTCCGACAGATGGACGACGCGACCGGAGTTCCCTGCGTCGGCGGCCACTGTCTCGACGTCAATGACCCGGCAAAGGTCCGGGCGTGCGCCGAAGGGGACATCCGCGCGTACGCAGAGGCCCATGTCGACCGCGTAGTGGCCGGGCTTGAGTCGTGAGAGCGCGCACCACGATCAAGGTCGAGAGTCCGCGCAACAGTGAGTGCGGCTCCGAGCGGATGAGCCGGCTGGACTTCTCCACCTGGTGGCTCGATCCGGGGATCGGTGGTGGCCCGTACCTGAAGGTCGCCGGCCCGGACGACACGGTCCACCGCGTGTTCTGTCGCCGCCGCACGTGCGGCGTCTGCATGGTCGACGGCGTGCTGTGTTGGAGGCTCCTGACTCCCGCGGTCGCTGACAGCGTCGAGTTTGCCCAGCACGAGATCAAGGCCAGTCGAAGCCAGAAGCCCGCCTACTACGCGTGGGTCTACTGGTGGCTTGTCCCTCTCGCGCGCGAGCGTGGCTACGCGCTCACACTGCACGGGAGCATGAGCCGGGATCTCGACGTTGTTGCGGTTCCCTGGACCGATCAGGCGGTGACTGGCGAGGAACTCATCAACGCGCTGGCGTCATATGTCCCAGGGTGGAGACGGACCGATGTGACGGCGAAGCCGCATGGCCGCATGGCCTACCAGATCCTACTCGGAGGCGGGGCGTACGTGGACGTGTCCGTGATGCCGCGCTCGATCGCCAGATGACTTCGAAGTCGGCGCGGCCGCGCGCCGCGAAGCCCGGGAAGAAGCGCGCCGGAAAGCTCCCGTTCGTCAGCCAGGCGGAGTACGCCCGGCATCGCGGCGTCAGTCGCGAGGCCGTTCGCCGTGCGATCGCGGCCGGGCGGATCAAGCTCGAGCGGGACGGCCTGATCGACCCGGAGAAGGCGGATCTGGCCTGGCGCGAGAACACGGTCCCGCGCGCGCCTGTGCAGGCCGCGGCCGTCGGGCCCGAACCGCCGCCGCCGGATGCCGCGCCGGACGATCCGGGTTACTTCGGCGCCCGGGCGAAGCGCGAGCACTTCATGGCGCAGCTCGCCGAGCTCTCGTTCCGCGAGCGGTCGGGGAAGCTGGTCGACGCGGACAAGGTCGATGACATCGCGTTCACGGCCTCGCGCACCGCCCGGGACAAGATCCTCGGCGTGCGCGCAAGGCTGGCGGGGATGATCTCGGCCGAGGCGGCGGAGAAGCTCGACTTCGAGCTGCAACAGATCTGCGACGAGCTCGCCGGTGACGCGATTGAGGCTGAGAAGGAGCAGGCTTCGTGATCGACGTGGTCGATGTCGTGGACGTCGAGCTGGAGCGCGCCCAGGCCGCGTTCCTGAAGGGCTGGATGAGCGGCTTCCGCCGCGACCCGGTGCTCACCGTGAGCGAGTGGGCGGACCGGTTCCGCATCCTCTC
>JANNRQ010000175.1:0-73661 GCA_031401495.1 Gemmatimonadota bacterium
GGGGGGGGGGGCCGGCCGGGCCCTCCCCGGGGGGCCCCCTGTCCCCGCCCCCCCCGGGGTGGCGGTTTTGTTGGTGGTGGTTGTCCCGGACCCCCGCCCCCGCCGCGGGCTCCTCCCCCCCCCCCAAGACCGTGGTCTCCTTCGGATGCCGCTCGTTCACCTTCCGCGCGACCAACTCGGCCAGCACCCGCGAGATCTCGTAGCTGGCGCCACGCGGCAACGGCAGCACGATGTGGATCCCGCTCGCGCCTGACGTCTTGGGAACGGCATGGAGTCCGAGCTCGTCCAGCACTTCCTTCACCCAGCGCGCCACCTGGACCACGCGCCTGAACTTGGCCGTCGGCCCCGGATCGAGGTCCACGATCGAGTAGTCAGCATGCATGGAGCTCTGCACCCGCGAGTGCCATGGATCGGTGGAGATCGCGCCAAGCTGGACGAGATACAGAAGCGTCGGCGTGTCGCCGCCGATGTAGCGCAACTCGGCGTCTCCGTTTTCCACGACCTCCTCCGCGCGAACGCCGCTCGGCGGTTCGGTGAGCGCCTTGTGCTGATAGAACGCTTCCTGATTGATGCCGTTCGGATACCGCTTGAGCACCATGGGCCGGTCCCTGATCGCAGGATTGAGCCATGGCGAGATGTCGGCGTAGAACTGAAGCAGCTGGCCCTTGGTGATCCTGGGAACCGGAAAGAAGATTTTGTCCAGGCTCGTGAACTTGAAACCGACAGCTTTCGGCTTTCGGCTCTCGGCGCTCGGCGACTGCACTTTGTCCAAGGCGTGGGCCGTGTCATTTGCTGACTTCGTGCGCGCGGTGGTCTTTTCCCGCGTCACCTGCTTCGCCGACTTGTCGTCGCGAAGGCCAAGGAATGCCGGATGCCGCAGCATTCCGGTTGAGGTCCATTCATTGAAGCGGACCTGTGCGATGAGCTTCGGCGCCGTGAAGTGCGCGCCGGTCAACAGCTCGGGCGGAAAGTCCGAGAACGCGGGTTTGTCGCGCTCGATCTTCTTGAGCTGGCGCGCGATGTCCGCAAGGGCCTTGTCTGTGAAACCCGTGCCGACGCTGCCGGCATACTGGAGCTTCCCGGCTTTGTAGTAGCCCAGAAGGAGCGCGCCGAGGTGTTGGCGCGACTTGCGCGGATCGGTCCAGCCGCCGACGACGAATTCCTGCTGGTGCTCGAGCTTGATCTTCTGCCAGTGCTTCACGCGCTTGCCCGGGTCGTACCGGCCATCGCGCCGCTTGGCGATGATCCCTTCCCACCCGTTCGCGAGCGCGGTGCGCAGCAGGTCCTCGGGGGAGTCGAGCGCTGCCTCTGTGAGCCGCAGCCACTTCGTCGAGGCGGGCGGGACAGACTTCATGACCTTCACGAGGCGCTTGCGGCGGTCGTCCCACTTCTGTTCCACGAGCAACTCGTCGCCGTCGACCAGGAGGTCAAAGGAGTACATGGCGGTGGGCGTGTTGCCCGCGGCCGCGCGCACGTGCGCTTCTTCACGCAGGTGCATGCGACCCTGCAGCGCCTCGAAGCGAGCCGGGTCGCCCTTGGCATCGAGCGCGACGACCTCTCCGTCCACCACGAGGTTGCGACGCAAGCGCGACGCGAGGGCCTTGAGCGCCTTAGCGACTTCCGGGAACTGCGCGGCCTTGTCGTAGCCATTGCGGGTCATCATCGCGACTGCGTCCGGCGCCACGAGACACACCACGCGAATGCCGTCGTACTTGGGCTCGTAGGCCCAACCGGCTCCGGACGGCGCGCGGTCGCCCGGGGACGCCAACATCGGCTGAATGAGGCTCTGAACCTTGGGAGCCTGGCGGTTCATGGCCCTGAGGGTGGTTTTCGTTTAGGCGGTCTTGCGCCGCTTCTTTGCCTTCGGCTGACTTTCAGCTTTAGGCACCGCGCTCTCCCCCGACTCGGCCTTTGCCTTCCGCTCGTTCTGCTCGGGGCGGCGCTTCGCCGACTTCTTCGATTTACCTCCCTGCGACAAGCTCTCCTGCAACCGCGCCATCAAGTCAATCACGTTCGTCGGTTCGGGCTCTTCCACTTCGGGGACCTCGATCTTCTTGCCCTTGAGCTTGTCGTTGATGATCCGCATCAGGTTATCGCGATACTCATTGCTGTACTTCTCAGGCGCGAACTTGTCCGACATCGAGTTCACCAACTGCTCGGCCATGTTGAGCTCGGCCGGCTTCACATTCTCAGCCGTCGGGAAGTTGAACGTCGAGGCGTCCACGAGTTCGTCGGCGTAGCGCATCACCTCGAGCACCATGGCGTTCTCGATCACCTTGATGCACACGAAGTGCATCGAGTTCGAACGCATGGTCACCATGCCGATGCCCACCCTGCCCGACTTGCGGATGGACTCGCGCAGCAACGCGTAGGCCTTTTCACCGCCCTTCTGCGGCAGGATGTAGTACGGCGTCTCGAAGTAGCGCGGGTCCACTTCATCCGAGCCGACGAACTCCTGGATGTCGATCGTCCTGGACTTTTCGACGGCAGCGGCGCGAAAGTCGTCGTCTTCCATGACGACGAACTTGCCCTTGGTGTACTCGTAGCCCTTGACGATGTCCTCGTACGGCACGGACTTTTCTTCTTTCACGCAGACACGGTCGTACTTGATCGTCGACATGTCCTTCTTGTGCAGCTGACGGAACTTGATCCGCTCTTCGCTGCGCACCGCGGTGTGCAGTTCAATCGGAATGTTGACGAGACCGAAACTGATTGCGCCCTTCCAGATGGATCGCATGATTCTGTGAGTTTGCGAAGAAAGTGTGGAAAGCGAGGTCCTTCGCTGCGCTCAGGACGACAAGGTCCTTCCCTGCGCTCAGGACGACACCGGTGATAGCGCGAAGGATGATTGCACCCGCTGGACGCGGCAAGCCGCCGTCGTGCAACGCTAGACGCCGCGTTTTTCGACGTGAACCGTCGCTAACAATTCGTCAACATTTCGGCGTGGATTAGCACCCTGTTCTCCACGAAGCCGCCCGAGTTTCCCACACGGAAGCTGAGCTGTAGCGGCCGCTCGAAGGGCAGGGTTCCAGGGGTCGAACACTACAAACCTGAACCGTTTCACTCTCGCGATCGACGAATTCCCACGCGCACCATCGCACTCGAAGAACGCCTGCATTTAGTCGCATTCTAGCCAGTTATTTCGCGCCTTTCTCGCGTGAACTTTCCACCGCTATCCACAGCCCTTATCAACGCACGGCCGATGCTTCACTCGCCGTGGCAGCATGCACTTAGGCCGGAATCCACACTGCTCAACATGCGCTATCAACATGACATACAACAACTTACGGTCTGTCTCCCTATTGCGTCGTTTCCGAAACGCCAATACGTTGCCCCTCCCTGAAGCGCGCTCGGACATCGCCCGTCCCTCCCCCGCACCATTCAGCCGTCGCCTCGACGTGCAACTGCTTCCCTGCAACTGTCCGACCGGATCGCTTGAGACCGCACCGCGCACATCGCTGCGCGCGGACACTGCTGGGGAACGCTGGGAGGGCTTCTGGAGCACCGCGGACGAGGGCTACTACACGCGCTGCTCGTACGCTGACGGGAGTGACGCCTGGTTCCGTCTCGTTGACGAGGCGCCCCGCGAAGAGCGTTTCGAACGCCCACGCAGCAGAGTAATTAAGTTTTCCTCAAATCGCGCCGGCGCCGACGTCGTTGCGATGCGGTTGATGGCGGCACGGGGCCGCCGGCCAATCCTCGTCGGCACCTCGCGCCGACGCCCGCGGTCGGCAGGAGCCGGCCGCTAGTGCGCGCGCGCAGTCGCGCGCGTCGAACCACCGGGCAGCAAGTCCAGCTGCGGCGTGCGGCGTGCGACGATCCGGATCGCCGCCTCGAACAGCCAATCCAGGGCCGAGTGGATGCGGGCGTCGCCCGCCGTTGCTTCGCCGGCGAGGGACAGCGCGACGAACAGGCGCTGCCGCACATCCACGGGCTCGCCATGCAGGCGGTACAGCAGCAGCTCAGTGGCGCCGTCGGTGAGGTGGTGCAGCGCGAAGAAGAAGAAACGCAGCGTCATCTCCGCGGTCTCGTCGCCGACGGCCAGCGCGGCCTTTTCACGCGCGGGCCGGTTCTCGCGGATCGTCGCCACGACTTCCATGGCGCGCTCCAGTCCGGACGGGCCGGCGCCCTGCAGCACGTCGGTCCACAACTCGACGATGCCGCGCAGATACTCCAGGGCCCAGTCCTCACCCTTGGCAGGCTCGAACAGGCGGTCACGGTGCAGCGTGAGCCAGCTGCGGTACTCCGTGTCGCGACCGGCCACCGTGCCCAACGCGGCGAGGAGCAGCGCTTGGTAGAGGGCCGCACCGGCGTCGGTTCCCGCCAATGGAATCGATGCGCCCAAGTCGAATGCGCGGCGCGCGCCCAGCTCGACGAAGCGCGCGCGCTCGGCGCGCTGCTCGGTGGTGGCCGGGCTGCTCGGGTGTCCGAGTCCAAACAGATCCAGACGCTCCCTGGCAGCCAGTTCATAGGCGCTCGACAAGGGCAGCAGCTGATCCGGAACGGACGCATTAGGCAACCAGGAGCCGGCCAGAAGCTGCCGCCTCACCTGTTCGGCGAAGGCGAGCAGCTCCTTTCGATCGGCGGGTTCAAACACCGCGACCGCCCAGTGCGCATCGAGCAGGTCGCCGGCGTCGTCCACAGGGATCATTGCACCGGGTCCAGGACTCTGGGTCCGACGTGGAAGATGTGTACTGCCAATCAGTTGACGCGCAAGGGCAACCTCGGTCACGCCCGAACTCGTCACCCAATGACACCGCGGCTGGAGGTGGCCTATGGGGTTTGAACCGTTCGCCTCCCAGCGCCTGCACCTAATGCTCAGTTCGACCTCCGATCTCGTCCTTCGCAAAGACCTTCAGCAGCTCCTGGAAAACTCCCCAATGCCCTTTGTAGCCAGTGTAGGTCTCCGGAACGCGATCGCAGGATGCGACGCGTGCCAGTCCGATGGGATCGCACCAATCGATCGTGGCGAGTTGTGCGCCACGCACCGTCCCCGGTACAACCTTGAGGTATGCGCCGATCGCGCTGCGCTTCAGGAGGGCCCGGACGACCATCTCGATGAGCTCATGCGGCGCGCCATGGCCGGCGGCGAGCTGGGCACCGAGCTGCTCTCGGCGTTCCGTCAGCAGGCCCGCGCGCTGGACGCCGTGTGGGAAGCGTATCGGCGCGGCGCGGCCCAGTTGCCGGACGGCGTCGCCTCGGGCGTGGAACGCGCGCTGGTGAAGGTCCCGCGCATCCTTGGTGGCGCGCCGTCGCGCGTCACGTCCGTCGCCTAACCCGGAGCCTTACCGTGACTCAGACAGCCGAGACAGGCCCGGTGTTCACGCTGGAAGACGTACTCCGTTTGCAGCGGCTTGCCGCCAGCTTCGAGTTCCGCGCGCGCACCACGCGTCACCTCGAGGAGTCACAGGACGCGGAGCGCGTCGCCAATCAGTTGCAGGTGCTGGCCGACAAGGTCGCGCAACACGTCGTCGCGTAGTGCGTTGTCATTCCGAGCGAAGCGAGGAATCTGCAGGCCAATGGACAACTGCAGATTCCTCGGTCGCTGCGCTCCCTCGGAATGACATAGGCTACCAGGTGGCGACGTTGTCCAACCACGTGTTGGACCAAGCGAAGTATTTGGCGAGCAGCGACATCGCGGTTGCCACGTTGCAGGAGTTGTAGCGGAAACTCTTCGTGGACGTGAGCGTGACGTCGTCCGCGGAGCTGGCCGGCGGGTTCCCTGCCCCGGGCAGCAAGTAGTTGAGGCCGGCAAGGAAGATCCCGGACGACGGCTGGCTTCCGGTCACGGTGATCTTGCCACCGACCAGGACGATGCCGTCGAAGTCGCGCGTACCTGTGAGCGTCAAGTCGCCATCCACGATCAGGATGCCGTTGCCATCGCTCGGGATCGTGTAGGGGTTCGTCGTTACGCGTGTTACTGCCCACGAGGCACCGGGCCAGGCGACCGTTGGAACGGTGTAGTCGGGAGGGATCGCCCTCTTGTTGAGAATCGCGTCCCAGTCGATGCCGAGAAGCGCCTTCAGCGCGTCAGCGCTCATCGTCGAAACTCCCACGGAACCGATGGGATCAACGGTGACGCCGCCACCTTTGCGATACTCACCCGTTGGCACGGCGAGACCAGGTATCGCGGGCTCGACGCCGCATTCGTCATTGCCGTCAATGGCGCTGGTGTTGCTGTTCTTCGTCAGGCCCGTGACGCTCATGACCGCAGCGGTGGGCTTGACGCCCTTGGTGCGAAACGTTGCGTACTGCCCCAACGTCCGTTCGGCGAACTGCGTGACCCCCGCGCCGCTCATCTTGACCGTGGTGTCAACGCCGCGTGAGTAGATGAAGAAGATCGCGACAGAGTCGCCCAGCACACGCGGCCGCACACGGACGGAAACAACCTGGGCATAGCCGTACGGCGCCAAGCTCACCCTGTCCGTTTCGGTCGAGTCTGTCTTGTACTGGTTGGTGGACGGATTGGTGACGCAGTTGTCGCACCAGCCCGCTTCGCCGCGCCTCGCCATGAACTGCTGCAGCCCGGCTTCTGCCAGTTGATAGGCCCGGTCCTGAGCACGCACCGCCTGGTTGGCAACGATCTCAGCGCGCGTCGCCGCGCTGGACGCCGCGACGGCGGCAGTCACGAGCGCGAGCCCGAGAATCGCCAAGGGCAGCGCAAAGCCGCGGCGGTCCGGCCGCCGGCTCAAGTCGGGGTCAATAAACACGAACATTCTTGAAGAAGACTGACGCAACGACCGTCGTCTTGGAAGGTGCGGTCTTCCCGATGGGGGTGTAGCTGCTCCGTCCCACAAAGACGACGTCGACGCCGCGAATCAACTCCTTGGCCGGCGCCACTGAAACGGATGTCGCAGCGCCCGACGTCCAGAACTTGAAGCGCGCGCTGGTGTCGAATGGTGCGACAAGTTCCTCATCGCTCCCCCCGACCACCGCGCGGTAGAGGCCGTTCCAGCCTGGGAAGGCGGTGGAGGCCTTGAACGCGTACGTGACCCTCTGGTAGAAGAACACTGCGTTCCCCTGAGCGGCAGTGGGCGCCGCCACCGTCGGCGAAACGTCGAGCACGTCGCCCGCACGGCTGCCAAGTGTCAAGGTCCTGATCTGCGCCTGACCCGCGGCGCTCCCCGTGCACTGCGCGGCGTCGGCCGAGGTGGCCGGCGCCGTGCCCACGGTCGGCACGAGGGCGTACGCGCCGGCATTGTTGCGGTACGCCCACCCCCCGAACACGGCTTGAGCCACCATCGCGGAATCCACGGGCAGCATGCTCACGACGTTATTGGCGCCGGACACGCCGCAGTTGAGGCCGTAGCGATATGCCACGATGAAGCGCATGAGCTTCCCGTCGCTTGCGACCGAGTCCACACCCGTGGAATCCTGCACCATGCGCGCTTCGGTGACGAAGATGTTCATGCCTTGGCGGGACACGGTCCGCGCAGTGCGGAGGGCGTTCTGCTGGTCCGAGAACCGCCCTTGGGACACCATGATGCGGGTGAACGAGGCGCCAAGAATGGCGACCAGCGTGAAAGCAACAAGCAGCTCGACCAGCGAAAACCCGGATCGCGCCCGGACACGGCGGCTCAACATGTGACGCACAGCGGTGAGCCCACCGCCGGCCTCGTACGGTTGAAGGTCACTGAATCGGGGCGGAACTCAGTGGCTTGCGGAGCAACCACGATCTTGATGGTGTACCGGTTCGCCGTGTTCGCCGTGATCGTGAGCTTGCGCGTGAAGGTGAAGTCGCCAACGAGCATGAGCGTGTTCCCGCTGGATTGCGCAGCGATCTGCGCGAAGGTCATGACGCCGAAGCGGCCGGCTTCCTGTGCCAGCGCGGCGTTGCGCTTGGCCGTGAGGTCGTTCAGGCGCCCACTCTGGGAAACGATGTACGACAGCCGCGACAGCAGCATCATTGCCACCGCCAGCAGCGTGAGCGAAATGATGACCTCGATGAGCGAAAAGCCGGTGCGGCATCCTTCGCTGCGCTCGAGGACAGGTCGCGGACGGCGGTGGGCAGCGATCACTGGAGTCTCGTCATTCCCGATTTTGACACGCGGACGGTCCTCGAGAACCCGCTCTTGGAGACCTTCATGAAGAGCGTGTCGGATGCCAGCCCGTTCGGGAAAACAGTGAGCGTCGCCGGGTAGAACGTCAGCTCGGTCGCGGCAAAACCGAACGTGCCCTTCCCCAGCCCGGCTTTCCGATACACGGTGGTTTCGAGGCGATTGGTGACGCGTACCTGCAGCGAGTCACTCATCCAGAGGAACTTGATGGGTTGCCTGCTCCGACCGGCGATCGCGAAGGCCTGCTGGACTTCCTGCTGCAGCACGTTGGCCGCGCGTTGGACTTTGTTCTGCGTGTTGATGGCCGAGATCCGAGGAATGGAAATTGCCATCACCACGCCGACGATCGTCAGCGTGACGATCAACTCGAGTACGGTGAATGCGCGCTTCATGAGGTGGCAATCAAGCGAAACAGCCGGCACCCCCGATAGAGGTTGCCGGCTGCGTGACACCCTCGGGGCTAGACCTAATACATCTCGGTCCACGCGCGGTGCTTTGCTTGAACCACGGACGCCGAACCACGCATGGCGCGATCAAGGCCACAAGCCGAGTAGATCATGTCCACGGTGCCGGTGAAATCTTGCGCGTCCACAGCCGTGCCCTCGTTATTGCGAGCCATGATGCCGCCGAACACCTGCGCGTGCCCGTTGCCTTTCAGGATGTCGTCTTTCACGATGATCAGGCCACTCCAGAGAAACCCGGAGTTGAACGTGATGTCGCCGTTAATGAGCAGGATTCCCTGCCCACGGCCTTTCATGCCGACGCTGCCTGAGGCATAGATAATCGGGAAGTAGTTGTTGCACTCCGGCACCAGCGGCGCGGCGTACTGATTCCCGGCCGTCTCGGCGCGGGCTGGTTCGCCCCAATTGTTCGTGTTGGACTTTGCGCAGCTTCCGCTTACGACGGTCGGCTGCGGCTGGTGATTGCCGGCTGCGACCGTAATGTTGGCGCCCGCCACCAACGCGGTCCACGTCTCGTCGCCGAAGCGGACATACGTGTTCGAGTCGGCGGCGAGTGGATCGATGGTCACCTGTGGAGTCCCGGTAACGTTGCCCGCCTTTTGGATGTCGACCTTCGATGCGTCCGCGACAACAATGGCCGCCTTGTCAGGCGCCGATGCGCATCCCGTCCAGCCCACAGGGTTGGTGTTCGCCCCGCGGATCTGTCCGCTTCCCTTCACGACCACCTTGCCAGCAGTGGTGACAGCACCGTTGGCCTTGATCGTCGGAACGCGGAGGCGCAGGATGGCGCCGACGCGTTTCACCGCCGTGCGCGCCACGTTCTCCGTGCTGCCAATGGTCGCGCGTCCTTCGGAGACGATCCAGAACGTTTCGTTGTTGAGACGAACGTAGCGCACCATCGCCGTGCCCTGGCTCGCCAGCGTGTACAGGGTGTCGAAGATAGCGCCATTGGCCATCGTGAGATTGGGGGTCTTGTCCCAATCGGCCTGAATTCGGTTAAGACCGAACTCGGCCGCCGCCATAGCCCGCGATTGCACGAGTTGGTTCTGCCCGAGGCGGGATTCCTGCTGCGTGAGGAACGACGAACCCGCGATGAGCACCGCGACGATCACCAGCGCCCCCAGCGCCATGAACATCGCGAAGCCCTTGCGCGGCCTCACGCCAGGCTGTTGCGCGGCGTTGCAGAGGCGTGCGTACTGCGATGCGAGTCGTTCAGAAACCGGAATGAACATGGGTTAGATCCTGTTGCGGATTCCGACGGAGAAGCGGAGTGAGTCGCCGCCGGTGATCGTCCTCGCGCCGGTGGCACGACGAATGGATTCGGCCCTGGTCCTGATGCCGACGTTGATGCGCGCGATGGTATCGGTCACTGCGAACGTTGATTTTCGCGTGCCGTACTGATCGTAAAAGACGAAGAACAGGCCGCTCGTGAGCGTGTCGTTGGTGATGGGGAGAATTGGGCCGGCCAGCACTTCGGGAGCAGGACAGGTGCCCGGGGCCGTCGTACCGGAGGGTGTGCAGGTCGCGTAGCCCACGTAGGTGTTGCCGTCGCCGCCGACGTAGCCAATGTATTGCACTTCGCGCGCAAACCGGATTGGTGCGCCGATTTTTATTTGCGCCTGGTTCGGGGCCGCGTTCAAGGTGAGCCGGTACCGCAACAGCGCGTTATCGCCGGCCGTGATGATTGGCGTTGCGTTTGTCGAAAGGCACGAATTCGGCGTGAAATTCGTCGATGAGGCGACGGCGGATACCGTGAAGGGAGTCCACGAGTCGTCGGCGTTGCCTGAGGCGATGCTGTCATTGTACAGAAACACCTGATCGCCGACCGCCGGTGGATTGATCCAGGCGGTCAGCACCGTGCCGACCTGATTGGTCGCGCCCGGCGGAATCGTCATGGACTTTGGCGGGATTTCGATGATCGTCGGCTGGCCCGCGACGAAGGCGCACAGCACAGACGCGCCCGTGAAGGCCCGGAACTGCAGCGACGATTCGCTGAATGCGTAGAGGTCGCCACCCACGGTCGACATGCCCCGCATGTCGGTGGGGAGGATGGTCTCGATGTCGCGCATACGCGAGCGCGCATCAGCGATGTCCGAGACAGCGCGGTGAAAGCGCTGCTGGCGAACGAGCAGCGACGTCAACAGGGCGCCAATGATGCCCATCAGCGTCGCCGTGATCATCAACTCCGCGAGGGTAAAGCCCGCGCGGGACAGGCGGCGAGCACGACCGCAGGATGAGCGTGAGAAGATCATGCGCCTGGCCTGCACGGAAGGAGGGTCGTGAACGCCGCCACGCGGGTGCCGCGGCGCGTGATCCAGGAAACGGTGTCGATGATGCGGCGCGTGTTGTTGCCCTCGTCGGTGATCATGTAGCGCTCTTTCACGTTCCTGCTGGTGACCTCCGTCGTGGTGCCGAGCGTCAGCGACGCGCACTGCGAACCGGCGATCTTCTCGAAGCGAGCCATCGCCGCGGTCGCGGCCAGCGTCTCGTTGCGCGACTCGCCCAGCGAGCGTGTGATCGATCCGCTCACGCCGGCGATGGCCATCAGGCCAACGCTCAGGATCGACATGGCAATGAGAAGTTCGATCAGGGTGACGCCGCGGCGGGCCCGGGACACGCGCGGTCGAACGCAGGGTCTGTTCACGGGCACCTCGCGCGGATGGTGTTGCCAAGCTTCGACACGCAGAGCGAATCGAGAATGTCGGTCGTGGTGTGCGTGAAAATGAAGGTCGTCTTCGCCGACGACGTCGCGATGCCGCGCGGGTCATACTTCACTGTCGTCACGCCGGACGGCGAGGTGATATTCACGCGGTATTGGGTCGGCAGGCTGAGCGCCCGGATGATGACCACGGAGTCGGTATTGTTGCCCGTGGTATCGAGCGTCACCCACAGATTCGTTCCGTCTGTCTTGAAATACGCCGGCCTGCCGCGCTGGATAGCCGTCTGGCGCGCGGCCATCACAACGCGGGCGAAGTGATTCATCGCCGACTGCAGCTGTGACTGCTTTCGCAGGAGGCCGAATCGGGGCAGCGACACGGCGCTGAGAATGCCGATGATCGTGACTGCGATCAGCAGTTCCGCCAGCGAGAAGCCGCGCCGAAACGCCTGCCAGCGGCGACGCGAAGAGGACGTTGTTTTCATCGATTGGTATGCTATGGCAGGTCCCGGGCCATAACAACGACGACATCATAAATCCTTGCCACACAACCATTTACGTGGCATTTTCGGCCGTCAGTTTTGACCATTGCCGTAGTCGATAACGCATTGATTGCGTAGTTGTGGCTACTTTTTGCGTAGTTCAATCTGGGCGGCGAACCTGACATTTCGCCAGATTGGGCGCGATGAAATCACTGGCCGCGGTGCCCGTCATGCTGTGCGGACTGCTCGCATGCGCAGGCGTTGGTGAAAGGACCGACTCGACGAAGGTCGTTCCGGTCGAAGACATTCGCGCGCGCGATACCACGCCGCCGCCGCCGCCACCGCCGTCGCAGCAGGTCACGCTGATGGATGGCCTGCCCGCCGGCGGCCTCTGCAACGTGAAGCGGTACGCTCCCTCGGCGGACCTGGCGCGCGCGATCACCTACGATCTCGCCAATCCGATGCGGACGTACGTCGTCGAAATCGGCAAGCCGCCGCGCCGCTTTCCCCCGGTGAGCATCGACATCCGCGGGACGCAGATGCATGCCGATCGCACCGAGACCGAAAACGTCTACGTCGGATTCACGGAGGACGGCAAGGTGCAACTGGGCGTTCGCCGCTTCATGGTCACGGGGGCCGTCTCGGTCAACGACCGTAGCCCCCTCAAGATGTCCGACAGCGCGGCCGCGCTGAATTTCGTCCAGCAGATCCTCACGCTCTGCGACACGCGCTGACCGCGTTCGCGCGGCGAAGAGGCTAGCCGGCCCGCTTCAGGTCGGTGATCACCGTGGCGACTGCATCCGCGTGCCCGGCGGGATTCACCTTCTCGAACACGTGGGCAACCTTGCCCCGGGGATCGATGACGAACGTGGTCCGTGACACGCCCATGCGCTTGTGGCCGAACGTGTTCTTCTCCACCCAGACGCCGTAGGCCTCGGCGATCTCGTGCTCTTCGTCAACGAGCAGACGCAGTTGCAGGTGGTACTTCGACTTGAACTTCCGATGTGACTCCGCTCCGTCCGGGCTCACTCCAAGTACTTCGGTGTCGAGTCCCTCGAACCGAGGGAAGGCGTCGCTGAACGAGCACGCTTCGACGGTTCAGCCAGGGGTGTCGTCCTTCGGGTAGAAGTAGAGAACGACGTATCTGCCCTTGAAGTCGGAGAGGCGGACCTTCGCTTCCGTGTCGTCGATGGTTGCAAATGCCGGTGCCGGCTTGCCGACCTCAGGGAGTTCGCGCTCGCTCACTTGAGCTTCTCGCCGCCCATGAGCGCCGCCATGATCGCTTTTTGGACGTGCAGTCGGTTCTCGGCCTCGTCCCACACCCGGCTCTGCGGGCCGTCAATCACGTCAGCAGTCACTTCCTCGCCGCGGTGCGCCGGCAGGCAATGCAGGAAGATCGCGTCCTTGTCCGCCTTCTTCATGAGCGCCGCGTTCACCTGGAAGCCGCGGAATGCTCGCTCGCGCTGCCGCTGTTCGCTCTCCTGTCCCATGGAAGCCCACACGTCGGTGTTCACCACATGCGCGCCCTTCGCCGCTTCATTGGGATCACGCGTGATGCTGATCTTGGCCGAGCCCTTGGCGCGCGCCAGCAAGTGGTCGGCGGGCTCGTAGCCCTCCGGGCACGCAATTCGCAGCTCGAACCCGAAGCGATGCGCGGCGTTGATCCACGAATTGGCCATGTTGTTTCCATCGCCGATCCACGCGACCACGATGTTCTCGAGCTTGGTCTTCACGTGTTGACGAACCGTGAGCAAGTCGGCGAGCACCTGACACGGGTGGACCATGTCGGTCAGGCCGTTGATCACCGGCACATCGGCAT
The DNA here is from genome assembly GCA_031401495.1 of Gemmatimonadota bacterium. Classification (GTDB taxonomy): domain Bacteria; phylum Gemmatimonadota; class Gemmatimonadetes; order Gemmatimonadales; family Gemmatimonadaceae; genus DASPMP01. The sequence goes on from JANNRQ010000175.1 coordinate 13,476, forward strand.
ACCTCGCGAGCTCCTCGACATCCTGATGCGCGAACGTGCGGATCATGATGCCGTCTACGTAGCGCGAGAGCACTCGCGCGGTGTCAGCGATTGGCTCGCCGCGTCCCAACTGTACGTCGCGCGGCGAGAGGAACAGGGCGTGACCACCCAGCTGGTACGTGCCGACCTCGAAAGACACGCGCGTCCGCGTGGACGCCTTCATGAAGATCATGGCCAGCGTCTTGCCGGCCAGCGGCCGCTTCTTGTACTTGCCGGCGCGCATTTTCTCGGCGATGCCGAAGAGCGCCAGCAACTCGGACTTGGTGAGGTCCGGAATCTGGAGAAAGTCGCGGTGGTCGGCAGCGGCCATGGGCGTCAAAGAATGTAGCGCCTCAGGTCTTCGTCTTCGATGATCGCCTTGAGGCGGTCCGAGACCGTCTTGCCATCCATCACGATGGCGCGCGACATGCCATCAGGCAGCTCGAACAGCACGTCCTCCAGCAATGTCGTCATCACCGTGTGCAGCCGCCGAGCACCGATGTTCTCCATGCGGTCGTTCATCATCGCGGCAATCCGGGCGATCTCCAGAACGCCGTCTTCGGCGAAGCTCAATGTCGCGCCGTCGGCCGCCACGAGCGCACAGTACTGCTTGGTGAGCGCGTTTTCCGGCTCGGTCATGATGCGCACGAAGTCCGCCTCGGTCAGCGACTTCAGTTCAACGCGAATCGGGAAGCGCCCCTGGAGTTCCGGAATCAGGTCGCTGGGCTTGGAGACGTGAAACGCGCCGGCCGCGATGAAGAGGACGTGGTCCGTCTTTACCATGCCGTGCTTGGTCTGGACGTTGGAGCCCTCGACGATCGGCAGCAGGTCCCGCTGAACACCTTCGCGCGACACGTCGGGACCGCCCATCTGCGAGCGCTCGCCGGCGATCTTGTCGATCTCGTCCAGGAAGATGATGCCGAGCTGTTCGACCCGTTCCAGCGCGTCGCCGGTGACGTCTTCCATATCAATGAGCTTGTCCAGTTCCTGGTCGAGCAAGATGCGACGCGCCTCGCTCACCTTCACCGTGCGCTTCTTCTGCCGCTGCGGCAGGATTTGCTTGATCATGTCCGAGATGTAGCCCATGCCGCCCATCCCCTCGGGCGCGCCCTGCGTGGACATCACGTCGATCATTGGGCCCGTGGGCGTGACCTCGATTTCGACTTCACGCGACTCGAGCTGGCCGTCGCGCAGCAGCAGGCGGAGTTTGTCGCGGGTGCGTTTGTGGCGTTCTGACTCCCCGCTGCTGCGCTCGGCCTGGCCCTTGGAACCGACCAGAAACAATTCGTGCTCGGCGGCCGCTTCGCGGCCGATTGGGTTCTCGGCGGCGCTTCGCGCCGATTTGTCGTCGGCCGCGCCCGGCGAACGAGCCGGTGCTTGGGGCGGGGGCAACAGCAGATCCAACAACCGCTCCTCGACTTTCTCATGCGCGAGGTCGTCCACTTCGCCTTCGCGCTCCGTGCGCACCATGTCGATGGCGCTGTCCACCAGATCACGCACCATGCCTTCGACGTCGCGGCCGACGTAGCCGACCTCGGTGAACTTTGACGCCTCGACCTTCACGAACGGCGCGCCGGCCAGCTTCGCGAGTCGGCGGGCGATCTCTGTCTTGCCGACGCCGGTGGGCCCAATCAGGATGATGTTGTTGGGCGCAATCTCGGCTCGGATGCTTTCCGGCGCGCGCTGGCGACGCCACCGGTTTCGCAGCGCGATGGCCACGGCTTTCTTGGCATTCGCCTGGCCAACGATGTAGCGGTCGAGCTCCGTGACGATCTGTCGCGGCGTGAGATCGGCGAGCTTGGCTAGCGCTTGGGCTGTGCGATTGGTAGGCATGCCTTCAGGTGTTCTCGGCGGACCACTTCGCGCCTGCGGCGCTGTGCTCGGCCGGCCGTTTCACGGCCGGATCTCGGCCGCCGTCGGCGGCCTTCACGTGCTCGGCGGGCGCTTCGCGCCCGATTTTTGGTGGGCTCGTGAGCACGACTCGATCAAGCCTCGAGAACGGTGATGTTCGTGTTCGTGAAGATGCAAATTTCCCCGGCGATCGTGAGCGACTGCTTCACGATTTCCGCAGCCGAGAGCGATGTGCCGCGGACCAGAGCACGAGCTGCGGCCATCGCGTACGGTCCGCCGGAGCCGATCGCCAGGATACCATCGTCCGGCTGGATGACTTCGCCGGTCCCCGAGAGGATGAACCCGGTCTCGGCGTCCGCCACGGCGAGCATTGCCTCGAGCCGCCGCAGGACGCGATCGCTGCGCCACTCTTTCGCCAGCTCGACAGCGGCGCGCGAGAGGTTCGTGGGATAGCGCTCGAGTTTCTCCTCGAACTTCTCGAAGAGCGTCAGCGCATCCGCCGCGGAACCGGCGAACCCACCGAGGACGCGATTGCCCTTCAGTATGCGCACCTTGTTCGCATTGGCCTTCATGACCGTTTCGCCCACGGTCACCTGCCCGTCGCCGCCGAGCGCGACTTTGCCGTCGCGCCGGACCGAGAGGATCGTTGTTGCGTGAATTGTTGGAAGTGGCACGGACTGAGCAGGGTACAGGGTGTAGGGTACAGGGTACAGGGTACAGGGTACGGCAGCATTGCCTCGCGCAAGCTAGCCGTCAGGCCCTTGGGTGGGCCTTCCTGTACACCTCTTTGAGGCGCTCGACGCTGGTGTGCGTGTAGATCTGCGTGGTCGAGACTGACGCGTGGCCGAGGAGTTCCTGCACGGCGCGCAGGTCGGCTCCGGCGTCCAGCAAGTGCGTTGCGAACGAATGGCGCAACGAGTGCGTGCTGAGTCCAGCGTCCTCGGCCACCAACTCGAGGAAAACGCCGACGATCTTCTGGATGGAGCGAACGGTGAGGCGCTTTCCGGTCTTGGCGATGAAGACGGCGGCCTTGTCCATCCGGGACTTGAGCCCGGTTGCCAGCTCGTCCCGTTTGCGTTCGTAGTTGCGCAACGCCAGGGATGCATGATCGCCAACCGGAAGAATGCGTTCCTTCCTTCCCTTGCCCCGCACTTTCACTTGCTGGCTCACCGGGTCAATGTCGCGGCGATCAAGTCCCTGAAGCTCCGACAAGCGCATGCCAGTGGAGTAGAACAGCTCCAACATCGCGGCGTTGCGAAGGTCCTGGAACTCACCACTCGCGGCGCGCGACACGACCACTTCGAACAGTCGATCGATCTGGGCGCGGTCGAGGTACGACGGCAGGTACTTCTCCGCCTTCGGGGTTCCGACGGCTCGAGCCGGGTTGGATTCCACCTGTTCCGTTGTGCCGAGGAACTTGTAGAAGCCGCGCACGGCGGCGAGAGCGCGCGCCACGGATTTCTTGGACAGTCCGCGCTGGTTGAGCCGGCCGAGAAAGCCTCGCATTGCCAAACGGTCAACGCCCTGCCACGTCCATGACGCGCCGCCGTAATAGTCCGTCAGGAACGTGACAAACTCGGCGCAGTCGCGTTTGTACGCTTTTAACGTGTGAGGACTGACGTTCCTTTCCTTTTCCAGGTGAGTAAGGAATGCGGCTACATCTTCGTTCTCGGCCGGCCGCTGCGCGGCGCTAACACTGTTCTCGGCCGGCCGCTTCGCGGCCGGATTCACGTTCTCGGCGGGCGCTTCGCGCCCGATTTGTCGTGGCCTCACGCGCTGGCCACGCCAGCAGAGATGATCAAATCGACCCACTCTTGCATGTCCCGGATGGCGCGCTGAGCGATGCGCTCGCGCTTCACCGCCTTGTCGCGTGGCGGGTTGTCGAGCGGCACGACGAGGCCAAAGTTCGCGTTCATGGGTTGGAAATGCGCCGCGTCCGCCTCGCGCAGGTAGCGGTATATGGCGCCCAGCATCGTCGTGGGTGGCGGAACGACGGGCTGCTGCCCCGCCAGCACGCGGGCGAGGTTCAGCGCCGCCACGAGGCCCGTGGCGGTGCTCTCGGTATAGCCCTCCACGCCAGTGAGCTGGCCTGCGAATAGCACCGACGGGTCGTCGCGCAACGACAAGTGCTGCGTGAGCGCCGCCGGCGCATTGACATACGAATTGCGGTGGATTGAGCCGAAGCGGAGGAACTCGGCGCCCGCGAGGCCGGGAATCATGCGGCACACCCGTGCCTGCTCCGGATAGCGGAGTCGCGTCTGGAATCCGACCAAGTTCCACATGTGTCCGTCGCGGTCTTCGCGACGAAGCTGAACCACAGCATGCGGACGCTTGTCGCTTCGCGGGTCTCGCAGCCCCACCGGCTTCATTGGCCCGAAACGGAGCGTGTCGCGGCCGCGGCGCGCCATTTCCTCGATGGGCATACAGCCTTCGAAGTACGGCACCTTGTCGAACTCGTGGACCACGAACACATCTGCGGCGACGAGCGCGTCGATGAAGGCGTCGTACTCCTCGCGCGACATCGGGCAGTTGATGTACGCACCGTCCTCGGCTGAAGGCATCGTCTCCTTGTCGTACCGAGACGCGCGGAAGGTGAGTGATTCGTCGATTGATTCGCCGGAGACGATGGGGGCGATGGCGTCATAGAACGAGAGCGACTCGACGCCTAATCGTGCACGGATGGACTCGGCCAACGCCTCGGACGTCAGTGGACCCGACGCGATGATGCACGGCCCTTGCACCGTCGTCACCTCGCCGAGCTCCACTCGAATTCGTGAATGGCCGTGCACGCGATCATGCACCGCTTTCGAGAAGAGATCGCGATCAACGGCCAGCGCCGATCCACCCGGCACGCGCGACTCATCGGCGCACTGAAGCACCATTGAGCCCATTAGCCGCATCTCGGCTTTGAGCAGTCCGTGCGCGTTGGTCGTTTCAGTGCTCTTGAACGTGTTGGAGCACACCAGCTCCGCCAGGCGATCCGTCTTGTGCGCGGGCGTTTGGCGGACGGGACGCATTTCATGGAGGACGACATCGAGGCCGCGTTCTGCCAACTGCCAGGCGGCTTCGCTGCCGGCGAGGCCGCCGCCGATGACGTGAATGCGTTCGGTCACGGTTTCAAAACTAGCGTTCTCAGCAGGCGCCTACGGCGCTCACAACCGTTCTCGGCGGCGCCTTCGGCGTTCACAACCGTTCTCGGCGGCGCCTTCGGCGCCGATTGATGTGCTCGGCGGGCCGCTGCGCGGCCCGATTTGCAGTGGTTTCTCGCTCCGTAGTGCGAGGATTTGGTGATGGGATTTGTGGACCTCGCTCCATTCTTCCGAGCATGCAGGACTTCCGGAAACTCAACGTTTGGCAGGCGTCGCGACCCCTCACGGTCGCGGTGTACCAGCTTGTCAAGCGGTTTCCAGTCGAGGAGCGATTCGGCCTGGCGGCACAGCTTCGATCGTCGGTGACTTCAATAGGTGCCAACATTGCGGAAGGCTTCGGCCGCGGAACTCCGAAAGACACGGCACGATGCCTTCAGATCAGTGTGGGGTCAGGATGCGAAACGTTGCACCACCTCTACACCGCCATGGACCTCGGATACATCACTGAAGCTGAGTTTGACGAGGTGGAAAACGCGCACCTGAGTCCGGTCCGCCGCATGCTCACGAACTTGCTTTTCAAAGTCCGCGCGAGACCACGACAAATCGGCGGCGCGTAGCGCCGCCGCCGAGTACGTGAGGCCGCCGAAGGCGGCCGAGATCGGGCCGGCGAAGCCGGCCCGCCGAGACCAGTTAGCCAGCGAGGGCTGGCGCGACCTCTTCAGTCTCCGGCGGCTTCGGCGCATCCCACTCGTTGCCGCACTTCATGCACTTGCGGAAATCGCCGCGTGCCTTGGACGTCTTCATCTCGGCGCCCACGAAGCTGCAGTCCGGACACTTCTCGTTTACCGGAGGGTTCCACGCCACGAAGTCGCAGGTCTCGTTGCTGCAGGCGAAGAAGTTTGTCCCACGCTTGCGTGAACGACGCTGCACCAGCTCGCCGTTGTCCTTCGGGCAGAACACTCCCGTCGGCATGGACTTCGTGCCGCGGCATTTCGGAAACGTGGAGCATCCGAGGAACTCGCCGCTGCGGCCGTTGCGCACGACCATCATCGCGCCGCACACGTGGCACGGAATGTCGGTCATGCGCGGCTTGGCGCGCTCGCCCTTGATGGGGCGCGTGTACTTGCAGGTCTTCGGATGGTTCTCGCAGGCGAGGAACGGGCCGAAGAATCCGCCACGCGGCTCGAGCCTGCCACCGTCGATCGGGCAGCGGTCCTTTTCGAGCATGGAAAGGTCGTGCGCGACAGCGATGAGGGCAGGCGCGTCCACCTTGCTGAGACTCTTTGCGAACGGTGTGTAGAACTCCTTGAGGACTTTCTCCCAGCCCATGTCGCCTTCTTCGATCTTGTCGAGCTCCGCTTCCATCTCCGACGTGAACGTCACGTTGAAAATGTCCGGGAACTGCTTGACCATGACCTTCTCGACCGTCTCGCCGAGTTCCGTCGGGAAGAAGCGCTTGTTGATGAGCTCCACGTAGCGGCGATCCACCAGCACCGAATTGATCGACGCGTACGTCGACGGCCGGCCGATGCCGAGGCGTTCGAGTTCCTTCACCATCGACGCTTCTGAAAAGCGCGGCGGCGGTTCCGTGAAGTGCTGCGACGGCGTAATGCCAAGGCACGGCACCTGCTCGCCCGTCTCGATGAACGGAAGGGGCTGCTCGTCTTCCAGCGCCTTGTGCTCGCCTTCCTCGTGCGCTTCGCGGTACAGCGCCAGGAATCCCTGGAACTTCACGACGCTGCCGGTAGCGCGGAACAAGTAGCTGTGCCTGCCGATATCCGGCTGCTTGCCGATCGGGATGTCGAAGTCGAGCGTGGTTGTGTCGAACACGGCCGGCGCCATCTGTGACGCCATGAAGCGCTGCCACACCAGCGTGTAGAGCTTGAGCTGGTCCGGTGTCAGGTATTTGCGCAGGTCGTCGGGACGCCGAGTGGGATCCGTTGGGCGAATCGCCTCGTGCGCGTCCTGTGTGTTCTTCTTCTTGCTGTCGCCGTAGAGCTGGATGCCATCCGACAAGTACTCCGGACCGAACAGGGTCTTCAGGTACTCGCGCGCCGTTCCGGCCGCGCTCTCCGCCACGCGCGTCGAGTCCGTGCGCATGTAGGTGATGAGGCCCACCGCGCCCTCGTCGCCCAGCTCGATGCCCTCGTAGAGGTCCTGGGCCACGCGCATCGCGCGCTTCGACCCGAAGCCGAGCTTCTTGGACGCTTCCTGCTGCAAGGTGGACGTGATGAACGGCGCCTGCGGATTCTTGCGGCGCTCTCTTCGCTTGACCTCGGTGACCTCAAAGTTCTGATATGTGCCTGCGCCGCCGGAGGCGGCGCGACCGCGACCCTTGAGCTCGCCAAGGATGTGCTCAGCCGCAGCCTGGTTCGGGATCTCGGCCTTCTTGCCATCGATGTGGTGCAGCTTGGCACCGAATTGCTGCTCGCCCTTCTGAAGCTGCGCCTCGATGGTCCAGTACTCCACGGGCTTGAACGCGCGGATTTCACGTTCGCGCTCGACGATGAGGCGGAGCGCAACCGTCTGCACGCGTCCGGCTGAGATCCCCTTCTTCACCGTCTTCCAGAGCACCGGGCTGGCCTTGTAGCCGACGAGCCGGTCCAACACGCGACGCGCCTGCTGCGCTTCGACTTTGCGCGAATCGATGGAGCCGGCCTTCTTGATCGCCTCCAGTACGGCGTCCTTCGTGATTTCATGGAAGAGGACGCGACGGACCGGCGCGCTGGTGATCGCCTCCTCGCCCTTCTTCTTTCGCTTGGGCTTGATCTGCTCGGCAACGTGATGCGCGATCGCCTCGCCTTCCCGGTCAGGGTCGGTCGCGATGAAGATGGCCTTGGCCACCTTGGCCGCCGCCTTCAGTTCGGCGATGGTTTTTTCCTTGCCGGGAATCGGAACGAGGTCCGGCTTGAACCCCTTGTCGAGATCGATGCCCAGCTTTTTTGTGGGCAGATCCATGATGTGCCCGACGGTCGCGCGGACTTTGTAGCCGCGGCCGAGGTACTTGCCGATCGTTTTTGCCTTCGCGGGCGACTCGACGATGACCAGCGACGTACCACCGGAGCTGTCAGCGCCGTTGTCGACCTCGGTCATGAGCTTCTTTTTCGTCGTCTTCTTCTTGGCGCCCTTCTTGAGCGTCGTCTTTCGTGTGGCCATGTCAGTGTACCGTTTCCTGTGCATCACTTGCCGGCGCTGTGAGCCCGGCGCCCTCAACGAGGACGCGAAGGTCATCCAGCGCGATCCGGCCGTCGATGTGTACCAGCGCGCGCTCGATCAACTGCTCGAGTTCGGACGCACTCACTTTGCCCGACCGCACCAGGGCCAACAGCTCGCCCCATGCGTCCGGCGCAAAGCGTCCCCGCTCGTGCGGCCCCGGTATGCGAAATGTCATAGATATTGAGGACGATCCACTACCTTAGATACGTCACGCGTACCAAAGTATCCCTGCCGTCAATTCCCGCGGCTAGGTGACTCCTCGCCGGTGCCTACGCAACTGGCTTGAGTTTGGCCACGATTTGGTCCGTAACCTGTTGCGGCGTCAGCGTTTGCGTTCCTACTTCGATGTCGGCGGACAGGTAGATGGCTTTGCGGGCGTCAAACAGTGATTTGAGCTCGCCGAGCGGATCCGGGCGGTTGAGAAGCGGACGGCGGACGGTGGAGCCTCCAAGGCGTTGAAGAGCGGCTTCAGGGCGGATTCTCAGGTAAACCATGACCGCCGGGGGCCTGAGCATGGAAACCACCTCCGGAACGGACACCCAGCCGCCGCCGGGCGCCAGGACCATGTTCCCGAAAGACCTGAGCTCTTCAGTCAGCTCCCGCTCGAGCTCGCGAAACCCGGCTTCGCCGCGTTCGCCAAAGATTTGCGCAATCGGCATCCCCTGGCGGTGCTCGATCTCCAGGTCGAAATCCAGATAGGTGCGCTGGAGTTTCTCACCGAGGAGCGCGCCGACCGTGGATTTTCCCGCGCCGGGAAGGCCCACCAGGATCAGGTGCGGCTTACCCGGATCGATCGACGCTACGGTCTTTGACGTGCGAAAGGTATCCGTCATAATTGCGCCGGGTTTCGCGCAGCGAATCGCCGCCGAATTTCTCGAGCAGCGCATCCGTGAGGACGATGGCGAGCATGGCTTCGGCGATGACACCCATTGCCGGCACGGCCGTGACGTCACTGCGCTCCGCGGTTGCAGCGGCAGACGCGCCCGTGGCGACGTCGACCGTCGCAAGCGGTTTCATGAGCGTACTGATCGGCTTCATCGCGACGCGGACCACCACCGGCTCGCCGGTGGTCATGCCGCCTTCGGTGCCGCCAGCGCGATTGGAGCGGCGTTTCACGCCACCGGTCAGCGCGCTGGCCGGCGCAGGATCCATTTCATCGTGCACCTGCGCGCCCGTTGCGCGGGCGGCGGCGAAACCCATGCCGAGCTCGACGCCTTTCACTGCGGGAATCGACATCATGGCGCGTCCGATGAGTCCGTCGAGTTTGCGGTCCCACGCCGTATGCGAGCCGAGGCCAACGCAGACTCCGTCGGCCACGACTTCGACAATTCCGCCGAGGGTGTTCCCTTCCTTCTTGATCGCGTCAACGCGCTCGATCATGCGACGCTCGGCGTCCGCATCCAGCGTGCGCAATGGCGACCCGTCTGCCGCGGCGTTGATGTCCTTCGGGAATGGGTCCGGCCGCTGTGCGACGATGTCGCCCAACTCGACCACGTGGCTGCCGACGCGGACGCCAAACTCAGCCAACAGCCGGCGACACACCGCGCCAATGGCGACGCGCATCGTGGTCTCGCGCGCTGACGCGCGCTCGAGGATGTCGCGCGCGTCGTCGCGGTCGTACTTGAGCATTCCGGTGAGGTCCGCGTGGCCGGGGCGGACGCGCGTCACCGCTCGCTTGCGCCCTGCAGGCCCCTCGCTGTCGCTCGGGGTGACATCCTCCGGGCGCGGCGCCGGGTCCATGATTGCTTCCCAGTTTTTCCAGTCGCGATTCTTCACGAGCATCGCGATCGGGGCGCCGGTGGTCTCGCCTGCGCGCACGCCGGCCAGCAACTCTGCGGCGTCCTGCTCGATCTGCATGCGTCGCCCCCGGCCGTATCCCTGCTGCCGGCGGCTCAGTTGTTCGTTGACATGCTCGGCAAGGAGCGACAGCCCTGCCGGAATGCCCTCGAGAATGCCGACGAGTGCCTGCCCGTGCGATTCGCCGGCCGTGGTGAATCTCAACATGAATGGCGGTCCCGATTGACGAGCGAGTAGGTCCCCAGAACGAAACCGGCCCCAGAGGGGCCGGTCCGTCTGCGATCTGCGACCACGTGCCGGCTACTTGATGTCAGACGCGCGGAGGTCGATCACGATGAGGCCTGCGGCGGTGAGGCCGTACATCTTGAGCACGATGCCGGCCGCCGTCTCCAAAGCAGTGAGCGGCAGCGTAACGCGCAGAGGGCCGTAGAGATTCCCCTTCGTGGTGTACACACCGCGGTTGTTGTAGTGCGCCACGTCGAACGCCTCGATGACACCGGTCTTGGTCGCCGTGAACGCGATTCGATTCGGCGCGGGGGTTATGGTGCCCATCGCCAGCGGATGGAACGCGACGCCGCCTCCGTCAGAGAAGGAGTCGTAGGTGCCGTCCAGGCGCAGGTGAAAGATTCCGGTTGCGAACAGCGGATCTGAGACTTCTGCCACGAACGTTTGGTCGGTGTGCGCCAGCACTTGCAGGCCCGTTGGACCGAGGGCCAACCCGAACAATTTGTTCGAGGCGTTTTCCTGGATGTCGTCTACCGTGATCGGTGGCGAATAGAACTGCGGCTCGAGGTTGTTGGGCGCCACCAAGTTTTCGTCCTTGGCAAGGATGAGACGCGCGGTAGGGGTCGACCGATTCACGCCGGATCCCACCGCCTTGGCGGCGTTGCCTTCGCCAAACGCCACCCATTTGCCGTCTCCCGAGGTAGCGACGAACGTGGTGTCCGTAAGCGAAAGGGAAGCGAGGTCCAATCCCAGCCTCATCTCGAGATCGCCGCCGTATTTCCGCACCGAGTCAACCGCCCCACTCTGCGTAATGGCGCGCACACAGAACGGCGTGTCGTCATTGTCGGTCCGCGTGTCATTGAGCTGATTTCCAAGCCCGTCGACGGCTCCCGGCGCAAACCGGGGCCTCGCCTGGCCGTGCTTACCGCCGTACGGGTGATCGCAAACGACCAGGGTGTCCGGTCCGACGAAGCCTGCCGGCATCTTTGACACGGCGATGGAGTCCGCGTTGAAGAGCACGTATTTCTCGGTGGCGGTCGCGTTATAGCGAGCGTACGAATAGATCTGCCGCGGGTCAGCCACCCGGTGCCACGGATCGACGAACCTGATGGTTCCCGGCGTCTTGGCCTCGGTGGGTTTGGTGGAGTAGAAGATTCGCCCACCCTCCGATTGCGCCACAAATTGCGGTCGGTCGGAGTACTGGTACCCAAGCCCATCCCACGACAGCACCAGGTTGCCGGCGGCATTGATGGTAAAGAGGACCTCGTACACCGCGTTGTTGGTCGTTTTGAGACGCTCGGACAGTGCCTCGGCCGGCGGCGTTGTGGACATTCGGACGCGGCTGATGCTGGTACCGCCCGAGTTGGCAACGAGCAGGCGATACTGAGCCTGAGTGGTCGCGTACGCGGGAAAGAGTCCCCATGGCTGCGCGCCGACTTGCACGCCGGCGGGACTGAACGTCTTGGTTCCGTTGCTCCACACCTCAACAATGTTGTATGCGGTATTCGAGACGAACACATTGCCTGCCGACCCCAAATAGCTCGCGGTGTCCACCGCGATGTCGCCGGCAATTCCGGGACGGGCACCCGGGAACGGGTAGGTGACGCCGTAGGTGATGCGCACCTCGGCCTTTATCCCCGCCGCCTGCACCGTGACGGGAATCGTGCTGCCCGCCGCTGCGGACCAGCCGCGGATGCCCAGCGTGTCGTCCGCGTAGCCAAGGACGTACACCGTGCTGTCCTGATACTGCAAACCGAGATTGAGCGGAAGCCTGACCGACTGGGTGGAGTTAAAAGTGGGCCCGACAAACGTCTGCGAGACGTCGTTGATGGTTGCTCCGACGGAATTGAGCAACAAACGCCCAACCCTCACCACGCCGTCCGCCGTTGCCGACACGGTGACTGAATCGAACGTGTACTCGAGCTTCGGGTCCACGATCTGCTGTACGAGCGGGGGCACGTTCGTTGCGGCTCGCGCGAGTACCACGATCGGCGCCGCCGTACCCTCGTTCCGGTTCGCGTCCCACGCGGACGCATTGATCGTGATTCTCCCGTTGGCCGGAGCGCTCAGCTTCAGGTTGATCTGATTCGTGTACGTCACGGTTGTGACACCCGGCGGGATAATTCCCACCACAGTGGTATCGAGTGGAACGGGCCACGTGGATTCGCCTACGACGCGGATCCGCACACTGTCGATGCCACTCGGCTGCGTGGCCTCGACATTGATCGTGAAGAGACCGCCACGGGGAATGAGCGCTCCAACGACGGGACTCAAGACACTGACCCGAGGGCCGTTCACGAGCTGGACGGTGCGGGTTGTCGTATCGGCGTTACCCGAGGAGTCTCTGACAATCGCCTGGATGATGAGCGGTCCGGTCGATACGTCCGCGCGATTCGCGGGCTGCAAATACCGCTGGATGATGGCGCTGGTTTGGCCGGGGGTGAACGGAGTGATGACGGCGGGCGCGGTGATGGCCGGATAGCGCTCGACTTCGGCGTACGTCCCCAAGGCCGTGTCGCCCACCTGCACCAAACCGCGGATGATGAGCGAACCGAGTTTGCGGTCGTCGTTGATGAGCACAACAACCAGGATCGAATCGCCCGCGTTGATCAGCTGCACCGGCGTCGCGACCGGGGTCGTAAAAAGAGCAAACGGCGGAAAGCTGTCCACGGAGCCCGGAGCGGGCGGCGTGATGGGTGACGTGCCCGTCGCACCACCGGCGATGCCGTTGCCGAATTTTGTGCCCACCGGTCCGCCGTCGCAGCTCATGACGAGCGCAAGGCCGACGACCAGCTTCGACAGACGAACGAAAGAGACGCGCATGCCTTCAGCTCCTTTACGGCGTGCGCCGCGGTTCCATCGCCATGTCACCTTCATCGACGATGTGCGGCGTAATGAGAATCAACAGATCGCGCTTGGTCTCCGTCCGATTGGTGACACCGAAGAGGCGGCCAATCAGGGGGAGTTCGACCAACAGCGGAATACCACTCTTCGTCACGGTCACCGACGTCTGTGTCAAGCCACCAAGGACCGCCGTCTCTCCATCCGCCACCAGCAGCTCGGTGTCGAGAAACTGCTGCGGGAAGACGGCACCCTGGTCGGGTTCGAACTTCACGTCGGAGTTTTCCGCGTGCACGCGCATCCGAACTTGGCGATTGTTGGTGATAAACGGGGTGACCTCCAACACAATGCCGACGTCGCGCATTTGGACTGTGACCTGCGCCACCTGGCCGGCCGAGTTCGAGCCGGCGCCCTGCTCCGCCGTACGCACTGGCACCTGCGTGCCAGCCGACAGCACCGCCTTGCGATAGTTGAGTGTCGTCACGCTCGGCTCCGCCTGGACGTCAAGCAGCGACGTGAGCTGGAGCGCGTCGAGGAACGTGGTGAAGTCGAACGCGCCGAGCGCGGCCGAATACACGAGGTTGAGCGCGGCGCCCGGCACCGTCGTCGTGGCATTCGCAATCGCCGACAGCGCGTTGCCGCCGAGGAAGATCACGTTGCCTGTTTCCGGCGCACCGAGGCTGTCCTTGCGGGCGACAATCGTGTTGAAGTGTTGGTTGCGCGAGCCGATGTCGTACTTGAGACCGAGACCCTCGAGCTGCGTGCGATCCACGAGGATGATCTTGGCTTTGATGTTCACCTGCGGCTGACGCACGTCGAGCGAGCGTGCGTACGCCATGATGTCATCGATCGCCGACGGCGCATCCGTCACGGACACGCTATTGGTGAGCGAGTCCGCGGAGACGGCGCCGCGCACCGGGCAGTTGAGCGTGCTCGTCGGCCCGGCCGGCGCCCCTGCCGCGGGAGCGCCCGCAGGACCTGCCTGCTGCGCGCCGCAATCACGTGTCAGGCGCCCGCGAAGTGCTTCAGCCACCGCCACTGCGGCGCTGTAGTTGAAACGATGTGTGCGCGTGGTGAGCTGTTCCGTTCGCGGACGCGCCGCGAGCGCGGCGATCGTGTTCACGATGATGATGCCGTTCGCGTCTTCAATGGCGTCGTAGCCGTTGGCGTTCAGGATCACCTTCATCGCCACGTCCCACGGCTTGTCCTTGATTTCGGCCGTGATGTCGCCCTCAACGCCCTTGGCCGGAATGATCGTGCGGCGTGAGAACGCGGCGAACTGCGCCAGGACGTCGGCAACCGGCGCCTTGTCGAACGTGATGGAAATCCGACGCTCACCCTGCGGCGGCTGCGGCACGTAGTCCGCCAGGCTCACCGGAGCAGCCGCAACCGGCGCGGCGACCACGGGCGGCAACTGCGGCGCAGGAATCTCGACGCCCTTTGTGACGGGTGCGACGGGTGCGACCGGAGCCTCAACGGGTGCCGGCTTTGGCGGCGCAACGGCAACCGCGGGCGCGGCAGCGCCCGACGTGCGCCACGCCACGAAATCACCGCCACCATCCACCGAGACCATGACGGCGCCGTTGCCGCGCACCACCTGGTAGTGACGCGGCCCGCTCAATGTCAGGACAACACGAACCACGTTGGGCTGGAATTGACCGTAGCGCACGTCAACGACTCCGCCGCGGGCGATGCGATCGTAGCCGCTCTGTCGCATGCCGAGGTTGGCCCCGGCGATATCAACGACGATGCGCTCCGGGTTGCGGAGCGTGAAATCCTTGATCCCGACGTTGCCGCTGAAGCCGATGACCACCTGCGCGCGCCCGCTGGTCGGCACCACGCTCAGGGAGACAACAGCGCCGTCACCCGTGGCGTTGAGTGTCGCGGCCGTCAGCAGGACAGCGCCCACGCCAATGACAAGCCCGCGCATCAAGCGCGTGCGTGCCCGGGGGATGCCCGCTCGCAGATCCATCATTTCGCCCTCGCTTTGGTTGTATCACCCAGGACCAACGAGTCCTGGCGGTTCTGTCCGAATTCTTCGATGGTGAAAATCACGACCTTCCTTTTGATCAACGCGACCCGCATCCGTCCCAATGTCTGACCCGTCACGACCCGGTACTGCGTGTTGTCCACCAGGTCACGCATCATCGCGATGGAGTTCGACCCGTTTTCGTCATACAGGATGCTGGTCAGGCGAAGGTCTCCCACAGTCGGACGCAGATCCGACGAGCTAAGCAACGAAACGAAGGGGTCACGACGTCCATCGGCGGTGTAGGAGTAGACCTCGCGCATGATGGTCGGCGTCCGCAACTGGGCCTGCTGCGCCGCGTTGAGGGCCGGGGCCGCTGCCGCCGCTTTTGTGTCCGGCGCCTTGGTCACGGGAGCTGGGGCCTGTTGCTTGGTGTCGCCCGCTTTGGTACCGGCTGGCTGCTTGGTTTCGGCAGTTTTCGTGACCTGCTTCGAGTCGGGTGCCTTGGCCGCCGCCGGCGCGGACTTGGTCTTGGACGAATCCGGTGCCGCGGGCGCTTTCGTGCCCTGCGCCGCGGAAACCGAAGCGCACAGCACCGCAATGGCGATCGTCGCGAGTGTCTTCATGGAGCCCTCGCGCCACCCTTGGCGACGTAGGTCTGGACCTCGAATGCCATGTCCAGGGTCTGCTCGCCCGCATTGCCGGCCTTGGTCGCAGCCGGCATCGTCAGCACGATGTTGATCGGCGAGACGATGCGCTTGAGTGACCCGACGTTCGTGAGGAACTGGCTCAGGCGATGGTACGGACCGGTCACCTTCAGACTGGTCTTGTGCGTGTCGAAGACGTCGCCCGGGATAATGACCGGTGCCTGCACACCACCCAACTCGAGGCCCGTGCGGCGCGCGGCCGTCGAGATCTCGTCGATCAGCTCCGGCACCTCACTGGCGCTCGGCACGAGCGTCCGCATGACCACAAGCATGCGGGCGTACATATCCGCCTCATCCCTGAGCTTCGAGGCCGTGCCACGCGCGATTTCCTTGCGCGCGATCTCGTTCTGCGCGCTCAGGCTGTCGATGTTCGTCTGCACGAGGTCGAGCGCCTTGCTCTTCGGGTTATACATGTAGAACCAGAAGAGGCCGATCGCGGCGAGGCCCGCCACGGCTCCGAAAAGCAGCAGCTGGTCGCGTTGGTTTTTGGGCGGTTCGATAGCCATGGGTTACTTCGGCGGAGGCGGCGCCAACACCACGCGCCGCAAGAGGGACGTGTCCGGTCGCGTGTACAGCACGTCGAGCGTGAATTGCGTGACCGGCTTCTGATCTTCGACCAACGTGGACACGCTCGAGTATTGCACGTTGCCCAAGAACGGCGACTCCTCGAGGGTGCGATAGAAGCGCGTAAACGCCTGGAGATCCACGGTGCGGCCCACGAGGCGAATCCGCACCGTGTCCTGGGGCAACACGATCGCGACCGCGCGCTTCCGCTTCTTCGAGGTATCGGGCGGCGGCATCCGGTACGCGGCTGCGGGGTTCGTGCCCTGCGCCGTGCCGGTAAAGTTTAGCGTACGCAGCCACGTATACGGCGGCAGCGACCGGCTGACTTCGTCGAGGATGTGGGGCCAAATGAAACGGTCTTCGTCGATCGCCTTGATGATGTTGAGCTGGGTCAGGGCGCTGTCGCGCTTGGCTTCCGCGCGCGCGCGATCCGCCAGCACGACGGCGTTCCGCGTCGAGTCCGCGACCTGCTTCTTGAGTTCAGTATCCAGGGTCGCCGCACGACCGCGCTGCAGCATGAACAGCAAGCCCACGACCGTCAGGGCAATGATGCCCGACGCGATCGCCGTGGCCAGATAGAAATCCTTGAACTTGGCCTTGATCGCCTCGCCGAGCTTCTTGAAATCGATGGACGAGGCTGCCTTGCGGCGGCCGCGCTTCGCGCCAGGGAGGAGGTTGACTTCGATCCTCATCAGGTCACCCGCAGGGCAAGGCCGATCGGCAGCATCAACAACGGTGCGATGGTGTCGGCGTTCAACCCCTCAAGCGCGCCCTCATCCATGGCCAGCGTCGCCAGCGGATTCGCGAGGTGTGCCTCCATGCGCAGCCGCGTTCCGAGTTGATCGGTGAGGCCGGGAATGCGCGCGCCACCTCCGCACGTGTACACAGCGCGCACGGCGGCGCCACCCTTCATGTTCGAGGAGAGGAATGCCACCGCTCGCTCGATACCCTGCGCGACTTCCTCACCGCGGGTCTCGTTGGCAGCGTCGAGATGCGGCGAACGTTCCGTGCCCTGGATCAGGCCCGCTGCTTCCTCAGCGGTGACGCCACGATCGCGTTGCAGATCCTCCGCAAACCGGCGCGTGCCGATGGTGAGATCGCGCGTCAGGATCGGCACGCCCTCCTCGAGAATGTTGATGTTGGTCACATCGTGCCCGATGTTCACCAACGCCACCATCCCTTCCATCGCCTCGGGGTGATTCATCTCGAACGCGTTGTGAAGCGCGAATGCGTCCACGTCCACCATGGCCAGCTCGAGTCCGCAGTCCGTGAGGACGCGCATCTTGGCCTCGACCAGTTCACGCTTCGCGGCGACCAGCAAGACGTTCATCTCCAAGCCCTCGGCGTCGGGATCGAGAATCTGGAAGTCCAGTTCCACCGATTCCATGTCGAAGGGGACGTGTTGCTCCGCCTCCCAGCGCATCAGTTCGCGCGCCTGCGCTTCCTTCACCCGATCGATCGAGATCTTCTTAATGATCACGTCGCGGCCACCCACCGCGATGACCATCTGCTTGGTCTTCACACCGGCAGCGGCGAGCGCCGCCTGGATCGCTTCGGTGACCACGCCGGGGTCCATGACCTCGCCCTCGACGATGGCATCCTGCATCAACGGCTGGACGGCCACCCGCATGAGCTGGGGCTCTTTCTTGGAATGATCGACGACCGCGACCTTGATGAGGCCGGAGCCGATATCCAGTCCGATAGTCGTCTTGCTGCGACCGAAGAGGGCCATGAGCGGGTGGGAGTATCAAAGATTCGAGGCGAACTGCGCAGTTCGCCTCTGTCACTCACGCAAAACACGAACCACCCAAGCCTCGGTAACAAAGGCACTTCCGACCGGTCCCCTGATACCCCTTAAGGAAGGCGAGTCCACGCACCCTGTGCCAACGGCCGGAATCCCGCTGAATCCGCAGTCACATAGAGGCGTAAACGCTTTCGCAGCAATGTTTTGCGTTGCAGGGACGCCTCGGACGTCAGGGCGAAGACCGAGTCCGAAAGTCGCGTAATCCAAGCGAAAGTAACCGGATGGCCGGTTGTTCCAGCGTCCGCTTCAGGCAGTGCCACGGATCGGCCGACCGGTATCGCGAAGGCGGCGGTGTCCAGCTGCGAGGCAGCAAGCGCCAGCGCCCCTTCGGCGGCCGGCTCGAGTCGCGCGGCTTCATCGGCAAGGCGCGTGTTGGACTCGAACTGACGAGTAACGAATGCGCCGCCAACTGAGAGCGCAGCCACGAGCCCCAGTGACAACACAACCATCGGCAATGCGGCACCTCTCATCGCGCGTTTCGGAGTGCGACGATGGTGTGCGCTGAGTCCGCATGGAAGACCGAATTCCGGAAGCGTCCCGCGACACTCACAGGCCGGCGTGATCGCCCACGCACGGTAACGCTGACCAGCGCGATGCGACTCACGTCGGGAGGAGACGGTAAGTCGCTGGCGCTCGAATCGAAATATCGAAACGTCAAGCCGCTGGTCGCCGGGTTGTCACTGTGGGCGTCAAGCGGGCCAGCGACGGGTTGAATGGTGTTGAATCGTTGAGACTCACCGTTCCAGTCACGGACGCCGAAATACCACTGGCCGTCCGACGCCCTGTAGTGGCTGAGCCGAATTGGTCGCAGCAGCCGAACGGGCGCGCCAGCCGCGACGGCCAGCGGCTCGGCAAGCACAAGTGTCATCGCCGCGGCCGCATCCTGAAAGGTGGTGCAGGAGCCTCCTGCGCTGATGGCCGAAACGGTGGCGCGAAGCCATCCGGAGGCGACTGAATCGCGAACAAACACGGCGACGAGGTCGCCGACCTCGGGCTGCACCTCGAAAGCGGAAAGCGAGTTGCCGGACTCGAGTGGCACGGGCACGACGAGTCGCCCGGGCTCTCCGTGGCATGCCACGGCGCCTCCTATCGATCGCAGCACCTCGATCGCCGAATCCGATGCGAAGCTGATTTCACCGAGCGTCGGGGAGACGCCCCAAAGCGCCGCGCCGGCGATCGTTCCGACGGCGCCGATCTGTCCGCGGACGGCGACGATTTCGCCGGCGCCACGAAAGAACCGCAGGTAGGCCACCGCAGCCTGTGAGGCCAGGGCAGCGGCGACCGCCATGACGGACAGCGAGATGAGCATTTCGTGGAGCGTCCAGCCGCGGGGCGCTACGGATCGCACAGGACCCACGCTTTCGTCACGGCGGCGCCTCGAACGCCGCGCGGGAGCTTCAGGCTGATGCTGTCGGTGAGGGATCGTGCCGCGCCGATGACATCGGTGCGCCAGTGCTCCACCATGCCAGCCTCCAGCACCCGCGACCCGCTGTTCGCGGCCGAACAGGCCGTGGATCGCAGGACTTCAACGCGGCTCGCGGCCAGCGCACGCGCCCGGCGGCGCATGACAGCGTCGGCAAGGTCACGCGAGGCCATGCCGGCGGTAGCCGCCAGCGCCAGCATCGCGATCTGGAGCAGGACCAGAGCGACGATCGTCTCGACGAGTGTGAAACCGTGCCGCGTCAGCATGTCGCCATGGTACGCGATCGGCGTCGCACCGCATCACCGTTTTCATGCACGACGTCACAAAACGCCGCGGCGCAGGCGAGGACCTATTCGAGCCCGTACTCCTTGATCTTGTAGAGAAGCGCCCGTGGCGAGAGTTCGAGCAGCTTTGCCGCGCGGGTGCGATTCCCGTCCGTTTGCTTCAAGGCGCGTGCGATGAGTGCGCGTTCCAGCGCCTCCGTCCGGCGCTTCACCGACAAGTCCAGGTCGGAGGCCGAGGGGGCCGTCGCTCCGGGTTCGCGGATCCCGGCCGACAAATGCTGGACATCGATCTGCTCGCCGTCCGCCATGACCATGGCGCGCTCGATGACATTTTCGAGCTCACGCACATTGCCCGGCCAGGCATACTCGAGCAGGAGGCGCATAGCAGACGGGGTTACACCCTGGATTCGCAGGCCGAGTTTTGCATTGAAGACGGATGTGAAATGGCGGACCAGGTCTGGCAGGTCCTCGCGACGATCGCGCAGGGACGGCAATTCCACGCGCACGACATTGAGTCGATAGAACAGGTCCGAGCGAAATCCGCCGGACGCGACTTCGGCCTCGAGATCGCGCGCGGTGGCTGCGACCACGCGAACGTCCACCGCAATGGACGCGCTGTCCCCGACCCGGCGAATCTCGCCCTCCTGGAGCGCACGGAGGAGCTTGACCTGGAGCGGCACGGGAAGCTCGCCAATCTCATCCAGGAAGAGAGTCCCGCCGCTGGCGGTCTCGAACAGCCCTTTGCGCGCTTCGCCGGCGCCAGTGAACGCGCCCTTCGAGTGGCCGAAGAGTTCGCTCTCGAGCAGCTGCTCCGGAATCGCGCCGCAGTTCACCGCGATAAAGGATTGCGAGGCGCGGGGACTCTCGTCGTGGATCAGGCGCGCCACCAGCTCCTTGCCGGTGCCGCTGGCGCCGGTGATGAGAACGGTGCTTGGATGACGCGCAGCCTTCCTGGCAAGCGTCACCGCCGCGCGAAGGGCGTCGCTGTGGCCGACGATGCCCGATGTGCCGCGGAGTTCAGCCAGTTCGTCGCTGAGCCGCCGCACCTGGGCGCGCAGTCCTTCGCGTTCGATGGCCTTGGCCAGCACGAGCAGCACCTGGTCGGCGCGAAACGGTTTCTGGATGAAATCGTGGGCACCGCGCCGCACCGCATCCACGGCTGAGTCGTCGTCGCCGTAGGCGCTCATCATAATCACCAGCGCGCGCCCGTTGGACTTCTTGTAGTTGTCCAGGAATGTCAGTCCGTCCATGCCCGCCATGCGGATGTCGCACAGGATCACGTCCGCATCGCGTACGGCCAACATCGTCAGAGCCGCGGCTCCATCCGCCGCTGACCGCATTTCGTGGCCTTCCGCTCCAAGAATGAGCGTCAGCGTGTGCCGCAAGCCCTGCTCGTCGTCGACGATCAAGGTGTTCACGACTGGGCCATTGGCAGTAGGATGCGGAACGCCGCGCCGCCCTCGCGCGAGCGTGTCACCCAAATGGTGCCGGAAGCATTTTCGACCGCGCGCGCCACAATAGCGAGGCCAAGGCCGGTGCCCTTGCCCGGTTCCTTCGTGGTGTAGAACGGCTCGAAGACGCGTTCGAGATCTTCCTCCGGAATGCCGGGCCCGGAGTCCACGACGGCGACCATCACGACATCCTTCGCTGGCCGTTCGTCCAGCCAGCGAACGGCACGCGGGCTCGGCGGCTTCGGAGACTGGGAATCGGAGTCTCCATCGCGACGTGCTCCCGAAAGGAGCGCCTCGCGCGACGTGCGCCGCAGGACGAGCGCCAGTGAGCCCCGCGCCTGCATGGCGTCTACCGCGTTGAGCAGGAGATTGATGAACATCTGCTCGAGATCATGACGGTCGCCGGCGACGATGAGGGACTCGGATGCCGGGCTGAACCTGAGGTCGACGGTTTTGAGCGAGCCTTGGCTCATGAGCAGGTCGACGACGTTGCGAGCGACGTCGCCGACGTCGACGCGGCCGCTGATCCGGAGCGAGGGGCGCGCGTAGTCCAACAGTCCGCGAACGATGCGATCGATCCGAGCCGCCTCACGCTCAAGGCCGGCCACGGCGTCCTTGCCGTCCGGAGTACCGGCCGAAGACCGGAGGACATGCGCGTATCCGGTGATCGCTCCCAGGGGGTTGCCAACCTCGTGCGCGATCCCTGCCGCGAGTCGGCCGATGCTCGCCATCTTCTCGGCGCGCACCAGATGCACCCGGTCTTCAATCAGCCGGTCCGTCATGCGGTTCACGCTGGCAGCGAGGTTGTCCAGCTCAGCGGTGTCGGCCGCCGGAATGCGCCGCGTGAGGTTGCCCGCGGCAATGGCTTCGGCGGCGTCAACCGCATCGCCCAGCGGCTTGACGATGACCCGATTCACTTGATAGGCCGCGTAGCCAAGGAACACAGCGACATCCACGGCGATGAGCACACCCATGTACAGCGCCGCGTACGCGGGGTCCAACACGTCGTAAAGCACGACAACGCTTGCCACACCCAAAAAGAGCGCGGCTCCGGCGACAACGCCGATGTTGATCAGGAGCTCGGAGCGGACACTTAAGGGACGTGGCACGCGCACAGCATGGCTCAAGACTGGGGAAAAAGAAACCGGGTCAGGCTTTCGCCTGACCCGGTTGTACTACAACAGCGTGATCAAGACTACTGGCAGGCGGGCTCGCCTTCGCCAGCGGTCGCAACCGTCGGGTTCGTCGTGTTGACGCCGATTCCGCAAACGGTGCCGGTCAGCTGCGTGTGGTTGTTCGTCGCCATCCAAGCGCCCGCGTACACCGTGATCGTGGGCGAGTTGACGCCAGACGAGGCCTTGAAGTTCAAGGCGGTCAAGCTGGCGGTGTACTTCGCGGAGTCAGAGAAGAACGACTCCTGCGAGCTGACCATGTTGCGCAGGTCAGACTTCATGGCGGTGATATACGCCTTCGACTTCGTGTTCGCGAACTTCGGGATCGCGATTGCAGCCAAGATGCCGATGATGACGACGACGATCAGCAGCTCGATCAGCGTAAAGCCCTTGCGGTTCATACTGACTCCAGTGAAATGGGGATGTTACCGAGACAAGCCACGGCGGCCGGACACTCTGTATGGCAAGGTCTGGGCCATGTGACGGCAAGGAATCTAAACCACTGCCGTCAATAGCGTTAGGGGTTATCCTCGGTGGACGGCATTCCGGTACCGAAGGCTTTTTGCAACCCCAACAGCAGATTGCCAACTGGCAAAAAGGTAACCCCCAAAATCGTGGCCACCGAGCTATGGCTTCGGCGGTGCCGCCCGAAGGGATATGGCGACGGTGTCACCGCGCGCCGCGCGCGCGGCGAGCGAATCCCCCGCCTCTTTGGCCGCCGCAATGATCTCCCGGGCGGACTTCACGGATGCGCCGCTGCGAATTCCCTCAAGCGCCTGGGAGCGCGCCTCAGCCAACTGGAATGTCTCAAGCAAGCAGATCGCAAAACCCAAGTGACCCGAGCTGGCGTCGGGCACGATCGAGTACATCGCGCGATACAATGGAATCGCCGGCTGGCACAACCCCGCTCGGCGATACTGTTCCGCCAACGCGAGCGCCATGAGCGGATCGTACGGGAACAGGGCGAGCGCCTCGCGATAGTGCCGCTCTCCTTCGGCCTTGTTCCCGCCTTCGAACAGGTGGACGCCCAGCATGAAGTGCGCGCGATAACTGTCGGGCGCATCCAGGACGCCCTGTCGAAACAGCGTGTCGTTGTTGCGCCACGCGGTGTTGCGCGTGTGGCTTCGCCAAAGACCCAGGCCGACGAGAATCACCACCGCCAGCGCCGCAACCTTTCGCGCCGCCGCGTTCAACTCGATGCGCGCGTAGATCGCCTGCACCGCGGACGCCAGCGCGATCATGACGCCGATGCTTGGAGACAGCAGCGTACGCTCGGCAATGATGAATCCCGCTGGGA
Organism: Gemmatimonadota bacterium; assembly: GCA_031401495.1. Classification (GTDB taxonomy): domain Bacteria; phylum Gemmatimonadota; class Gemmatimonadetes; order Gemmatimonadales; family Gemmatimonadaceae; genus DASPMP01. The sequence continues at coordinate 37,184 of JANNRQ010000175.1, forward strand.
TCAGGAAATTGCTCGCGGGCAACAGCATCAGAACCAGCCAGCCGATTCCGAACGTGGTCGCCGGACTGCGCTTCCACGACGCGATCGCGAGACCAAGCGTGCCAACGAGGACAAGCGCCCCCGGCAGGAGCGACGCGCTCACACCCTGCGCGACCTCGAGATACGGCGGTGCGTACTCCGTCATCAGTCGGGCGGGCCACAGGAACAGGCGGACCCACTCGATGGACACTCCGACCATCGTCAGCACGCGCTGAGGCGTCGACAACTCAAGCGCCTGGAACACGACGAACGGTTTGAATCCCGAAAGCCCCTCGACGACAACGGCGCTGCGCGTCCACACATACACGACAGCGACCAGAGTCAGGCCCAGCAGTGCCGGCCGCAGCGTCATCGCCCGGCGCCACAGCGTCGCTGGATCGCGTACCACCGTCAGTTCGGCGAGCAGAATCAGCGCCGGCAGAACGATGGCGTGCTCCTTGAACAACAGCGCCGTCGCGTACAGCGCGAAGATTCCCGCCCAACGCGCCTTTGAAACAGGGCCGGCCAGTCTCCCGTGCAGGTAGACCGCCATCGACAGCGCGGTAAGAAACGCGACGGCCAGTTCAGACTGACCAACGACATTGGCGATCGCTTCCACGTGCACTGGGTGCACCGCGTACAGCAGCGCAGCAATCCACGCGGCGGCCAACGGCAGGACAGCAGTGCCAAGCCAGAACACGGCGACGGCGCCCGCGACGTGCAACGAGACGTTGGCGATGTGGAACGGCAACGGACTGCCGCCGCCAAGCGCCCACTCGATGCGGTACGCAATGATGGTGAGCGGACGATATCCGTCGCCGCCGGCATCCTCGGGCCAATACGTGTGCACGAAGTCGCGCCACCAGCCGTCCATCGTGTGCAGCCGCGCCGGACGCTGGATGAGATGGACGTCGTCGTACGTAAATCCGTTGCCGAGGCTGCTGGCAGACGCCGCCAACGCCGCCGCCGCGACGGCGGCGGCCATGAGCCACCACGTTCGGCGGCTCACGTAAGCAGGTTGTACTTGAGGATGTGCCAGAATGCGGCCACGCCGTCTTTCCAATCGATCTTCTTGCCCTCGGCGTACGTGCGTCCCGAGTAACTGATCGGAACCTCGAAGATGCGGGCCTGCGCCCTGGCGAGGCGGGCAGTGATCTCCGGCTCGAACCCGAAGCGTTGGCTGCTCAACGACGGCTGGATCTTGCGCGCGAAGTCACCGCGGATGGCTTTGTAGCACGTCTCCATGTCGGTGAGGTTGAGGTTCGTGAGCATGTTGCTGAACGTCGTCAGCACAAAATTTCCCACGGAGTGCCAGAAGAAAAGGACCCGGTGAGGACCGCCCAAAAACCGCGAGCCGAAGCACGCGTCCGCCTTGCCGGAGATGATTGGCAGGAGCAGTACCGGCCAGTCATCCGGGGTGTACTCGAGATCGGCGTCCTGAACCAGCACGATGTCACCGGTGCTCATACCCATCGCCCGTTTGATGGCGGCACCTTTGCCCTGATTTACAGGCTGCAGGTAGAGCTTGTGGATTTTTCCAGCCTTGTGAAGCTCCTCGAGCTTGGCGCGCGTCCCGTCAGTGGAGCCGTCGTCCACCGCGATGAGCTCGACCTTGATAGGGGCGATGGGCGCAGCGTGAACGGCGGCCACGATCATCTCGACCGTCTCACGCTCGTTGTAGACCGGCATCAGAACCGACAGGGTCATGCCCTGGTTCGAAATCGGTGTGCGATGCGTGCTCATGCTTCACCCGCCACGCCGTAGCGCGACAGCTTCCGGTACAGGGTGGAGGGATCGATGCCGAGCACTTCTGCAGCGCGGGACTTGTTGCCCGCCACGCTCTGGAGCACCCACGTGATGTACGCGCGCTCCACCGCCTCAAGCGTGGGATTCGCGGGCTGGCGAGCCGTGATCAGCGGTTCCGATTTCCGCTCGGTAACCCGCTCGGGCAGCACGTCGGGCCCGATGCGCTCGCCCGGCGTGAGAATCACCGCGCGCTCGAGCGCGTTCTCCAGTTCCCGCACGTTGCCGGGCCACTGGTATTCCTGAAGAACCTCCAGTGCCTCGGGCGAGAGCCGCTTGGGGGTTTGCCCCGGCACCTGGCCGCTGCGCTGCAGGAAATGCTCGGCCAACAACGGAATGTCCTCGCGACGCTGACGCAGCGGCGGCAGGTGGATCGCGATGACGTTCAGGCGATAGAACAGGTCGCTGCGGAAGCGACCGGTCTTGATGTCGTCTTCGAGATCGCGATTGGTCGCGGCGATGAGGCGGCAATTCACCGAAACCGTATCGGTTGCGCCAACAGGAATGACTTCGCGATGCTGTAGCGCGCGCAGGAGCTTCACCTGTGTCGCCGGCGTCGTCTCGCCGATTTCGTCAAGGAAGAACGTCCCGTCCGCCGCGGCCTGGAAGAGGCCGGACTTGTCTTTGATCGCGCCCGTGAACGACCCGCGCACGTGACCGAACAACTCGGACTCGAGCAGGCTCTCCGGCAGCGCGCCACAGTTGATCGAGAGGAACGGGCCATCCGCGCGACCTGACAGCCCGTGGATGTAGCGCGCCAGTACTTCCTTGCCGGTGCCCGACTCGCCCTGCAGCAGCACCGTCGAATCGGTAGGCGCCACGGTCTCGGCGAGACGCAGAAGGTCGAGCCACGTCTTGCTCGAGCCCACCGCGCGATCGTGGCCGCTGCGGTCGCGACGCCGGATCTCCTGCTTCAGCGACTTGTTCTCTACGCGCAGTTCGCGATGTTCGGCTGCGCGGCGCAGAATCGCGATCAGCTCGTCGTTGCCGAACGGCTTCTGGATGTAGTAGAACGCGCCGGCGTTCACGGCCTGCATGGCGGACTGCAGCGTGGCCTGCGCCGTCATGAGGATGACAGGCACGTCCGGATCCGCCTCGCGCGCGGCCGCCAGCACTTCGACGCCTCCCACGCTCGGCATCCGGAGGTCCGTCAGGACGATGTCCGGGCGTAGCGCGCCCAGAGAGTCCAGCGCCTGCTTGCCGCCGTGGGCCGTGTGCGGCTCAAAGCCTTCGTTACGGAGCAGAATGCGCAGGGTGTCGAGGATCGCGGACTCGTCGTCCACAATCAGCACCGTGGGTCGTTCGGCAGTGGGCGCGGTCATTCTCCGGTGGTCGCTATGGCTGCGCCGTCGGTCGGCAGCAACACGGTGAATCGGGTTCCGCGCCCGTTCGAGTCGAGGAACACCAGCCCTCGGTGCGCTTCGATGGCGCGGTGGACGACGGCGAGGCCGAGTCCACTTCCACCGGGCTTGGTGGTAAAGAACGGATCGAAGAGGCGGTCACGAATGTCCGGCGGGATCCCGGGACCGTCGTCACTGATGCGGACGGCGATCCCGCCGAACTCGAACGGCGCGCCCAGGCTGGACTGCTCCTCCTCCCGCGTTGGCATCGCCTCCACGCGCACCTCGCCGTTGACCGGCGACGCCTGTACCGCGTTCAAGGCCAGGTTGAAGATCGCGCGGTGCAGCAGGTCTTCGTCTCCACGAACCACGAGGCGGATCTCGTCCGGGACGGTGCACGAAACGCGGACGCCGTCGCGCCGGTCCGGGTGCTGGCCCGCCATGGTTGCGGCGCCGCGAACCACAGCGGCAACGTCCACGGATTCATTGCGCACCACGCGGACGCGGGCAAAATCGAGGAACTCGGACAGGAGTCTCGCCAAGCGGTCGGACTCACGCATGACGAGGTGCGAGAGCGTCCGCTCGTCGTCGCCGGCGTGCGGCATCTTGGAGAGTTGTTCGATCGCGCTGCGGATCGATGCCAGCGGATTCTTGATTTCGTGCGCCAGCGCGGCGCTCAGTTCGGCGACCCCCTCCAGCCGCTCAGCGCGCAGGCGCAGCGCTTCGAGGCGCTTCTGGTCCGAGATGTCCTGAAAGATCGTGGTCGTCGTGCGGTTGGTCCGCAGACCGTCGCCTTCCGTGTACGTCGTGGTCACGCCGACCGAGAATTCGCGCGTCTTGGTGACCACCAATCCCTCGCCGCGGGTCGTGCGTACGCGGTCAACCACGGATCGCCGCATCGTCTGGGCCAGCTCCGGCGATACGCGGGCGATCACCTCGATTACCTCTTGGCCCAGGAATGCGTTCAAGTCGGTCTCGAGCAGCTGCTCCGCCATCGGATTGGCGTAGAGCAGCCGCCCTTCGGAATCGACGGTGAGCACACCGCTACGAATGTTCCGGAGGATGTCCTCCCCCTGAAGCTTGAGCTGGCCAAGTTCAGCGACAACGGCCGCCTTGCCCTCGCCTTCGCGCCGAAGCGAGACGGACAGGTAGCCAATGCTCAGCGCCACCGCGGTGAAGACGCCGAGCTGGAGCCACACGTCGGATGTGAGCTGGGTGTTGACGCCCCAGATCACGTCGGCCACGTAGAGGGCGTTGCCCAGCGCCGCGATCAGGAAGCCGCCGCCCAGCGGCAGCAGCAGCGTGGACGTCGCAATTACAAGGATGTAGAGCGCGACGAACGGCGACGACGTTCCGCCCGTGACGTGCACGACCGCCGTGACCAGCAGGTTGTCGAAAATGCTCTGCGAGTAGAGGAACGTGACCCGCAGTGGCCGGTTGTAGATGTCGCTGTAGGCGAACGACCCCATGGTCCAGGCCGTTGTGAGGGCGAACGCCAGCGATGCGATCAGGAGGTCGGGCTTCTCCACGCCGGGCCGCAACCAATTGCTTACTGCCGCCAAGAAAATGGCGGCGGCCAGGATCATGCGACCGATATAGTTCCAGCGCAGCAAGCGCTTCGGGTCCATGATGGCCTGCATGTGAGGCCGACCAGCCCGAGGCGAGAATCGCGCTACACGTTCCCTGCCTTGAGAGTCTTGCAAAGTGCGAGGCTTGTTGGGGTCGCAGAAGTCTTGCATAATGCTACAGCACTGGACGACTGTAGGCCAGACGACACTTATTATTAGAGCTCTCGATGACAACCCGTCCTGTGGCACCCGGGCTTTGGTCAGCCGCCCGCGGTATTCTGTCCGACCCGATTCGCTGGCTCAATAGGGTTGCCGGGGTTCCTGCTGCGGACTTGCCGACGGCCAAGGTCGCCAAAGAGTCCTCGCACGGCACTGAGTCCGGACTGAGTGGCCGGCGCGCCCGCGACGTGATGCGTCCCCGCACGGAGATCGTGGCAATCGCGTCTGACGCCGAGTCCGAGGATGTGCGGCGGATCGTCAGGTCAGAACAGTATTCCCGCTATCCGGTCTATCGCGGAGATTTGGATGACGTCGCCGGCGTTTTTCTGGCCAAGGACCTCTGGCAGTACGACGACGAGGAGGCCTTCGAGCTTTCGAAGCATGTGCGGAAGGTCCCGTATGTCCCGGACACGCGCGAAGCGAAGGATGTGCTCGAAGATCTGCGGAAGGCGCGCGCCCACATGGCGGTTGTCCTCGACGAGTACGGCGGCACGGCCGGCATCGTCACCCTGGAAGACCTGATCGAGCACGTGATCGGGGACATCAGCGACGAGTACGACTCGGCTGCACGGATTTCGGTGGAGTTGGACGGCGTCCTGGAACTGGACGCGACGATGTCCGTGGCAGACGCCCGCGCGGACCATAGGGTCGAGGTGCCCGACGGCGACTGGAATACGCTGGGCGGGTACGTGTTCGGCTCCTTGGGGCGACTGCCTCACATCGGTGATCGGGCGCCGCTGACCACCGGTGAACTCGAAGTCGTAGCGATGGATGCGCGACGCGTCGCTGCCGTACGGGTCCTCCGCGAGCGTCGCGCCGCCTCGACACCGGCAGTCAGCGACGCGAAGGCCGGGACGTGAACACCGGTGCGGTGTTCGTCAGCGATGAGCTGCGAATCCCGCGCGACGAGCTGTCGTTTCGCGCCAGCCGGAGCGGCGGGCCGGGCGGCCAACACGTGAATACCTCGTCCACCCGGGTTGAACTGATGTGGGACGTGTCTCGCTCCCGCGTCTTGTCACCGAAGCAGGCCGAGCGGCTGCTGACGAAGTTGTCGACGCGGATGGACGGCGACGGCGTTCTGCGCGTCGTGGCAAGCGACCACCGGAGCCAGGCCAGGAATCGTGATGCCGCGGAGGAGCGGCTGGCAGCGCTGGTGCGTCGCGCGCTTGTGGTGCCGAAGGCGCGGCGCAAGACACGCCCAACGAAGGGCGGCGTCGAAAAACGGCTGCGCACGAAGAAAGTGCTGAGCAACAAGAAGAAGGCCCGGCGCGAGCGCGACTTCGACTAGCGGCCGGCTACCAGACCCGGCTTTCCGGCTCCTTGTCCGGGGCACCCGGCTCACGCACCAAGTCCGGCTTGAGGTTCTCGATCGCCGACTTGGCGTGCTTTTCGGTGACCGACCCGGGATAGCGTGTCATCAAGCGACGGAACTCGACCAGCGCCCTGCCCGGCTCCTTGAGTTTTCCGAGGTAGAGGTCCGCCAGCTTGTTGGACACATAAATGTCCTGACCGGGCGGAACGTCCGCCAAGCGCTGCACCTCCTTGTATAGCTCGGCGGCGCGCTTGGGATTCTCCCCAAGCGTCGCGTACAGATCCGCGGCCGCGATGAGCAGCTTGGCGTACCGGGGTGTCTCCAGGATACGCTGCTCATAGAGGTGCAACGCGCCCGCGTAGTCGCGTTGCATGACAAGCGCCTGTTCCTGGGAAAAACTGTCCTCATATGGGGTATTGGAGCCACCCATATAGATGGTCTGTGCGCCAGCGCCGGCCGTGTCACCCATCTTGAGTCCCATGAGCATCGACGTCGCAGCAAGGGTGGTGGAGCAATTGAGTGTATACAAGACGAGCACCGGGTCCGAGAAGCCGTAGACCCCGGCGCCGATGACGACGAAGACCAGCCCACCGAAGGCGAAGGCGATTAGGCCGAACTTGAAGGCCGCGACGTAGCGCATCGCGTCCGGACCGTACTTGTCGAGCAGCGTGAGCTTGTAACTGGATCGTGACATCACGAGTTAGCCCTTGGGGGTATGACCGGTATGACCCATACTATTAGAGTGCCGTCAAAAGCGCCCGATTCGGGCCTGGGCGGTCCCTCGCGACGCAGGAACCTGATGCTTCCCAAAACTGTACGTGTGCTGTTCGTCGCAGCCCTGGCGTTGGGCGTTGTCCGCCCCGCGGGCGCGCAATACTTCGGTCGCAACAAAGTCCAGTACGAGAAGTTTGACTGGCGCATCCTGAAGAGCGACCACTTCGACCTGTTCTTCTATCCGGCCGAGTCGCTCAAGGTGGCGGACGCCGGCCGTCAGTCGGAGCGCTGGTATTCGCGCTTGTCGGACATCTTCCGGCACCAGTTCGACCGCAAGACACTGGTCTTCTACGCGGATCACCCGGACTTCCAGCAGACGAACGTCATCGGCGAGCAGGCGCAGGAAGGCACCGGCGGCGTGACCGAGGGCCAGCGCACCCGCGTCATCATGCCGTGGACCGGCATCTACAAGGATGACGAGCACGTGCTGGGCCACGAGTTGGTGCACGTGTTCCAATACAACATCGCGGAAACGGCGCCCGGCCAGGGCGGCATCGGGCGGCTGGGCGTGCTGCCGCTGTGGCTCATCGAGGGCATGGCGGAGTACTTCTCGCTTGGCCGCAACGATGCGCTGACGGCGATGTGGATGCGCGACGCGGTGATGCGCGACAAGTTCCCGACGATCAAGCAACTCACGACCGATCCGCGCTTCTTCCCGTATCGCTACGGCCAGGCGCTGTGGGCGTACATCGGCGGGCGTTGGGGCGATCGCGCCGTGGTGGACGTATACCGCACCGCGCTTCGCATCGGCTGGGACCAGGCGCTGATTCGGTCGCTGGGCCTCACGAGCGACTCGCTCTCGAAGGACTGGGCCGCGGCCAACAAGGCGTTCTACGCCAGCCAGATCGCGTCGCGCACGCATCCGGACAGCGCGGGCTACAAGGTCGTGAAGGCCAAGGAACACAGCGAGTACAACGTGAGTCCGGCGCTGTCCGCGGACGGCAAGTACGTGGCGTTCTTCACCACAAAGACGAACATCTTCGGCATCGATCTCGTGCTGGCAGACGCGGCGACCGGCAAGATCGTTCGCCGGCTGGCCGGCCCGCAGAGTGACGGTCACTTCGACGCGATCAGCTTCATCAATTCCTCCGGCGCGTTCTCGCCCGACGGAAAGCGCTTCGCGTTCATCGTCTACAATCAGGGCGACAACCAGATCTCCATCGTTCGCACGTCGAACGGCCGGATCGAACGGAATTTCAGCCCGAAGGACATCGGCGCCGTCTACAACCTGGCGTGGTCGCCGGACGGAAAGAACCTCGCCTTCACAGGCAGCAAGGGCGGCCTCAGCGACCTGTACCTGATGGACGTCGAGAGCGGCGTAACGCGCCAACTCACGAACGATCGCTACGCCGACATCCAGCCGACGTTCTCGCCGGACGGCAAGACGTTGGCGTATGTCACGGACCGCGGTGTGGGCACCAGCTTCGACAACCTGACGTTCGGCGAGTTGCAGCTGGCGACGATTGACATCGCCAGCGGTCAGTCGGCGGCGGTCGCCACGTTTGCACGCGGCAAGAACCTGAATCCCCAGTACTCGCCCGACGGCAAGAACCTGTACTTCGTGGCGGACCAGGACGGCGTCAGTGATTTGTATCGACTGGAGCTTGAGTCCCACAGCATCTACCGCATCACGCGGTTGGGCACGGGCGTGAGCGGCATCACGGCGATCTCGCCGTCGATCACCGTCGCGGCGCAGACCGGCACGCTGATCTTCACGGTGTTTCGGAATCAGGGTCACGAACTGATCTCCGTGGAGCCGTCGAAACTCACCGGTGAGCTGGTGGATGTGGCCGCGGCCGCGACGGTGGCCTCCGCGGCAACGCTGCCACCGGGCGACGTGGCCGGCACGATGAGTGTCGCCGCGTATCTCAACGATCCACTCAGCGGCTTGCCGGCCAACGCGGACATGCCGCAGCGCGAGTACAAAGCGTCCTTCGCGCTCGACGCGCTGGGCCAGCCGTCGGTGGGCGTCGCAACGGGTCCGTTCGGCACCGGCGTTGCCGGCGGCGTGTACGCCATCTGGGGTGACCAACTGAGCGACCAAGCGATCTTCAGCGCGCTCAGCGCCAACGGACAGGTGAAGGACTTCGGCGGTGCCGTGTACTACCAGAATCTCAAGCGCCGGTGGAACTGGCTCACTGGCGTCGAACACACGCCGTTCCTGAGCGGCGGCAGTTTCGTAGACTATGCGTCCAGCGGAAGCGGCAGTTGCGTCAGCGTCTGCTACTACCAGATCCTTCAGCGAGTATTCCAGACCCAGGCGCAGTTCAGCCTGCAGTACCCGTTCAGCTCCACCAAGCGGTTGGAATTCGGTGCGGGCCTCACGCGCTATGCATGGGAGCAGCAGCTCGACAGCGTCGTGTACGACAATTCGGGAGTGGTGTTGCTGGATCGCGGCACCAGTTACGCGTCGCCGCGCGCACCGCTGTACTACTCGCAGGCGACGGTCGCGCTGGTTGGTGACAACGCCTTCGGCGCGTTCACGAGCCCGATTTCCGGCCGGCGTTACCGCTTCGAGCTTGCGCCGGCAATCGGCTCGGTACGGTTCACTGCCGCGCGCGCCGACTATCGACGCTACTACTTCAACCGCCCGTTTACGTTTGCGCTGCGCGGCCTGCACTCCGGCCGTTACGGCCGCGACGCGGACAACCCGACGCAGCTCTCGCCGATGTTCCTCGGCGACGAAACGATGATTCGCGGCTATGGCTACACGTCGATTGGCCTGAACGAATGCAGCGCGGGTGGCAACACGTCGACCACCTGCCCCGTGTTCGAGCGTCTTTTCGGTAGCCGGCTGGCGGTGGCCAACGTCGAGTTGCGCATCCCCGTGTTTGGCACCAGTTCGTTCGGACTGATCAACTTCCCGTACTTGCCACTCGAGGTGTCGCCCTTCTTCGACGTGGGCTTGGCATGGACGGCTGACCAGAAGCCGGACCTCAGATACGACGCGTATGGCAACAACACGCCGTCCTGCACGGCCAGCACTTCGCAGGTGTACCAGCCGTGTGCGCAGCGCATCCCGGTCATGAGCGCCGGCATTTCGTTCCGGTTCAACGTGCTCGGCTACATGATCCTCGAGACGTACATCGCCAAGCCGTACCAGCGGCCCACAAAGAAGTACGTCTGGGGCATTCAGATGTCGCCGGGCTGGTAACTGTTCTACCGGCGCCGCAGCTCGTGCAGTGAGCGATACAGCTCGGCGTTACGAAGGACGACCCGCACATAGTCGCGCGTCTCGACGTACGGGATGCGCTCGATGAAGAGTTCGGAATCGTCAGCGCCGGCGCGGGCGTTCCACCTCCGCACACGACTCAGGCCCGCGTTGTACGCTGCCAGCGCGCGACCCAAATCACCGCGTGAGAGCGCGCCGCCCAAGTGCGCAGTGCCCAGCTCAAGGCTGACGTCCGGCAGCAGGAGCAGTGCCGGATCCCAGAACGGATAGCCGCGCGAACGCGCGATCTCGGCGCCGACACGTGGCAGGATCTGCATCAGGCCGCGCGCGTCCGCGCGCGACGCAATGCGCGGATTCCATGCGGACTCCTGCCGGATCACGGCGGCGACGAGCGCCGGATCCACATCATTTTCACGGGCCCGCGCAATCAACTCGGCTTCGTGCAACAGCGGGAAGGTCAGCAGGTAGCCGCGGTCGTCGACATGGCCCGTGGAATCGCGCACCTCACGCGCATACGCCACGGCGCGCCAGCCCAGGCGAATGGCCCGCAGCGCTTCCCCACGTTCCAGGAGCGCCGCGCCGGCGCCGAGGAGCAGCGCGGGCGCAGCGGAGGCCTCGCGCTCGATGTCGTCGAGCTCGTAGCCTTCCTCGGTATCCATGCCCAGCTGACGCAGTGCCTGGGCCCGCACGATGGCTGAGCGAAATCGCGGCGAGACAGGAATCGACGCGGCCGCCGGCGACCAGACCACCGTGTCCAAGCGGGCTGCGGCGCGAGCGGTGTAGTACGACAGGGGGTCTCGCTGGATCACCTCGCGCCACCGATCACGGGCCTTGGCGCTGTCTCCACTGCGCGCCGACGCGACTCCCGACCAGTACAACGCAGCGAGCCCGTCCACCGACGCCGGGAACTTGACGATCAGGGTGTCGAGCGTGCGCCCCGCGCGTCGTGCGTCGCCCAGCACCAGACTCAGGACACCGGCGCGCATGCAGGCATCGTCCGAGTACCGTCCCTGCGGCACAGCGTTGCAGGCGGCCTCGAAATTCGCGCGCGCCTGCGTATCGCGTCCCACGTCGCTGTCGAGGTCGGCAAGCAGGTAGCGCGCATCGGCAGCCTCCTTTGTTGCGGCGTGCAGCGTGAGCACGCGCTGCAGCGCAGCGCGCGCGCGAGGCACCGGCCCGGCGCGCACGAGTGCGTAGGCCCGCGTATAGCGCGCCTCCACGGCCGAACCGCCTGGCGAGAGCCGGCGATCACCGATCAAACGCGCTGCATCGGCAGGTTTGCCAGTCAGCGTGAGCGCCTTGCCCCACGCCACGACGTCAGCGTCGGTGAGCTGCGCGGGTGGTACGCGCGCAAAGCCTTCAACGGCGCGCGCGTGCAGCGATCCCGACGCGGCAAGGCGGGCCACGAGCAGCTCCGAGGTCTCGTCGAGGCTCGGGAAAGCCGCGTCGAGAACCTCGATGCCGCGTTGCAGCTGGTCACCGACGGCTTCGCGTTGCAAGTAGCCGAGCAGGCCGGCGCGCACACCAGACCGCAACGCGGGATCCGCAGCGGAGGAGAGCCGCAAGCGAAATGCGGATGCGTGGTCGCCCAGCGCTTCGTAGGCGGCCGCGGCGCTGACGGCGAGCCGGAAGCGCTCGAGAGCCCGCGCTTCAATGTGCGGAACGCGCGCCCGGACCGGCGGTACCCGTACGCGTTGGTACAACTTTTCACGCGCCTCGGGCGAGCGCGTGACACCGGCCTCACGCAGCAGTAGCCACTCGCGCACCACGGGCAGCGCATCCGCAGCCCGGCGATACACCGCTGCGGCACTGTCGCGACGGTCGAGCCTGTCCAATGCACGTGCGACGAGCACGAGACGCACGGCGCGCGCCGTGGGGTCGCGCGCCAAGCGCAACGCAGAGTCTGCATATGCGCGCGCGCGTTGCTCATTGCCTTGCTCGAGTGCCGCGCGCGTCAGCCATTCGTAGCCCTCACCGTCGAAGTGCGTGGCGAGCCACGGCTCCGGCGAGAGCGTCTTCGTCACCTGGTCCCACTCTTGCCACTGCGCCATCGCGCGCGCGATTACCAGCATCACCTCCGGCGTACGCCGCGCATTGGAACGCGCGGCCGGCTGCAAGCGTCTCAGTGCGGACCAGACGCGGCCCTCCGCCAGGTCGCTTTGCGCGCCCACTACGTCGCTGTCCGCCGAGGCGATGGCCGGCGGCGGCGCCGGAAGAGTGACAGCGTTTCGCGATGCGCGGCCCGGCTCGGCGCTGCACGCGGCAGCGAAGGTGCACAACACAACGGCCCGGACGCGACTCGTCACACAGGTCACAATGGGCGTCGGTAGATTGGTCGCGGCGCCGTCGCCGCGGAGCCACGACGGCATGCTAGACGTCCGCCCCCGGACCCGTTGACTCCTGCAGCCTGTTGGACACGTACTCGAAGGTAAGCACCCGAACACTGGAGAATCACATGGCTGGCTCGACGGATTTCATGACGACGACGGAGACAACGCTGAGCGATCACCGCGTGATGGAGCGCTACGGCGTGGTGCGCGGCATCGCGGTGCGATCGCGTTCCGTGGTTGGCCTCTTCGGCGCCAAGATCCAGCAGTTCTTCGGTGGCGACATCACGATCCTGCGCGAACTGTGCGAGAACACGCGGTCGGAGGCCTTCGCGGACGCCATCGCCCATGCGCGGGCGATGGGCGCCAACGCACTGGTCGGGGTTCGCTACGATGCCACCGAAATCATGCCGGGCGTCAGCGAAGTCATTTGTTATGGCACGGCGATGCGGGTGGTGAAGCTGCGCGACGCAGCGGCGTAGATGGCAGCGATGACTCCCGCGCGCCGCGCGTTCGTGCAGTTCATGTCGGCGGTGGCGCTGCTGCACATCGGCGCCATCGCGCTGTACTCCTTCCTCGACATCCAGCAAGCGTCGGCGCGAACGCAGCGGATTTTCGCGTGGACGTGGATCGGGCTGACTGCTGCCCTGGTGTTCGGCGGACTCCAGCGCCTCAAGCGCGTGCGCAGGCAGCGCTGATGTCCGGTCAAAGAGCGCGCAGTTGCTGCGACGGGATGTTCACCGCCCGTACGCCGTACTCCGGTGATTTGCGCCGGTGCTTGTCGCGATACATCGCTTCATCCGCGAGGCGGATCGCATCCGTGATCATCTCGGCGCTGGTATAGTCCGCGGCGCCGGTGCTGACCGCCAGCTGCACGTTGGCGCCGTCGGCCCCGAGTGGAAGCGGCGCGGCGGCCGCCAGAATATCCGTGAGCCTCGCGATCACGTCGGCGCTGCGCGCGGACGGCAGGATGAGGAGGAACTCGTCCCCGCCCCAGCGATACAGCTTGTCATACGGTCGCAGTGTGGAGCGCAGCAGGTCGGCGCACTGGCGCAGCAGCTTGTCGCCGGCCGCGTGTCCGTACGAGTCGTTGGTCTGCTTGAGGTTGTCGAGGTCGGCGATGAGAACGGCGCCGAACGTGCCCCGGGCCATCTCGAGGCCCACGCCCTGCGCGAAGGCCTCGCGGTTGAGCGAATCGGTCAGGGTGTCGTACAACGCAGAGCGCCGTAGTTGGTCGTGCGCGACCCGCAATTCGCCCTGAGCGTCGTCCACCTCCCGCTTGGCGTCTTCCATGAGCACGACGACCATCGCGAACCCAAGCGCCACGTTGAGCAGCAGATCGACGTACGTGTTGTAGTTCAGCACGAGTGCAGTCCACCCGATGGCCTGACCCGGACCCGCCGTACCGAAGGCAACGCCATACATCAGCCAGAGGAGAGCAAGGCCGGTGAACGCAGCGCCGCCTGCCATGCTGCCAAGGGTGCGGCGCGACGCGGGAAGCGTGAACAGCAGGGCCGCGCAGGTGCCCAGCGCCACCACGGCCACCGGCGCCTGCCAGACGACCAATTGGTTGAGCGAGCCGTTTGAGAGGCCAATCGACGCGATCGCATACACCGCGATGCCGATGATGACCGGAACGCGTGGCGCCAACAGGCGCGACCCGGTGACGTAGATCGCCGTGCCGGACACGAGGAAGGCGAAGCTGGCCAGCTTGCTGACCTGGTACAACGCGTGCAGCGCCTGCACCGGCAACGCGCCTTTTTCCGTCGCGCTCCCGGTCGCGGGCATGATGGCGTACCGCACCACGAGCGAGGCAATGGCGAGGGCGCCAAACCCCCAGGCGGCGGTCCACGCGGCGAAATAGCTGCGGCGAAGCACATAGCCGCGCAGCAGGACGAACAGGAGCACCAGCAGGAGCTCGCCGCCCAGCTGCACTACGACGCCGATGAACGAAACGACGGCAGTCAAATCGCCATCGATCATGAACGCCTGAAGAAAAAGAAAGAAACGGTACGTGCAATTGTGCGATAATTTCAGCGTATGAGCAACCGTATCGCGCTGGAGGACCTTGAGACGCCAGCGCTCGTGGTGGACCTGGCCCGTATGGAGCGCAACCTCGATCGCGGCGCAGCGTACGCCACTGAGCACGGCATTGCCCTGCGTCCGCACATCAAGACGCACAAGTCGCCGCTGCTCGCGACAATGCAGCTTGAGCGCGGCGCCGTGGGGCTCACGTGCGCCACGCCCTACGAAGCCGAGGTGATGAGTGAAGTGTGCGACGACTTGCTGGTCATGTACCCGCCGGTGGGAGCGCGCCGTGCGGCGCGCCTCGCCACGCTGGCGCTCAAGGGCCGACTGACTGTGGCGCTGGATTCCATCGTCGCGGCGCACGACCTGTCATACGCAGCCGGTGCGGCCGGGAGCAAGGTCAGCGTCCTGATCGAGATTGACGCTGGCATGCATCGCGTCGGTGTGCAAACGCCGGCGGACGCGGTGGCGCTTGGCACGCGAGTCGCCGAGTTGGACGGACTCGAAGTGACAGGCATCGCGTTCTATCCGGGCCACATTCGCGGACCGGTGGGCGACCATGGGTCGCAGATTGGAGCCCTTGGCGCGTTGATTGGCGAGACCACGCGCGCCTTCGGAACGGCAGGCCTGTCCGCGGAAGTCGTGAGCGCCGGATCAACGCCCACACTCTGGACGGCGCACCAGGTGAGCGGACTGAATGAGATTCGCCCCGGCACGTACATCTACAACGACCGCACCACCGCCGAAATTGGCGCGTGCGGCATGGACGACTGCGCGCTTGCAGTGCTGGCGACGGTGGTGAGCACCGCGGTGCCGGGCCAGGCCGTGATCGATGCAGGCGCGAAAGCGCTTGGCCGCGAGCCAATTCGCGGCAGCAGTGGCGAAGGCTTCGGCTGCCTGCTCGACGATCCGACGGTGACGGTGAAGTCGATGTCCGAGGAGCACGGCATCCTGGACCTCTCGCACTCGAGCCGGGCATTGCGCGTTGGCGAACGCGTGCGCGTGGTGCCGAATCACGTGTGCATCGTCGTGCATCTGGCAGACGTCGTCTACGGCATTCGCGACGGCGCCGTGGAACTCAACTGGCCGGTCACCGCCCGCGGGCGCGGCCATGCGGTACTCCCGGACCCTGCGGAGGCGTCCCTCCTCAGGACGGGTCTAGGACGCTAGCGCTGCGTCACGCCGCGCGATTGGTCTCGCGCGAAACTGTCTCTGACTGTTCGGCGTTGTCCTGCTGCACACGCACCTGACCGGACGGGCGATACACGTTCTTCATGACATCGCGCGCCAGCATTGTTGGACGAAGCGCCGGATTTTTGGTGTAGGTCTCGATTGGCATTGGTGTTCTCCTCTTCTGCCTATGAGACACTGACACTTCAGAAAGGGTTGCCCTTACGCGTTCTGTCATCCCGAGCGCCGCGAGGGATCTGGAGTTGTCAACTACAGATTCCTCGCTTCGCTCGGAATGACAATAAGGCTCCAGGCAACTACAGGGCGACCAGCGGTCATGCCTTGAGCCATGCTCGGGCGTCGTTGACGTCAGGCTGAATCATTGTGTGGCCGGAGTCCTGCCACTTGAGTTCCACCTTCGCGCCACACGCGCGCATCAATTCGGCCAGACGCTCCGTCTGTGTCGCGGGAATCATCTGGTCCGTCTTCCCTGCGAGAATCAGCGCGGAACTTTTGTCCATCATCGGGGGCGTCGCGGGTTCGAACGGGACCATCGCGCGGACGAGGATGCCGCGACGCAACTGAGACGGCTGTGTGAGCATCATGCTGGCCGCGATGTTCGCGCCGTTCGAAAACCCCAGTGCGATCACACGATCCGGCGGGAAGCTGTGACGCTCACCGGCGGCCGACAGAAACCGAAGCAGGTCTGCGGTGCGCTTCGCGAGGTCCTCCATATCGAAGACACCCTCGGCCAGGCGCCTGAAAAAGCGCAGCGCACCGTTTTCTGACACATTGCCCCTCGGGCTCACGACGTGCGACGTAGGCGCGACGAGTCGCGCGAGCGGAATGAGGTCGTGCTCGTTTCCTCCAGTGCCGTGCAGCAACAACAGCACCGGGCCCTTCGGGTCGGAACCCTCTTCGAACCTGTAGTCGTACCCTTCCAGTTGGCTTAGCGTCGCCATTCCGCCAATCTACAGTCCATGCGCATCGACAAATGGTTGTGGGCCGCCCGGTTCTACAAGACGCGCTCGCTTGCGTCGTCCGAAGTGGACGCGGGGCATGTGGACGTGAACGGAGACCGCGCCAAACCGTCCAAGGCGCTCAAGCTCGGCGACGAACTGCGCATTCGAGCGCACAACTACACCTTCGTCGTGCACGTGAAGGTGCTCTCGGATCACCGCGGTCCGGCCACGTTCGCGCAGACGCTGTACGAGGAAACCGAAGCGAGCCGCGCGGAACGCGAACGACTGCGCGAGATGCGCCGCCTGGCACCAACTCCGGCGTACGAAGAGGGCGGGAGGCCCACGAAGCGGGACCGGCGCGACATGGCGAAGGTCAAGCGGCGGTACTGAAGTCATTCCGAGCGCAGCGTGTAATCTGCAGGTCCGCCGTCATTCCGAGCGCAGCGAGGAATCTGCAGGTCCGCCGTCATTCCGAGCGCAGCGAGGAATCTGCAGGTCCGGCGTCATTCCGAGCGCAGCGAGGAATCTGCAGGTCCGCCGTCATTCCGAGCGCAGCGAGGAATCTGCAGTTCCTCGCAAGCCTTTGCCACGGTGCGCACTGATTCCTGAGGCTGCGCCTCCCAGCGGGTGATACGCTGTCGCCATGAAGACGTTCTTGGTCTACATCGTGGCGAGCCGCTCACGAACACTGTACGTCGGCGTGACAAGCAACCTCTCGCGTCGGCTCGCCCAGCATCGGTCGGGACTGAGCGGGTTTACGATGCGATATCGCGTCGCGCGGCTCGTCTACTATGAGGTGACCACCGACGCCATGGCAGCGATCGCCCGAGAGAAGCAGATCAAGTCGTACCGGCGCAGCGAGAAGGTCGGGTTGATTGCGCGCGTTAATCCGGCTTGGAACGACTTGGCGGACACTGCAGATCCCTCGCTACGCTCGGGATGACCTCACTGCAGATCCCTCGCTCCGCACGGGATGACCCCACTACAGATACCTCGCGACGCACGGGATGACAGGTTGAGCAATGTCTCGGAATTCAACGAGTGGCCGCCATCGTACTCGAGGAACTCGGCCGCAATGCCGGCCTCGGCCAAACCGGCCAGCTGCTTCTGCATGAACTTGACGGGGACGATGGCGTCCGCGCGCCCGGCCACAAGCACGATCGACGCGCCGCGAAAGAGTTGGTTGCCGCGGTCCTGGGGCAGGTCGTTTGGCAGCGAACCGCCCCACAAGATCATGCGATCCACGCGAGATGACCCCAGCGCAGCGAACCGACAGGCCGCGGCGACACCCTGCGAGAATCCAAGCACTGTCAGCTTGGCGTTCGTGGCTGCTCCCTTCACGGTTGCCGCGAGTTGCTCCAGGTAGCCCACGTAGTCGGTGATCTCACTCTGCCGATCCTGTACGGTCATCCAGGACGCGCCGACCGGAGAGTCCGGTCCGTGCCGCTTGAAGGGTTCGTCGAGGTAAAAGCGACTGAGCGCCTCGGGCGCGACAATTACACGCGTGTCCGCAAACGTCGGCGCACATGCGCGCGCGAACGGCTCAGCCAGTTGTCCGTAGCCGTGCAGGACGATCCAGACATCCGTCGTCGCGGCACTCGGCGTGCCGACCACGTAGTAGCGCGCCGAACGATTGACGCGAAGGTGGTGCTCCACGGGCGGATTCATCCGCCCAAATCTGAGCTACTGTGGCGGTGGACGCCGACCTTCACCGGGACGACCCAGCCCCGGCCCGCGCAGCACGGGGTTGCGGAAGTTCTCCGGCAGCTTGGCCCACTGTTCTTCCGTCAGCACGCCTTTGATGCTCTCGATGGCTGCGAGATAGTTGTTCCGCCCGATCTGGAGCATCGGCTGAAGCGCCTGGAATTGACCACCCGGGCCACCACCGCCGCCCGGGCGAGCACCGCCGCGGCCCTGCGGGTTGGCTGGCGCGGCCGGTTGCGGCGCTGGGGCCGGTGTCGCGGCCCGGTTCGTGCTGTCGGTGAGCCGCTTGACGGCAACGTTGAGTGAATCGATCAGCACTTCGTTACGCGTGTTCAGCGAGTCGCCAATCAGCTGGAGCCGCACGATCTGTTGATCCGTGAGCTTGAGAGAATCACGCAGCGCCAGCAGCTGCTTCACCGGGTTGGGCGCGATGCGCTCCAGGATCAGACGGAAGTCAAATCCGCCCGCGCCGCCGCGATTGTTCAACGCGTTGAGCGCGCCCTGCATCATCTCGCGCTGGCGATCGGGTCCCACCTGCAACCGGGCCGTGAGGGCCACCATGAACGGCGCGCGGAACGCCGTACGCGCCGATGCGTTGTCGCCAAAGCGCTCGTTCACTTCGTAGACGTAGGAATTTGTTCCGGCAGTGAAGCCGCGCACGTACAACAGCGTCGCGTCGGGGCGATTGGGCTGGCCCCAGCCCCGCAGCTTGTCGGTGCCGTGCAGAAGCTGATCCAGACCCGCGAGCGGATTGATGGCAGACACCGCGAACGTGAGACGCCGTTGCAAGGTGCCGCCGAAGTTGGGCCGCAGATTGGCCTGGAGGTCAAGCGATGGCGCCCAGCCTGCGACGCAGCTGTTGCGGCCCGCGATCCGACCCAGCTGGCTGTTGATGCATCGAACCGCCTTGTCCGACGTCTGTGACAACAGGCGCGCCATCCCGTTCACGAGCGCGGTGTCCGACGCGATCGCGGGGTTGGATGGGTCGAAGATGAATGCACGATCGTTCCGAGCGCCGTCGCCGTTGATGTCGCCCGACACGCGGGGCGTGTACGGCTGGCCCGACGTGACCCGCAGGACGCTCGTGATGTCAATCCACGGTTTCGCCAACCACGTGAGTGTGCCGACCACCGAGTGCTGACGCTGGAGGTCGCCCACGCCCCACTCGAACGTGTTGGGGTTGCCCGCGCCTACCGTCCCGGCGCCGCCGCCCGCGCTGCCAACGCCGAACCCGCCGCCGCCGCCGAATCCGCCGCCACCACCAAAGCTGCCGCCCGAAAAACCGGTCTGGTCCCGCGACCACATTCGCGTGTAGGACACGCTCCAGATCATGTTGCGCGACGATGCCCCGTTGAGCGCCGCGGTGACTTGGTGCGTCTTCGACTGCAGCTCGGAGTGCGCTTCCACGACCTGCCCAAAGCCCGTGACGAGTCGCGACGCCAGCAGGCTCGTTGCCCCTGTCGCCGGAACAACCGACGTCGAGGGCACGAACACGGGCCGGCCCAGCTCGTTTGCCAGTGTAAACCGCTGCGTCGTATCGAGGTTCAGGTCGCGCAGCCCATACAGGCTGGTGCCGAGCGCGTAGGTGTAGTCCAGCGAGAGGCCGTAGCGCTGCTGGATGCGGCGCGTGACGCCAAGCGATGCGCGCACGGCGCGCGGCGTCTCAAAATCTGAGTTGAAGACCGTGACCGCCGGACGCAAGCCGGACACGACTGGCCCGCCGCCTCCGCCGACACACGAACTGGGCACGAGCGACGGATCCGTCATGTAGGCCGCCCAATTGGGCACCGGAACGCCCGCGCCAACGCAGACGAGCTGCTGCTGTCCGCTGGGCAGTCCTGTCGCATCAATCGCGGACTGGAACAGCTGAGTCGGTCCGCGTCCGCGGAAGTCGCCTATGCCACCACGAATGGTTGTGGTGGACACCGCGCCACCCTGGCCGAAGCCACCAGCACCACCACCCCCACCAGCGCCACGGCCTCCGCCACCACCACCACCGCCGCCAGCACCGCCGCCAGCACCGCCGCGTCCACCGCCACCCGGACCCTGCTGGTTCGGTCGGCGCGCAGTATCGAGTCCCACTTGCCACGTGAATCCCACCCGCGGGCTGAGCCGGACGTCCTTCGGGAAGAAGTCGGTGCGCCGATCGAACGCCGAATCAACCGCGGGATTGTATTGCGGCCTGCCGTCGTACGTGCTGCCCTCGAGCCTGACGCCGTACGTGAACTGCAGCGCGCGACTCTTGCGCCACGTGTCGCCGAGGTAGATGGCGCCTGTGGACACGCCGCCCTGCCGATCCGTGGCGGTGAGCGACCGGCGAAACTCGGCGGGCGTGTTGCTGGCCAGGTCTGCAAGCGAATTGTACGTGAACGTGCCGTACCGGTTCGTCTGGTTGGACGTGTTGAAGCCGGTGTAGTTGAAGAGGCCACCAAGCTTGTAGCGGTGTGCGGCGCTCGACGACAACCACGACAGCTCGTCCGTCAGCTCAAACTGATCGTTGAGATTGTCCGTGGGCATGCCGGTATTGCCGCCAAATTCCAGCGTGCTGACGCCCACGGTGCCGTCCGTGAGCTGCGACGAAATGCGGACGCGGCCCTCCGGGGTATTCAGGTACGGTTCTGACGTGCGCCCGTCGGCCGAATAGAAGGCACGACCTTCATTCAGGAAATTGCCGAGCACAGACGACAGCGTCATCATCACGCCGGTGCCGTTGGCCGACTGTTCGCCTGCGTGAGTCGGGAGCGCCAGCGCCGACGTGCGGAACGCGTCCTGCAACGAGCCCTGCCAGTTGCCGCGCACCATCAACGAGTGATCGTCGTTCAGGTGCCAGTCGAAGCGCGTGATGACGGACGCGTTGCTGTTGAGGCGATCATCCGGAATCGCCGACAAGCTCAAGGGTACGCCCACGCCGCCAACGAGCAGGTTGAAGCGCGCGGCGGAGTCCGGGCTGGTGCCCAACTGTTCCAGCGTGCGATTCTCGAGACTGGTCAGCACCTGGAGCGGGTCGATGCGACGGCGCAGCTGAAACGAGCCGTACCAGAAGAACTTGTCCTTCACGATCGGGCCGCCAAACCCGCCGCTCAATTGGTGCTGCGTGAATCCGGATGACAGGGACTGCGACGCGGACTGGTCGCCGTCGAACTGCAGGCTGGGATCGCGCAACGAATACGAGAACGAGCCCGCGTTCTGGCTGGCGCCACCGCGGGTCGTGGTGGAGACCTGGCCGCCGGTGAACTGGCCGCGCGCAACGTCGTATGTGTTCGTGATGACGCGGGTAGTGCGGACCGCTTCGGTTGGCACGGTGCCGGTGCCGAACGACAGGCCGTCGAGCGTCACGAGGTTTTGATCCGCACGTTGGCCGGCCACGGAGAAGCCCGCCGCGGACGTATCGGACCCCGTGAGAGCGATAACGCCGGGCTGGAGCAGAGCCAGGATGTTTGGGTCCGTGGCGTCAATCGGCAGACGGGTCAGCTGCTCCCCGGTAAGCAGCCGTTCAGTGCCGCCGGGCTCCGGTCGCTCACCGGCGCGCGGCGCCTGTCGCGCGCTCACAACGACTGCGTCGAGCACGGCCGCCATCGTGCTCATCGTGAAGTCGTGCTCCAGGCGGTCTTCATCCGTCTGGCGCACCACCAGCGCTTGGGACGGCGACAGGCCAAGCATTCGCACCGTGACCCGGTACTGACCACCGCCGTCCGGAAAGAGGATGGTGTACTTCCCGTCCTTGTCCGTCGTGCGCGACCGTGTGACGCCCGTCTCGACGGACGTCGCCTCGACGCGGGCGCCTTGCAGTGGTCGGCTGTCAGGGCCGAGGACTTTCCCGACGAGGATCTCGGTCGAGCTGCCAACCTGCGCCTGGAGCGGCACAGAGGCAGCGCCGACCATCGCGGCGGCGCACAGCAGTCGGACGCAGGCTTTCATCATGAGACTGACGTATGTACGCCGTCAGGCGTTAATACGCTGATTGTCATCCTGAGCGTAGCTCAGGACGACAGGCTACTGAGCGGCGCGCAGGAGATCCTGCTGGGTGCGGCTCTTCGCCAGCAGATCAACTGCCCTCATCAGCGCGCGGTCATCCGCCATCTCGCGACGTTTGGCCTCCGCCTCGCCGAACGCGCGGCGCGTGACGCGACCGACCAGCTCCTGGCTGAGCAGCGCGTAGCCAATGCTGTCGAGGCGCGGTTCGATCGTGACCCCCGCAGCGACGAGCCGGCGACGTAGCTCACCCGTCCAGCTCGACGGCACGGCGAAATTCGCCTTCACCGTAGCGCGCAGTTCGAGCGAGTAGTTCTGGAGGACCATCTGCAACTGGCCGCCTCTGGGAGCGATCGCCCTGAAGAAGTCCACCTCGAGGGTCGAAGCCGAGTCGACGCGGACCAACACGTCCGGCACAATCCCGCCGCCGCCGAACACCGTGCGGCCCGCGTCAGTCTTGAACTTCGGCCGTCGGGCGCGCGACTGCTCTGTCTCGACGGAATCCTCAAAGCCCTCGACGATCTGGCCGTCGAGGAGCCGTCCTTCCCGAAGTCGGCCGTCTTCGGTGACGTGGCGCGCGCGATTGATCGAGCGGCCGCTGGGCGTATACCACTTGCCCGTCGTGAGCTTGAGCGCATAGCCGCCGTCCAGCGAGTACAGCGACTGGACGAGGCCCTTGCCGAACGTTGTCGTGCCAACGACAAGCGCCCGGTCGTGGTCCTGCAACGCTCCCGCGACGATCTCCGATGCGGACGCGCTGCCGGCGTCCGTGAGGACGATCAGCGGTGCGGTGGGCACCAGATTGCCGCCGCTGGAACGCGACACTTCCGCCGCCGCATTGCGGCCGCGGACGCTGACCAGCTCGATGCTGTCGCGCAGGAAGATCGAGGATACGGCCAAGGCCTGCTCGAAGATGCCGCCGCCGTTTCCGCGCAGGTCCAGCACGAATGCGCGCGCGCCCTGCGACTGGAGCTTCCGGAGCGCCTCCGCGACTTCCTCGGTGGAGTTCTCGTTGAAGGTCTGAAGCGGGATGTAGCCCACTCCCTCGATGACCATGGAATACGGCACCGCGGGCACGTGCACTTCGCGCCGGGTGAACGTGATCTTGATCGGCTGTGAAACTCCCGGACGCCCGAACGCAACGTTCACCTTCGTCCCGGGAACGCCGCGCAGGTGATCAGAAACGCGCGTTGTGCCCCAATCGACCACCGAGGTGTCCTGAATGGCCACAATGCGGTCACCCTCGCGTACGCCTGCTTCCTCCGCGGGCGTATTCGGGAAGACGCGCTGCACCGTGACGATGCGCGCTTCTTCCTCCGCGAGCAGCATGCCCGTGCCGCCGTAGCGGCCGTTGGTACCGCGCGCGAACTCTTCGCTTTCCTGGGGCGAGAACAGTTCGGTGAACGGATCGCGCAGTTCCTTCACGAGTCCGCGCGCCGAACGCGACATGATGTCCACAGGCGCGAGCGAGTCCACGTAGTTGCGCTCGACCAGTGTGGTGACCTGCGAGAGGAGTCGGGCGCCCACGCGAAGCGGCGGTTCCTGCAGGAGGAACCCGCCGGCCACGATGGGGATCACGAGGAGCACTGCCGTGAGCGGCGTGCGATACCGGTTCATGCTCGGAAGTAGCCCGGTCCTCGACACCGTGTCAACATGGGCGAGGCCGAAAGCCGAGCGCCCTCTACTTTTCGCCATGTCAGTCCGCGACGAATTCCGACGGTTGGTCACGATTGCGGTCCCGGTCGTCATCGTGGAGGTGGGCGTGATGTTCATGGGCGTGGTGGACACGCTCGTGGTCGGCCACGTGAGCGCTGGAGCGCTGGCCGCCGTCGCGATCGGCAACCTCTTCTTCTACAACGTGGCGGCCCTCGCCATCGGCACGGTGATGTCGATCGACCCGGTGGTGTCGCAGGCCGTCGGCGCCAAGGACGAGAGCGCAGTCGGGCGCGCAGTGCAACGTGGAGTCATCATCGCTGCGATAACGTCCGTCCCGACGATGGTGGCGATGAATTTCGCCGGACCACTCTTCGCCGCGTTCGGCCAACCGGCCGACGTCATTCCGGACGCGGTGATGTTCTCGCGCATCAATTCCCTGGCGGTCGTTCCGTTCCTCGTGTTCGTCGCGTTTCGCCAAGTGCTCCAGGCGAAGCACCGCCTTGCGCCAGTCCTTTGGACCGTCCTCGTCGCGAACGTGGTGAATGCTCTGCTCAACTGGGTGTTTGTCTTCGGCAACCTGGGCGCCCCGGCGCTCGGCGTCAGCGGCAGCGCCCTCGCCACTACGGTGAGCCGTTGGGCTATGACCCTCCTGTTGCTGGCGTTCGCCTGGCGCGAGCTGGGCCCGCACCTGGTGCGCTTCGATCGCGACAGCTTCCGGCTTGCGCCACTGCGCCGGCTGTTCGCGCTCGGTATGCCGATCGGATTCCAGCTGTTCCTCGAGATCAGCGCGTTCGGCACCGTGGGTTTGCTCACCGGCACGTTCGGGACAACCTCCGTGGCCTCGTATCAAGTGGCGCTCAACCTCGCCGCGCTGACGTTCATGGTTCCGCTGGGCATTTCCGCCGCCGGCTCGGTGCGCGTCGGTAACGCAGTTGGCGCAGGCGACGCGCCGAGATCGCGCGAGGCCGCTCGCGTCGCGTACATGCTGGGCGGCGGATTCATGTGCGCGTCCGCAGTGTTGTTCCTGACGCTGCCGGAAGAACTGGCGCGGCTGTACACGACTGACGCCACGGTCATCGCGACTGCGGCACTGATGATCCCCATCGCGGGACTGTTCCAGGTATTCGACGGACTCCAGGCCGTCGGCGCCGGAGTCCTGCGCGGATTGGGCGACACGCGCGTTCCCTTCATCGCAATGCTGAGCGGCTACTGGATCATCGGCGTGCCGGTGAGCGTATGGCTCGGCTTCTACTCGGGGATGGGGGCCATTGGGCTGTGGTGGGGATTCGTCGCCGGACTTGCCTCCGTTTCCCTGTTCCTTCTGGTGCGTGTGAGGGTCCTGTTCAAGCGAGGCGTCTCGCGAATTCGAATTGACGCGCCCGCAACTACGGACCTCTAGTCGGTCGGTTGGGTGATCGCTTTCACCGCCGCCGCAAAACGCTCCTCGCGTTCGCCCCGGATTTCGACGACCCGAAGACTCATGGCCGCGAGCTTGTCCGCAAACAGCGCGTGCATTTCTTCGCGGCGAGTTCCGCGATCCCGCACACCGTCAGCAACCCAGGGGATGTCAGGCGTGAGCAGCAGGTAGAGTTCGCCCGCCCTCTTCGTCGCCTCTTCGCGTATCCACTCCGGGCACATCGTGAAGTAGTGCTCACAGTAGACGACCGTGCTCACCAGGTCCGTGTCGAGAATGACAATGTCCTTGGCGCGCGCGATGGCTGCGTCCTCGGAAGCCATCTGGCCCTTCGCGATGATTCCATGATCGTTGAAGCCGAGTTTGTTGCCGCGCGCGGCGGCGTAGCCGCGCACGAACTCGGCACCGACTGGCACGCCGAAGTGTTCGCCAAGCCGCTTCGCTAGCGTCGTCTTGCCGACGGATTCAGACCCGGTGACGACGACGCGCTTCATGATTCCCCTGTCATCCTGTACGACCGCCTCCAATCCACGTAGCCCTTCACAGCCAGGCCGAGCATGACCGTGTAGAGCAGCGCGGTCGGATACAGCTGCTTGGAAATCAGCATCGGCACGTAGACCACATTCACCACGATCCACAGCAGCCAACTCTCAAGGAGTTTGCGCGTGATCATCCACTGTGCAATGAGGCTCACCGTCGTGGTGAACCCGTCTAGATACGGAAGGGCGACGCCCTCCATGTGCGACGTGATCGAGACCGAAACGACGTAGAACGAAACACCGAGCACGAGGCACCAAAGCCATACGCGCTTGGTCGCTGAACTGACGTGCAGCACCGTGTGGCCCGTTCCACCGCGCAGCCAGTGGTACCACCCATATATGGAAGTGGCCAGGAAATACATCTGGAGTCCGGCGTCCGAATACAGGCCTGACTTCGTGTACACGATGGCGTACATCGTGACGCTGACAATGGCCGTGGGCCAGTTCCAGATGTTTTCGCGCGCCTGGAGGTAAACGCTGAGGGCCGTGATGATGGCAGCGGTCCACTCGAAAGCAAGCATCATGACGGCAGGGTCGCTGGAGGCCTCGATGCTTTGTTCTAAGTACTAGGCGGCGCCTTCGGCGCCGACTGGCAGATTCGCCAGCCCGTTGCCGTCGGGTCTGAGAACCGGCCGTAATAAGCGTTGAGAATCTGCGAGTCGGCGCGGCGGCGCCGCGCCGCCTAACACCAACTACGCTGTCAGACTTTGTGCCGAAACGTGATCCGCCCACGCGTCAGGTCGTACGGCGAGACTTCGACAGTCACCCGGTCGCCCTGCAACACACGAATCCGGAACCGCCTCATGTTGCCACCAAGCGTAGCCAACACCGTATGCCCATTGGGCAAGGTCACGCGGAACGTCGCGTTCGGCAGTACTTCGGAGACAGTGCCTTCCAGCTGAATTGCTTCTTCTTTCGCCATTTCCTGTCTAAAAAGAGAGTCCTGAAAACGCTTTGGGCCTTGAACGCCGCGTGAGCAGCGTCCAAAGCCCAAAGCTCACATCGGGATACTTAGACCTTGGTGACGTTTTCAGCCGCCGGGCCCTTCTGGCCCTGCACGACGTCGAACTCTACGCGGTCGCCTTCAGCCAACGACTTGAAGCCGTTGCCCGAAATCGCCGAGTAGTGGACGAAGCAATCCTTGCTGCCGCCGTCCGGGGTAATGAAGCCGAAGCCCTTTGAATCGTTGAACCACTTTACCACGCCCTGGGTGCGCATTCCTGATACTCGCTGTGTAGAGATTGGTGGTGGTTCGGAGTTCGGGCTTTTGATACCGAGTACTGCCGACCGACCGAAAAAGGGGACCTGGCGCGAAGCCGGGTCCCCGGGTGCACCAGCAATAGTAAGGCTCGGGCTGGTAGGGGTCAACGATGGGACGGGCGCTGATTGGCCTGAAAGCGCGAAGGGCGTACCAAGTAGTACGCTTCGCGGCTCCGCCGCGCCGACTCACAGATTCACCAGTGTGCCTCCGGCCGGGATTCGGGTACGAGGTGCGAGGAAATGGTGACGAGGTTTGCGGAGTTCTTTGCACCATTCCCCAATGCAGGACTTCCGTAAACTTCGGGTCTGGCATCTGGCTGACCAGTTCACTCTTGAGGTCTACAAGACCACGCGAGATTTCCCGAGCGACGAGCGGTTTGGATTGACCGGGCAATTGCGCAGCGCTGCCCTCTCGATCCAGTCCAACATCGCCGAAGGATTCGGGCGCGGCAGCAAGGCCGACACTGCGCGATTTCTTCAAATGTCGATCGGCTCCACGGCCGAGGTGACCAGCCACCTGCATGTCGCCCGAAACCTCGACTACCTGTCGGGCGAGGCGTACAAGCGTCTGGATGCGGCAGTCGACGTGATCAGGCGCATGCTCATCCGCCTCCTCTTCCGCCTCAGATCTCAATCCTGAGATCCGGCCGTAACCGGGCTCGACAATCCGCCAGTCGGCCGCCGAAGGCCGCCGCTTACTACCTAAAACGCAGTTCCCTTCACTAGGTTGTCAGGTGACCGGGGTGCATTCACACACCAGGTGTGAGTGCTGAGATCAAACCCGACGAACCTGATCCGGCTCATACCGGCGTAGGGAGTCCACATGCGAACTCTGATTCTCGTGGCGTGCATGCCACTCGTCGCGTCCGCGCAGGTTTCCGATACCACTCGGAAAGACACCACCCGCCAACTCGAGACCGTCACCGTCAGCGCCATCCGTGCGCGCAGCGATGCGCCCGTATCCGCCAAGACACTCGACGCAGCGGAGATCCAGCGCCGCTCGTTCGGCCAGGACGTGCCACTCATGCTGCTAGGCACGCCGTCGCTCACATCGTACGCGGAGACCGGGAATTATTGGGGCTACAGCTACATGCGGCTCCGCGGCATCGACCAGTCGCGCATCAACCTCACCCTCGACGGCATTCCACTGAACGACCCGGAAGACCAAGTGCTGTACTTCGCGAACTTCCCGGACCTCACCAACAGCGTGGGCTCCGTGCAGGTGCAGCGCGGCGTCGGCACCAGTGCGCCCGGGTCGGCGTCATACGGCGGCTCGATCAACCTCCAGAGCACGCCGCTCAGCGCCTCTGGATCCGGGCAAGGCGCCGAGGCACAGATTCAGGCGGGCTCGTTCGGCACGCTGCGCGGCAGCGTCGAGTA
Organism: Gemmatimonadota bacterium; assembly: GCA_031401495.1. Lineage (GTDB taxonomy): Bacteria > Gemmatimonadota > Gemmatimonadetes > Gemmatimonadales > Gemmatimonadaceae > DASPMP01. The sequence goes on from JANNRQ010000175.1 coordinate 65,802, forward strand.
CTCCGCCGGCGGCGACGGAGCGCTCGCGGCGTACGCGCGCGCGTCGGCCATCCGGTCCGAAGGATACCGGCGTCACTCCGGAGTGGACGCGCGCTCGGCGTTCGCCAGCGTCGGGTGGCTGGGCGAGCGCGACATCATCAAGCTCACCGCCATCGCTGGCCTTTTCGCTGACACGATGGCGTACGTCGGCGCCACGCGCGCGGAGATCGCTGCCGATCCGCGTTCGAACCTCCTGCGGGCGGACGAGACCGACCGCTTCACCGAACAGGTCGTGGCGCTGTCGCACACGCGCGACCTGGGCAACGGCGCGTCCATCGCCAACACCATCTACCGGATCAGCGCCGCCGGCAACTACAACGTCTGCGTGGACCTGGACTGCAGCATCACATCGCCCGTGATCTGGAATTTCAATCTCGACTTCGCCTGGGTAGGCGCTACGTCGGTCGCGAACTTCGCGCTGGGTGACAACCGCGTCACGGTGGGCGGAAACATCAACAGCTACGCGCGCGATCACTACGCCTTCGATCGCTCTACCGGCTTCTCTAACCTGTATTGGAATACGGGCCGCAAGCGGGACGCCAGCGTGTTCGCCAAGGTCGAGCGAGATATCGGCCACCGCACGACGATCTTCGCGGACCTGCAGGGCCGCCGCGCGCAGTTCTTCTACAGGCCGGACATCAACGCGGGCATCGGCCGCTCGTCCATTTGCTGGTCGTTCCTCAATCCGAAACTTGGCGCCACCGTGCGCCTGTCGCCGTCACTCACCGGCTACGCGTCGTTTGGAATGAACAGCCGGGAGCCCGCGCGCAGCGACATGTTCGCCGGGTTCGACAACATCGACACCACCAACGCCGCATTCGTCGGCGCGCTGTCAACTGTCAGGCCCGAGCGCGTGCACGACACGGAGATTGGACTGCGCAAGCGCGCCAAGCACTGGTCGCTGGACGCCAACGTGTTTGCAATGGAGTTCCGCAACGAAATCCTTCCTGTCGGCCAACTCAGCTACATCGGCACGCCGTTGCGGACCAACGTTCCGTCGAGCTGGCGCCGCGGCCTGGAGCTTGACGGGTCGTTGCATGTGGACCGGCTCCGCACCGGCGCGACCGCAACGCTCATGCGCGCGCGCATCGCCAGCTTCACCGACGACGCTACGGCCACCTCATATATGGAAGTGCCGCCGCTCCTGACACCGGAGCTCACGGCGACGCATTGGACCACGATGAGCGTCTCGAGCTCGATCTCGCTCGGCGCCACCGGCCGTTTCGTCGGAGCCTCGCACCTGAACAACACGGGCGATGACACGCTCACCCTGCCGGCGCAATACACGCTTGACCTTACGGCGCACTGGAACAACCGAGGACGTGGCGTGTCGCTGCACGTGAACAACGCGCTGAACGCGCGCCGATTTGCAAGCGGGCATGTCAGCGTTGGCGAGGCACGCTACTACGTGCTGCCACCACTGAATGCGATGCTTCTGTTGCGGCTTGGTCTCTGAACCCAACTGCGTTTCAGGTATCAAGCGGTGGACGTTCGGCCGCGCCGCTTAATACCTACGACGTCGTTGCACCATCCAGCGCGCGCTTGAACTCGCCACGCAGCTCCGGGTGCGCGCGCAGCAGGTACGCGCCCATGGCAACCGCGGCCATCAAGTTCCCGCCCATCACGTTGTACCACGCCAGTGAGCCCAACGCCGTGATCTGCTGGAGCAGGCTGACGAACGCGTAGAAGCCCACTTCCGTCGCCGCGAACAGGATGACGAAGCCGAGCAGGATGGACGGCTCGCGCCTGGCGTAGTTCACGATCATCGACGCGGTAAGTCCCAGCACGACGAATGCGGCATAGTGGAACACCGTATACGACGCGACCGCGACAAACGGATTGACGTCGCGGACCTGGAACACCGCCATGAGCGCGCTGCCCAGCGTGCGCGGCGTGAAGAACGCTTCTACCGCGACGATGTCCACGAAGAAGAACCACCCGGCGATCACCGTCGCGCCCACGGCGCCGACGATGACGCCCTCACGCAGCAGGGGACGCGGCGTGTGCATCGCGACGTCGTAGCCGGCGCGCACCGCGGCCGGATTGCGCCGCCACGCAACGACGAGGAGCAGCACCATCGCCACGATCGGCACCAAGACGCCCGGCTGTCCGCTGATCCACTGCGTGATGGTCGCCGGGATCATCAGCATCGCCAGCAAGCTCGCGGCGAACGCCGCGGCTGGCGGGATGAGAATCGCGGCGGCGCCGACCACCTCCACCACGCCGACGACAGTCCGGATCCACGATGGGAATCCATTCATGGCCGCGGCCTGAAGGCCGATCGGTTCCGTGCCTGTGAGCTTCGCGATGCCAGTGGTCGCAAACGCCGCGGCCAGGAGCACGCTCAGGATCCAGACGACCAATGCGTCAGCATTGCGCTTCTGTTCCATGGAGCCCCCTCTAGTGCGTTGGTTCTGAGTATACTGACCACCGCGAGCTACACCAGCGTGACGGAGGGTCTGGGTGCCCTGTACCCTACACCCTCACGCCAAACCCTATGCCCTGACTCGTCGTGTCTCAGAATTTGGTTTTTGTACTTATCGGCCTGAGTGCCGGCATCCTGGCCGGCCTCTTCGGCATCGGCGGCGGCATCGTCATCGTGCCCGCGTTGATCTTCTTCGCCGGCTTCGCGCCCAAGATTGCCACCGGCACGTCACTCGCCGTCTTTCTGCTCCCGGTCGGGGCGCTCGGCGCGTACCACTACTATAAGGAAGGGAACGTTCGGGTGAGCGCGGCGCTGATGATGGCGGTCGGCCTGTTCCTCGGCTCGTTCCTGGGCGCAAAGATCAATGCGATCGCATCGCCGCTCGCGGTAAAGCGCGGCTTTGCCGTGCTGCTCGTCGCGACGGCGGCGAGGATGTGGTTCTCAAAAGCCTGAACTGCGGACCACAAACAAACTGCGTTCTAGGTTCTAAGCGGCGGGCCTTCGGCCCGCCGACTGACGGATTGCCGCGGTTGTTCCGGCCAGTCCTCAGACCCGACTGTAACCGGGCTCGTGAGTCCGCCAGTCGGCGCGGCAGTGCCGCGCCGCTTATTACATAAAACGTAGGTCAGTCATCAGGGTATCGGCCTCACCGCCTTCTTCGGATACGGCGGCGGCGGCGGAACGGCCCGCGGATCCTCCGCGATCTTCTTCTGCAAATACGCAATCGCCGCCTCGAGCTGTGCGTCCCGCCCATTGAACGTCGCGTGCGGCAGGTTGTCCACGATGATGTCCGGGATCAGGCCCTCCTGCTCGATGAGCCATTTCCCTTCCGGACCGTAAACGCCGTTCATCGGCGCGCGCGCAACACCGCCGTCGCTCAGCACATTGCTGCCGCTGAGCCAGATCTCGCCGCCCCACGTACGCGTCCCGATCACGACGCCAAGTCCGAGTCGGCGAAATCCGTCCGCTACGGCTTCTCCGTCCGACGCGGTTTCGTGATCCACCAGCATCACCATGTGACCGCGGAACGCGCCCTGCATGTTCCAGTACGGCTCGCCCACTCGGCCCTTCCAGTACATCCACGCTTTGCGTGACAGCGAGTTGAGGACCCAAGAGTCGATGTTGCCGCCGCGATTCTGCCGCATATCCAGGATCAGGCCCGGCTTGTCCACAACCGGCGTGAACTCGCGAATGAACTGGTTGATGTCGTTGCCGCCCATCGCGCGCAGGTGCAGGTAGCCGATCTTGTTCTCGCCTTTCTTCTCGGTCTCGAGCCGCCGCGTGTACTCCCAGTCGGTGTAGCGCAGGTTCTGCTCATTCCCGATCGGCTCAACGACGATGTCGCGCGCTCCTGCGCCGTCGCCCAGCGTCACAAGCACCTGCTTGCCCACCTGGTTGCGCAGCAGCTCTCCAATATCTGGCACACTCAATGTCTTCACGCCGTTCACAGCCGTGATCACGTCCCCCGCCTTCACGTTCAGGTCCGGGTCCGCCAGCGGCGAACGCTCGGCCGGATAGTCCGGGTCGGTTCTATAGATCTGCTCGATGCGGTATCCGCCCTTGCCCGGATCGCGGAACAACTTCGCGCCGAGTGAAGCGACCGCTACGTTGTCTTCGCCGCGCCGCAGGTCGCCGCCGCCCACTGACGTGTGCAGCGCGGACAACTCGCCCACCGCCCAGCCGATCAGGTCGCTCAACTCCGCCCGCGTCGTAATGCGCGGCACCAGTGCGCCGTACTTCTTGAGCGTCGCCTGGTAATCCACGCCGTGCAGGCCGGGATCGTAGAAGTAGTCGCGCTCCATGCGCCACGCGTCCACGAAGAGCTGGCGGAAGTCGTCGCGCACATCAATCGCGAACTTCCAGTCCGTGAGGTCGACCCGACTGTCGCGGATCGCGGTCACTCTCGCGGCGCGCGCATCGATGACGTACAGGGTATCGGCTTTCCGCACCATGATCTTCTTGCCGTTGCCGGACATCTCGACGCTGCGGATGTCGTCCACGACAACGATTTGCTCCGGCTTATCGTTCGTGAGCTTGAGCGCCGCGAGATCGGTCTTGGCGTCCGCGCCCGAGCCGCGCGCCGAGTAGAACAGCGCCTCGGCGTTCACGGACAGATCGTCGAAGTTGCCGCTCCGAACCGGCACGCGACGGATGCGCGTCTGGAGCCCCTCGGCCTCGATCTGTACTGGCCTCACTGTCGTGTCTGCCTGACGGCCGACAGCCGAGACTGGCGGCTTTTTGGTTTCGTCCTCCGGCATGAACGCCGAACGCAATCCCGGACGCAGCGCCACCTGGTAGATCTCCACTTCCTTGTCGAAGTACGGCTCGGGCCGCCGATTGCCCCACGGCGCGCCGACCAGCGTGCGCAAGTTGCGATCCGACAGGTAGTAGATGAACTCGCCCTTGGGATCCCACGCCGGCGACCAGCTGTTAGAGCGGTTGTTGGACAGCTCGATGTTTCGGCCGCTCTCCACACTGTGGATCTTGAGCTGCTGGAAGCTGTTCAACGCCGTCATCTGGAACGCGAGCCAGCGACTATCCGGCGACCACGCCATGCCGCCCAGCCCTTCGCGATTCTCGGAGACCTTCTTCATCTCCTTGCTCGCGACGTTCATCACCCACAGGTCATTGTTGTTGTCTGTCCACGCGATGTACTTGCCGTCGGGAGACGCGCTCGGCGTGAAGCGCAGGATCGTGCCGCCCTTGGTGAGGGCGTCGTCGTTGCCGACGCCATTCGCCGGAACGCGCACGAACTCCAGTTCGCCTGTTTCATCGCTCAAGGCGATGAGCGACTTGCCGTCCGGCGCGAACACCGCGTCGCGGAACCGTACGCTGTCCTTGCGCGACGCGCGCACAAACCGCCCCGTCTTCACAGGTGCGACGAACACTCGGCCCCGCGACGTGAGCGCGACGCGCTCTCCGTCGTTGGAGAGGTGCGCCGCCGTGAGGTACGTGAACGGATCCGTCACCCAGTTCTCGCGCAGCTGGTCGAGATCCGACGCCAGCGTGATCGGGATCATCTTCGTCTGGCCGGTCGCGATGTCGAGCGTCCACAGATCCGCGGCGAGCTGGTAGACGATCTTCCCGTCGCCGAGCGACGGATCACGTACGTCCCAGCCCGTGTGCTTGGTGACGGGCTTCTTGTCCTTCCCGTCCTCCGCCATGGACCAGACGTTCATCGAGCCGTCGCGGTCGCTCACGAAGTAGATGCGGTTGTTGAACCACATCGGCGAGTGACTCTCGCCCTTGTAATCGTCGGTGAGGTTCACCGCTTCGGGCGTACCCGTGGTGAACTTCCAGATGTTGCGCGCGGTGCCGCCGGTGTAGCGCTTGGTGACCTGGTTGTGGAATCCGGGCCGCGCGAAGTAGACGGTGCGGCCACTCGCGTCATACGTCGCCTCACTCGCGCCGGCCAGCGGAACCAGCGAACGCGTTCCGTCCACCAGGTTCAGTTCCACGAGACCGAGCTTGGGGATGCTCGTGTACTGCAGCGTGCGATACACCAGCTTGCCGCTCGGCGTCCAGTTGGTCGCGATCGCCGCGTCGCCGTCGTACGTCCAGCGCGTCGGTGCCCCGCCCGCAATCGGCATCGTGTACAAGGCGGCCGGCCCTTCATACCGCGCCGTGAACGCCAGCGTCTTGCCGTCTGGCGAGATCACTGGATCAGTCTCCTCAGCTGCGTGGCTCGTCAGCCGGTGCGCGAGCCCGCCGCTCAGCGACACGTTCCAAAGGTCGCCCTCGGCGGCGAAGACCACCGTTTGGCCGCGTACGGTCGGAAACCGGTAGAAGCCCTGTGTTCCAGGTGCGACCGACTGCGAGATCAGTGTCGCCGGAAGGGCCAGCGCGGCTAACAGGGCAAGTGTGCGAAGACGCATCTGAAGACTCGGTTGGAGATGGGTCAATTCTATTCCGAACTGCGTTTTACGTAATAAGCGGCGGGCCTCCGCCCCGCGGGCTGGCGCCGGCACTTGCGGCTCATGACCACTCATGACTATCATGTGACCATGAAGAAGGTCCGCATCGCCGAGTTCAAGGCACGCCTGAGCGAGTACCTCCGGTCCGTCCGCAAAGGCCACGAGCTCACCATCCTCGACCGGGACAACCCGGTGGCAATAGTCACGCCAGCGCGGCCCTCCGGCGCTGGCGCGCTGGTCGTGCGCGAGCCCACGCCGCTGTACCGCAAGCCGTCCGACGTTCCACTGCCGCCACCGCTCAAGCTCAACGTCGACGCCGTCGCCCTTCTGCTCGAAGACCGCCAGAACGAGCGGTGATCGCCTACATCGACTCCTCCGTCGCCCTGCGCCTCGTGCTCGGTCAGCCGGGGCGTTTGGCTGAGTGGAAGGACATCGTCACCGGCGTCGCCAGCGGGCTGGTGGAGGTCGAATGCCTCCGCACGATTGATCGGCTACGCCTGGTCGCCACTTTGTCCGACGAGGAGATCGCGCGCCGGCGCGAAGCCGTCTATCGCCTGCTCGAGTCCGTCGAGGTGGTCGAGCCTTCCAACGTTGTCCTGCGTCGGGCCGCACAGCCGCTGCCGACCCCACTCGGCACGCTCGACGCGATCCATCTCGCCACCGCGTCGCTGTGGCGCGAGACCCGCGGCAAGGAGATCGTCGTGGCCACGCACGACCGCGCGCTTGGCATGGCCGCGCGCGCGAGCGGGCTGCGCGTCGTTGGGCTCGGCTGAAAGCCGTCATTGCAACGGCGTACCAAGTACTAAGCGGCGGCTTCGCCGCCGACGGGCAGATTCACGAGCCCGGTTCCAGCCGGTCCTCAGACAGGCAGCAACAACCGCGGCAATCTGCCAGTCGGCGCGCCACAGGGCGCGCCGCTTAGCACCTAATACGTAGTTCTGGCCGCCTAACGTTTGGCTCTCACTGGGCGTATTTCTACAGTAGGACGCCAACCTCCAGGAGAACGGATGCTCCGCAAAGCCCTCGTGCTCGCCGCTGCCTTCGCCGCGCCAGCACTCGCCCAACAGGCCAACGATTCCGCCTACACCGCGCTCATCAAGCAGCACCTGCGCGACCCGCGCATCACCACCGAACTGGTCGATCACCTCCCCGCGAGCGCGACCGTACCGACGCCGCTCAAGTTCCACGGCCGCATCGTCGGCACGCCGGGCGAGCTGACCTACAGCAAGGACATCAACCGCTATCTGGACGCCATCGCCAAGGCCGCGCCCACGCGCGCGAAGTACACGGTGATCGGCAAGAGCGAAGAGGGCCGCGACATGATCGCGCTCGTCATTGCTGACGAGGCGACAATTCGCGACTTGGACCGGTACAAGGGCTACCTAGCCACACTCACGGACCCGCGCAAAACAACGGAAGCGCAGGCTCGGCAGACCATCGGCATGGCCAAGCCCATCTACTGGCTCACCAGCGGCATGCACT
>JANNRQ010000176.1:0-1719 GCA_031401495.1 Gemmatimonadota bacterium
GAGGTCGGCGAGGTCGCCGTAGTATCCGACACCGGCGAACGAATCGATCGCCTCACTTGGAATAGCGTCCAGATCGAGCGGCGAGTAGCCCAGACGAACGGCAAGCTGTCGTCCCATCTCGAAGTGGAATTCGCCATGCGGATCGAGCGCGACATCCCGATACATCGCCTTCACCTTCTGTTCGAGCGCCGTCGTGTCGAGGCGCGCGGCGCCCGCAGTAGTCGTACTCATCGTGTCCGCTCCGGTGCGAGAAGAGCAACGTCGCCATGGCACAGCCACGCGCTTGCCCAAGTGGGATGCTGCGCTCATATTCTATGGAGTATTAGCATATACGTCAAGATCGTCCCCCCTCATGCTTGGGTATGTCCGACCACCGAGACTTTAAGGATGCCCTGTACGCGCAGTTCGCCCGCATCGGTCAGGCGTTCGCGAGCCCGAAGCGCATTGAGATACTCGATCTCCTCAGTCAGGGAGAAAAGACCGTCGAGATGCTCGGTGAGGAAACGGCCACGCCGATCAAGAACACAAGCGCGCACTTGCGCGTCCTTCGGCAGGCGCACCTGGTGGAGACGCGCCGAGACAGCACGTATGTGTACTACCGTCTCGCGGACGACGCGGTGGTCTCCATGCTGCGGGCCCTTGAATCGCTCGGACACGGTCGCCTCGCTGACGTGCGGCTCGTGGTGCAACAGTATCTTGACGGCCGCGACCAACTCGCCGCGGTGACTCTGAAAGATTTGCGGCGTCTGATGCGAGACACTGATGTGACCGTACTGGACGTTCGCCCAGTCGACGAGTTCTTGGCCGGCCATCTTCCCGGCGCGCAATCGATCCCGCTGGCGGAGCTCAAGCGCCGCCTCCGAGAGCTCCCCGCTGGCCGCGAGATCGTCGCCTACTGCCGCGGCCGGTACTGCGTGTTCTCACTCGATGCGGTGACGCTGCTGCGGAAGCACGGGTTTCGCGCGCGACGTGCCGAAGCGGGGTTTCCTGATTGGAAGGACGCCGGTCTGCGAGTCGCAACAGGGGCATGACGCCCCGCGATCTGCGAGATCATCCGACAGTGGCCTGACGAGCGCGGCGGCCGCAGCTCCAAGCGCTGACTCAGCATGCCTTCGCGGCGGCCCTGCGTGGCGCGTAGGTTATCTCCATCATGCCGTTCACCATCGACCGCCTCGCCGCCTCACTGTCCAACCGCTATCGCATCGAGCGAGAGCTTGGGCAGGGCGGGATGGCGACGGTCTATCTCGCCGAGGATATCAAGCACAAACGGCGCGTCGCGGTGAAGGTGCTGAAACCGGAGCTCGCCGCCGTGCTTGGCGCCGAGCGATTCGTGCAGGAAATCGCGACCACGGCGGCCTTGCAGCATCCGCACATCGTGCCACTGTTCGATTCCGGCGAAGCGGATGGATTTCTGTACTACGTGATGCCGTTCATCGACGGTGAGACGTTGCGAGCGAAACTCGATCGCGAAACGCTACTCGGCGTGGACGAAGCCGTGCGCATTGCCAGCGATGTGGCCAGTGCATTGCACCACGCGCACACGCACGGCGTGATCCACCGAGACATCAAGCCCGAGAACATCCTGCTGCATGACGGTCGGCCGATGGTGGCCGATTTCGGCATCGCACTGGCAGTGAGTGCGGCGGCCGGTGGTCGCATGACGGAAACGGGGCTCTCGCTGGGCACCCCGCACTACATGTCGCCGGAACAAGCGACGGC